>JAGQJA010000129.1:23589-27588 GCA_020430845.1 Myxococcales bacterium
CCGACGAAGCCGGAGCGCTGCGGCTGGGTGAGGAACTGCGTGAGCGCGAACTCACGCACGTTGGGCCCCTCCTTCCACTTCACGGCGACCGTGACGCGGCGGATGGACGCCTCGTACATGGGCTTGATCGACGGATACACGATGCCCATCACCATGGAGACGAGGCCGGCCGCGCCGCCGCCGCCCACCTGACCCTGCAGCTGCGAGCCGATGCCCTGCAGGCCGCCGTCGAGGCTCAGGCCCTGCCCCGACGCGAGCGCGCCGAGCCCTCCGAGGCCGCCCGACGAGCCGGGGTCGCTGCCGTTGGCGCCCACGAGCGCGCCGCCGTCGCCGAGCGAGTTGCCGCTCTGCATGTTGGGCAGCATCACCTTCTCGACCTTGATGTCGCACGAGAAGCCCTCGCGGGCCTCTTCGTCGCAGCACGGCTGCTCGGTGTCGTTCGCGTCGAGCTCGGGGAAGCCGAACTTGAGCATCTTCTCTTCGACCTCGGTCATCTTGCAGCGGCCGAGCGTGACGGCCGTGCCGATGTTCGAGGCGGCGCGGTTGCTGGCCGCGAGGCCGCCTTGCGCCGAGAGGATGACCGTGAGCGTGAGGCCGAGGATCGCGATCGCGACCATGACCTCGAGGAGCGAGAAGCCCGCGATGCGTGTGTGCTGGCGCGCCATCAGAAGCCTCCCCCGGGGTCTTCGCGCTCCGAAGGCTCCTTGTCGTCCTCGGGCTTGGCCAGCTCGACGGCGCCGGGCTTGATGGTGACGCGCCCGGTGAGCGGCGAGACGATGAGCGACGTCGTGTCGATGTCCTCCTTCGAGTCGCCGATCGAGAGCTGGATCGATGCGCGCTCCGCCATGCCGCCGGGCCAGAAGTACAGGTACGCGCGGCCCTCGGTGCGGGGGGCGTCGTCGTGCTGCGTCTCGACGGAGCGGAACTTGATGCCGCGCTCGAGCTTCTTGTGGCCCTTGCCCGCCTGGCTGGTCGCGATCCCCGACGGGTCGATCTCCTTGAAGCGCGCCTTGGGGGCCTGCGGGCCCTTGACGATGCGCGAGCTCTCCTGGACGGCCGCCTTCTCTGCCTCGGTCACGGCCTCGGCCCCGCCCGCGGCGCTCGTGTCCTTGGACTGCACGAGCATCGGCTGGTCGCCCTCTTCGAGCCACAGCTCGCTCGACTCGAAGTCGAAGACGAGCCGCATGCTCTTGGACGTGGCCGAGGCGCGCGAGTAGGCGACGCGCACGGCGCTCGTGATGAGCACCGAAGAGTGCCGCAGCCGCGCCGAGGCGAGCTGGCCCGAGCCCGCGATCACCGCCCCCGACACGATCGCGATGATCGCCATCACGACGAGGATCTCGATCAGCGCGAGCCCACGTGCGAGCGCGCTCTGTCGACGTCGGATTCTGGATGGGATCACGGGCACTGCAACTTCTCGGGGGGGTTGGGGCTCACTTGCCGGGCGCGATCGCCTCCGGAATGCGGATGTCGTCTTGCGTCCCCTCTTTGCGATCGGGGCCGAAGCTCGAGACGATGACCTCGTCGTCGCCGCAGAAGATCTTGTAGGGGCTGTCCCACGGGTCGCTCAGCTTGGCCGCCGTCGACAGCTCGCGCTCTGCTCGGAGACGTTCGACGGTGGGGCACTCTTCCCCGACGTGGTCGATGCGCCACTTCTCGGCGACGGGGTGGATGGTGCGCAGATCGATCTTGGCCTGGTCGATGCGCGCCTGCTGGAACTTGGGGATGGCGACGACCGCAACGCCGCCCGCGATGAGTCCGATGATCGCGAGCACGATCAGGATCTCGATGAGCGTGACGCCGCGCGCTGCTGCGCGGAGGCGGGCCCGGCGGATCATCGATGTCATGTTCATTCCTCTGGTCACGGCTTTGTGCTCCTCATTCGACACGGTCCAGCCCTCCGGGGATCCCGTCGGGCCCATCACTCGAGATCTCGAAACCTTGGGGATCTCGCCGCCCCGGGCACGCGAGCCGAAGCGGGCGCCCCCACGCGTCCACGAGCGTATCTCGTGCGTACCCCGCCGCCACCAGCGCCGGGATGTCCTTCGGGCACGCGCCCTGATGGTCGGCGCGATAGGCCGACACGGCCCGCATAGCCGACGTGATCGTGGCGCGCGTCGCGCGGACGCTCGCGGCGTGCTCCTCCCGTGAACGGATCCACAAGAGGACGACGACCACGGCCACGGCCCCCGCGATGACGCGCGCCCTCCTGCGGCTGAGCCACGCCACGCGGCGCCGCTCCCACGGAAAGAACACCTGCGATTCTCGCTTCTTGGCCACTGGGATCGCTCACTGGACGAAGTCGTTCATCTGGATGAGGGGCATGAGGATCGAGAACGCGATGAACCCGACCCCTCCGCCCATGAGCACGATGATGAGCGGCTCGAGGAGCGCGGTCATCGCTTGCACGCGCACCTCGACCTGCGAGTCGTACGCCTTGGCGACGTTCTCGAGCATCGTCTCGAGCTGGCCGCTCTTCTCGCCGACCGCGATCATGTGCACCACGATGGGCGGGAACTGCTTGCTCCGCTTGAGGGGCCCGGCGATGGACTCACCCTCGCGGATGGAGCTCGTGGCGTCCTCGACGATCTTGGAGAGCATCGCGTTGTCCATGACGTGACGCACGATGTCCATCGCCTTGAGCAGCGGCACGCCGCTCTTGAGCAGCGTCGCGAGCGTGCGCGAGAAGCGCGACACGGCGAGCATGCGGAACACCACGCCGAAGAGCGGGAGCCGCAGCTTGAGCCCGTCGAAGTAGAGCGTGCCCGCGGGCGTCCCCAACCACGCGATGAGGCGGGCGAGGCCGAAGCCGATCACGACGCCGATGCCGACGCCGATGAAGTACGACGTCATCGAGGCGACGACGAACGCGAAGCCCACGAGGCACGTGCCCGCGACCGCCGCCGCGGCGGTCCACGCGGTGCGCTTGGCCCCGGGGGTGAGCGCCTTGCGCGTGAAGATGAGCGTGACGACCGTGGCCACGAAGCCGAGCATCTCGTTCGACGAGAGCGTGTTCGACACGAAGATGAGCACCGACGTGTACCAAGGCAGCGCGCGGTCGAGGCTCGTGTAGATGTTGGTGACCTTGGGCACGACGGCCACCATCATGACCGCCATGAGCACGGTGCCCATGATGAGCATCAGGATCGGGTAGGCGAGCGCCGAGCCCACCTTGCCGCGCAGGCGCGCCTGGTTCTCCATGAAGTCGCTCAGGCGGTCGAGCACCGTCTCGAGCGTGCCCGAGGCCTCGCCCGCCGCGACCATGTTCACGTAGAGCGCCGGGAACATGGTGCCGTGCTGCTCGAGCGCCTTGGCGAGCGACGTGCCCTCGTTGAGGCGGTCGCGCACCGACGAAAGGGCCTTCTTGAGGGCCTCCTTCTCGACCTGCTCGATGAGCGCCGTGACCGAGTCCACGAGGGGGATGCCCGCGCCCACGAGCGTCGCGAGCTGGCGCGTCGTCATCGCGATGTCGTTGGCCGTCACGCGACGGAAGAACGCCCCGAACTCCACCTTGCGGCCGGTGTCCTTGCCGCCCTTCTCCTCGGTCGCCTCCGTGAGGAGCACGCCCTCGCGCTTGAGCAGCGTGCGCAGGACCTTCGGGTTGTCGGCGTCGCGCACACCGGTGATCTGCTTCCCGGTCGCGACGAGCATGCCTCGGTATTCGAAGACCGCCATCGGCTACACCCGCACGTTGCGTATGCTGGGTCGCTCGGGCTCGACCTCGATGTCCTCCTGCGTCGCGACGAGCACCTCTTCGACGCTCGTGAGGCCGGCCAGCACCTTACGCGCCCCGTCGTCGCGGAGGCTGTCCATGCCCTGGTCGATGGCCGCGCGCTTGACGGCTTGCGCGTCCGAGTTCTTGAGGATGAGCGGCCCGATGACGTCATCCATCATCATCAGCTCGTAGATGCCCCGGCGCCCCATGAAGCCCGTCTGCGCGCACTTGTCGCAGCCCTTGGGCCTGTAGAGGGTGACGTACGGCGTGAAGTTCTCGAGCGG
>JAGQJA010000130.1 GCA_020430845.1 Myxococcales bacterium
TCCCCCAGGCCGAGGATGCGCTCGTTGTCCGTCGCGACGATCAAGCGGATGTCGTGATACGGCGAGTTGCGGAGGACGCGCGGGATGTCGCCCACGTCGTCCGGCGTGATCCAGAGGCCGCGCGCGCTGCGGTAGATCTGGCTGAACTTCTGGCACGCCTCGCCGACGGTCGGCGTGTAGACGATCGGCATGAGCTCCGCGAGGTGATCGACGAGCACGCGGTAGAAGAGCACCTCGTTGCGATCGTGCAGGCTCGCCATGCCGATGTATCTCTCGAGCGGCGTCGCCTTCGCGCGGTTCTGCGCGATCGCCGCCGTCGCCTGCTCCGCGAGCGTCGTCACGCGATAAGGCACCATGCCGCGCAGGTGCAGCTCGTCGCGCTGGTCGCGGCCGAACGCGGTCGCCTGGTTCGTCGACGGGTTCTGGAGCAGCCAGACGCCCGTCTTGCGCGTCTCGATGACCTTGGGCCCCGGCAGATCCTCGTATGCGTCATCGGCCATACCGAGGACTGTACCAGCCAGGCGTCGGTTCCGAGCACGACGCGCGAANNATCACCTGCTAACCTTTGCATGAGGCGCGGAGCGCGTGCGGCGCGCTCGGCCCGACTCCACAGCGAAAGGCGACGCCATTGAAGACGCTGAACCGGTTGGTGGCGGTGAGCTTGCTTGGTCTCGGCGTCGTCGCCTGCTCGGACTCGGGCTCCGGCAACGGCGACGGCGATCCGAACGCCGGCTCGGGCAACGGCACCGGTGGGGGCAATGGCAACGGCGGTGGACAGGGCGATGGAGCGGCCGGCTCGCTCCTGCAGTACACGCCGAACCAGGCGAAGTGGGACACGTTCGCCTCCAAGCCGTTCGAGGGTGGCACCAACTCGGCGCACGATCCCGACGGGGTCGGTTGGATCAGCCCGAGCGACTGGGCCGCCGCGACGTGGGACGGGACGATCTACAACCCGTCACGAATGAGCAAGGCAGACTTCGCAGCCGCCATCTGTCCGAGCGTGGATCGCGTGAGAGGAATCCGCGAGGTCTTCTATCGACACAAGCCGTTCGCGGACAACAAGAACCCGACGAAGGCCGAGATCGACGAGTGGCACCGCATCGCGATCAACCACGTGCGCGCGCTCATCGGCTACACGACCGAAGACCGCCAGGTGAAGAAGGACCACTGCATGTTCGCGCGCAGCCTCTGGGGCGACGAGCGAAAGTTCACGACGCTCTGGGACGCGAAGTACCCCGGCACGCTGGGCTCCGCCGCCGGACCTTGTCAGGGCTCTGGCAACGCGCACTGTGGCGCGAGCTTCATTCCCGAGCTCGCCGATCAGGCGCCGTACCTCCCCGGCGGGCACGCGGCGTGTAGCGCCACGCAGGGCTCGGAGGGGGTCTTCCCCGCGCCCAAGTCGAACATTCCGTGGTCGATCAAATGGTCGCGTGCGCTCTGCAACACGCTGCTCGCCGAGGGGTTCTGGGGCGGTCACGTCGGACCATGGTTCCACCGCGAGATGTTCGGCTTCAGCTTCTGGGACAGCGATCCCGGCAACAACAACAGCATCGCCACGCTGCGCGCCAAGTGGACGGGCAAGCTGATGCCGAGCCTCTACTGCGACCCTGCGGACGCCGCCTGCGATCCGAACAAGACGGGACCGGGCAGCAGCCCGTAGGTCCCCCGCGTCTGGATCACGAGACGCTCGCTGGGTCGAATCCCGGGTCAGATCAGTCCCCGTTGCTGCGTGACGAACGACGCGACGGCGAGCAGCATGATGCCCACGATCACGCCTACCGGCGCGAGCGACTTCACGCGCGGGGGGACCACCGGGGGCCGAGCGCCGAGCGCGAGCGTGATCAGCATCGGCGCCACGACGACGACGTGCGCCAACGTGATCACCAAGAGGAAGCCGCGGAGCTTGCCCGGCACCGTGAGCG
>JAGQJA010000131.1:0-18897 GCA_020430845.1 Myxococcales bacterium
CGTGCCACGTGCTCGTGCTCGTGCCCGTACCCGTGCTCGTGCTCGTGCCCGTGCCCCTTCTCCCCGACAAAACACGAACGCCCCGACTCCGAAGAGCCGAGGCGTCCGAGGGTTTTGTTACCCGTGTCTTCTCAGTACACGCCGCGGAGCCCGCCGATTCGCGTGAACCCGAGCCAGGCCTGGGCCTCGCGGAGGAACTGCGGCATCGACGTGTAGTACTGCAGACGGACGCAGTCCTTGCTCTCCTCGCAGCTCGTCGGAGCGGCACGACGCTGCGGATCGAACTTGAAGGTCGGCTTGCCCCCGGCGTCGAGCGTCGGGATGTACCAGGTGGTTCCGTTCTTCACGACCGCCGTGGTGACGTACGTGTTGTTCAGAAGCTCGTTGGCCCACTCGAGCACGCGGGCCGCGATGCCCTTCTGCACGGTCTTGCCGAAGAGAACCTCGGTGCCGTACGTGCGCGCCACGTAGACCTTGCCGCTCGGGTCGTGGAACTCGATGCGGTTCTCGATGCCGGGATCGCCTTCCTCGCCGATCTCCCAGATACGCATCTGGTTGAGCCAGTTCTGCTGCTGGTTCTCGGGGAGGTAGAGGAGGGTGAAGAGGGCAGCGAACTTCTGCTGCTCCCAGCCGACCTCGGGGGAGATCACGACGGCGCCGCCAGGCGGGTTCTCGAGCGGACCCTGGTTGGTCGGGTCGCCGCACGAGATGGCGTTGCCCTGCGGGAAGCAGGACTGGATGCCCGCCTTGGGCCACCACGACGTGGTGCCGATGGTCGCGAAGCCCTGGTCGAGGTCCGGACCGCCCGCAGCCTTGGGAAGCGCGCGGACGCCCTTCACCTGCTCGTCGTTCGTGAGGTTGTTCGCCAGCCAGCGACGGACGCCGTCGGGGAACACGTCCGCGATGGAGACCGAGCGGAAGCGCGGGTCGACGAAGTCGTCGCGGCTCGAGCTGATGAAGTTGTCCGCCGACTCCGTGAGGAGCATCGCGGTGAACGCCTTCTCGTAGTACGAGCCCACGTTGAGCGTGTAGTCGCGGTCGTAGTCACGGCCCTGGGTACGCGCGAGCGCGTTCTCGATGGGGCGACCGCCAATCGAGATGTTGCCGAAGGTGCCGGTGACGCCGTTGGCGATGAGGAGCTCGGCGCCGCAGCGGGCGAAGCCCGTTCCGTCACACGAGTAGTACACGTTGTCGTTCAGACCGCCGAGGCGACCGTGCTCACCCGCCTGAGGACGGGAGAAGACGCGCGAGAAGTGGTCGAACGCGATGGCCGAGGCGACCGTGTTGGGCGCCGCGTTGGCCTTGAGGACCTCCGCGACGAAGCCCGCCGGGTCGTCCGCCGCGCCGTAGATGGCGCCGGTGTCACGCGCAAGCGTGATGTAGAGGCCGATGGCCTTGGCCGAGTCGCGCATCTTCTCGTGGTAGCGACCGAGGGCTCGGTTGAACGCGCCCCAGATGCTGAAGTCGCGCTTGCCACGGCGGTAGTTGGTGAAGATGTGGTTCGCCTCGGCCTGGGCGATCCAGAAGTGCATGACCTCGTAGAGGTCCGCGCCGTTGTCGTGACGGAAGACCGACACGTTGCCGAGGTCGGCCCACTCGTCGCTCGCGAAGCCCTGGGGCACACGAACGCGACCGGTCGCGTCGATCGAGGCGGGGTGGTCCCCCGACTCCTTCATGGCGCCCCACTGGACGTAGTCGACCTTGGGCTGCGTGCAGCGCGTGGTGGCGCCGGCCTTGTTGGTGACGAGGTGGCCGTCGAGCAGCGGGCTCCACGCGCCGTCCTTCTCCTCGTTCCAGTTGACGGGCTTGAAGGACGCCGCCGTGACGGGCTTGCAGCTCTCGATGAGGTTCACGACTCCGTCGATCTCGGAGTAGTGCTTCTCTTCCTGGCCGCCGTCGCGGAAGGAGATGCCGAGCAGACCACCGAACTCGTTCTGGTGGGCCGCCGCGTACGCGCCGGGCGTCTGGTTGGCGTTGAAGCGCGGGTCCTTGTAGACCGCGACCGCGTCGCCGTAGAACATGCGCGCCGCGCCGAAGTCGTACGAGCCGAGACCGAGGAAGTCCTGGGTGGGCTCACCCGCGTACTCCATCGTGGACGACTGCATCCACATCTGGATGATGTTGCGCGACTCGTTGGCCGTGACCGGGTCGAGCCAGCGCGGACCGGAGCAGTCCTCGCCGGTGGGCGAGCCGCTGGCCGGGCAGGCCTTGGCGGAGAGCTCCTTGTCGTTCGTGCGGAGCTGCCAGTACTGCGGGCGGAAGCCCCAGGCGTCCGACGAGCTCACGAAGTTGTGACGGAGCGCGAAGGAGTGACCCATCTCGTGCGAGATGACGGCGTACTGAGCGCGACGACGGATGAAGTCCGCCATCTTCTCGGCGCGCTGGCTCTGGACCTCGAGCTTGTCGGCAGGGTTGAACTTGCCGAACTTCTGCTGGAGGACGTCGGAGAGCGCCACGTATCCGAGGGGGGTCTCCGCCTCGAAGTTCATGATGCACACGCCGCGCGCGGCCAGTCCGGCCTCGCGGCGCTGGATGAGCTCACGACGGAACTGCGGGTTGAGCCCCTGGAAGATGGACGCCGCGGCGAGCTTGTCGCCCTTGGCGTTGGCAGCCAGGTCGCCGAAGCCGCTCAGCGCGAGCTGCTGCATGGCGGGCGTGGTGACGGCGGCCTCCATCGGCGTGCCGGCGCCGAGCTGGCGACGGGCCTCGTAGATGGGCGCGTTGTGCGACGGGGCGTCGATCGACGCCTTCGTCTTCTCGACGCGACGCAGGACCTCCTGGAGCGACTTCACCAGCTTGGCGTTGTCGGCCGAGAGGGGCTTGTTCGCCGACTTCATCGGCGACTTGGCAGCCATGACGGCCGCGTGCGCCTTGCGGAGCGTCGCGCGGTCGGTGCCGGCCACGGCCGCGATGCGGTCGTCGACCTGGTCCTCGGTGAGGCGCGGGAAGATCTGGCCTTGGCCCATCTTCTTGGCGGCCTCGACCCAGTTGTTGACGTAGGTGCCGTCGGTGATGTTCTCGGTCTTGAGCTCGCCGCCGATGTAGCGGAGGGTGTCGACCAGGCCCTGCGCGAACAGGTCGTTCACGTGGGTCCACACGTTGATCGAGGCCGCGACCTTCTCACCCGTGATGGGGTCGCTCGCGTCGCTCATGATGCCCCACGGCGAGTTCGTCTGGGGCGTCGCGACGTTCGTCACGAGCTGGTAGCGGAGGTCGCCGAGGCGCGCGACGGTGCCGGGGCGGCCGCACTCCTTGGGGTCCTTGTCCGAGACCGGGCTGTGGCAGAGCATGACCATCGGCGGCATCTTGGCGAGCGCCGCGACGCTCTTGCTGTATCCGCGCTTGGTCGCGATCTCGTCGGCGAGCGTGTCGCACTCCTCGCCGGCGAAGCCATCGACCTCGCCGCGGCGGCAGGCCTGGATCTCCTTGACGAGGAACATCGCGTCTTCTTCGTCGGCGAAGTTGCCGTCGATGATCGACCCGCCGGCCTGCTCGACGCAGTTCTCGCGGGGCGAGTAGCGCATGCACTCGGCGTAGCGGGCGACCGTCACGGCCTCACGCATCGCCGTGTCCCACTCGATCGTCGCCTCGAGGGTCGCGTCGAAGTACTGCTGCGCGTTCTTGTCGGTGTAGTGCCAGACGATCGGCTTCGCCTTGCGGAGGCGATACGGCAGCGTGCACTGCGAGCGGAACGTGTCGCACTTGGAGCCGAGGACCTTCTCGCCCGTCTGCTCACCGATGAGGTCGGCGACCTGGTTGCAGTCGTTGTCGGTCGAGCAGCTGACGGAGCCCGTCATCTTCTCGGGGTCGGCGTAGAAGTGGCTGCGCTCCCAGATGTTGTAGCGCTGGATGAAGCGGCGCCAGTTCTTGTCGACGAGGCCGTACTGGCGCTGGTAGCCGTTGCGGTCCTTGAAGAAGGCGCCGTACGTCTCGAAGCGCTTGCCGTCCCAGTCCGCAGCCTCGTAGTCGTGGTCGACGACGCGCTTGAAGGAGTGACGGAGGGTGATCTCGTTCGGGTTGCAGTTACCCGCCGGCTCCGTGCCGCCACGGATGACGTTCGGGAGGAGGCAGCCCGGGAACTCCATGCCCCAGACCTTGAGGTTCTGCGGCTCGGCGAAGACCTTGTTGGTCACGTCGAAGTAGCCGTTGTCCACGTCGTAGACGGGCGCGTTCTCGGTGTTGGGGTTGTCGTTGCCGTGCGCGATCGGCGAGTACTTGATGCCGTTGTAGACACCGAGCAGCGACATCGTGTCGAAGTCGTAGGCCGTCGTGACGAGGTTCTCGGCCCAGTCGACGCGCACGTACTGGCGCTCGTACCAGGGGCGGTCCGAGGTGTTCTCCTCGACCACGTTCGTCTCTTCGCCCGTCTGCGAGTTGTACGCGCGGCGGATGTCGAAGTGGCTCTGGACGCGGAACTTGTAGACGACGATGCCGTCGTTCTGCTTGTACCCGCCCGCGGTCGTGCGGCCGTCGTTGGGCTGCTTGACCTCGAGGCCCTTGCCGTCGGTGCCCTCGATGCGCTCGAACGCGAGACGCCCCTCGAGGAACTGGCCGTCCTCGGCGAAGTTCCACTTGATGCGCGACACCGAGTTGATGGTGTTCGTGAACATCAAGAAGTCGGAGCCGGACTCGCCGTACGGCACGTCGATGACCATCGTGCGTGCGTAGAACTCCGGATCGTCCGACGGATCGTCGAACTTCTCGCCGACGAAGAAGGACTTCGGCACCGCGTTCGACTGAACGCGATTGATCGGATCGCGCTCCGTCGCGCAACCCACCGAGCCCCAAGCCACGCCACCTACGAGGGCGGCGAGCCCGAGTCTACGCAACCACTTGGAAACCATCCCGACCTCCTTGACGCACGTTCAGCGCACTACGCTGGGCAGAGCGTGTCGCCGAATGCAACACTCAGTCCAAGCCCGTGAATCGAAACATTTCAAACTCTTACACTCACTCGGAACACGACCGACCCGGCGGCCGTTAGAACGCTTACTCTCGTTCGCGCACACGAACCTCCACCGCGCGGGCGTGGGCTTCGAGCCCCTCGAGCCGCGCGAGCGCACAGATGGCGCCCCCTTGACCCTCCAGCGCCTCCGCCGAGTAGCGGAGGACCGATGTTCGCGTGACGAAGTCGTACACCCCCAGCGGTGAGCCGAAGCGCACCGCTCCCCCCGTGGGCAACACGTGTGAGGGGCCGGCCACATAGTCCCCCGCCGCCTCTGGCGTCAAGCCCCCGAGGAAGGCGGCCCCGGCGGAGCCGATGCGCTCGAGCAGCCGCTCTGGCTCGGCGACCTGGAGGCTCAGGTGCTCGGCGGCGACGGCGTCGGCCACCTCGGCGAGCCGATCGCGGCCCGACACGACGAACGCGGCCCCTTGCCGCTCGACCGCGGTGCGCGCGGTGCGCTCTTTGGGGAGCGTGGAGAGCTGCCGCTCGACCTCGGCGGCCACGGCGCGGGCAAAGTCTGCGGAGGTGCACAAGAGGAGGGGGTAGGCGTCCTCGTCGTGCTCGGCCTGCGAGAGGAGGTCGGCGGCGACGTGGCGGGCGTCGGCCGTCTCGTCGGCCACCACCAGGATCTCGCTCGGGCCCGCGATCGAGTCGATGGCGACCGCGCCGTAGACCATGCGCTTGGCGCACGCGACGTACAGGTTGCCCGGGCCGACGATCTTGTCGACGCGCGGAAGCGAGGCCGTGCCGTACGCCATCGCGGCGATCGCCTGGGCCCCCCCGGCGTCGAGAATCGTCGTGATCCCAGACAGATACGCCGCCGCGAGCAGGGCGTCGTCGGACGCGTCGCCCGCGAGGGGCGTGGCGAGGATCACGTCGGTCACGCCGGCGACCTTGGCCGGGACCGCGCTCATGAGGACGCTCGACGGGTATCGCGCCTTTCCGCCGGGCGCGTACACGCCCACGCGCGCGAGCGGCCGCACGCGGAGCCCCAGGGTGACGCCGTCCTCGGAGTACGAGAAGCCGGGCTCACGCTCTCGCTCGTGGAAGCGGCGGATGCGGTCGGCCGCGAGCTCGAGGGCGGCGCGCGCCTCGGCCGGGAGCCGCCCGAGCGCACCTTCGCCGTCGAAATCACGGAGCACGAGCGATCGCGGGGCGCGTCGCTCGAACCGCTCGACGTAGGCGAGGACGGCCTCGTCTCCACGGGCGCGCACGGCGTCGAGCACCTCGCGCACCACGCCCTCGACGCGCCCGAGATCACTGTCTCCGCGCGCCTGGAGCTTGGCGAGGGCCTGGACGAACTCAGGCGATCCGTCGATGAAGGTGGAGAGCATGCGGGCGAGCGGGGGCTTCGTAGCGCATTCGCCGCGCGGAGCACGCGTTTTGTGGTCGTCAGCCCGTGGTTTGTGCCGCTCGCGTCCTCGCGCGGGCCTCGCGCAGCGGGCCGTGGCGGGCGAGGTCACACGAAGGCGGGCGGCACCGACGGACGCCTGCGCCCGTCACCGCGTCGGCCCGTCACTCCGGCTTGACGTACTGGCTCTTGATCAACTTGAGCAGGATCTGAACGGTGTTCAGGTCGGTGGCGAGGCTCTTGTTGAGGACCGTCTCGAGGTGGCCGTAGTTGTGCGCGAGCTGCAGGATGTCGAGCTCTTCGGGCTTGAGATCCCGCAGCGGCGGGATGACGGGCTGCGACAGCGTGAGGCGCGTGTCGAGGTTGGGCAGCTCGTTGCGGATCTCGTTGAACTCGTCGAGCTGGCGCAGGCCCTCCATGAGGACCTCCTGCACGCTCAGGTTCAGCTCGCCGGGGAACTCGCGCTCGTCGGGCGGGTCGAGGTCGAAGAGGCCCTTTTGCCACGTGAGCATGCGGAAGATGCTCTTCATGGGCGGGACGTCTTCGAGGTCGTTGATCGTCGCGAAGTAGATGATGCCCTTGCGCAGGAAGATCTTGCCGACGTCGTCTGACTCGGTGCGGATGACCAGCACGCCGTTCTTCTTGGACGTGGCGAACAGCTGGAGCAGGTCGGGGAGAGGGACCTCCTCGATGCTGCCGGACATCGTGCGCGCCTGCGTCGTGCGGCGGCGCTCGGCGACGCTCTCGAGGTCCTTCTTGGCGTCGGTGCTGTCGCGCGAGCCCTCGCCCGCGATCACCTTGAGGATGCTCGTGCCGATGAGCACGCGATCGCCTTCTTTGAGGCGGGCCCGCTTGATCTTCTCGCCGTTGACGAAGGTNNNGACCCCAGATCTTCGATCCAGATCTGGTCCTGCTGCATCGAGATGCGCGCGTGCTTGCGGCTGACCATGTCCTCGACGAGGACCATGTCGAGATCGCTCGATCGGCCCACGATGATGGGCTTGTCGTTGACGATGGGGAACTCGCCGCCCTGGTACTTGCCGCTGATGAAGCGCAGGACGTACGACCGCCCTGCAGCGCCGGGGCGCATCGAGGGAGCCGTCGGCGGCTTGGTGGCGGGGTCTTGCATCGTCAGTGGGTCCACCGGTGCTCCCGGGGGACTGCGCGACCCTTACGCGAACCCGTGAAGGAGCGCGATTTGTCGCTCAATTCCGATGGAAGAGTAACGAGGTGGAGCGAAGGTGGTCAAGTCGGCGTCGTTCGGATCGGCGCGCCGGGCGGCACGACCGGGGCCAACTTCGTGGATAGCTGATTTTATTCGGCTTTTGTAGCCTTGACGCCTCGCGGGGGGCGGCCCATTGGGGGGTATGGACACCCCCCTCCGCCCCATCACCGACGTCGCCGGCGACCTCGGGCTCACGGCCGACGACCTCGAACCGTACGGCCGCTACAAGGCCAAGCTCGACCTCGGCCTCGTCGAGCGACCCGCCGTCGGCAAGGGTCGGCTCATCCTCGTCAGCGCGATCAACCCGACGCCGGCGGGCGAGGGCAAGACGACGACGTCGATCGGTCTCGCGATGGGCATGCGGCGTCTCGGCAAGAACGCGGTGCTCGCCCTGCGCGAGCCGTCGCTGGGCCCGGTGTTCGGCATCAAGGGCGGCGGCACCGGCGGGGGCCTCGCGTCGCTCGCACCGGCCGACGACATCAACCTGCACTTCACCGGCGACATCCACGCGATCACGACGGCGCACAACCTCTTGTCGGCGCTCATCGACAACGCGGTGCACTTCCGCGACGTGGTGCCCGACAAGGGGCAGCTCGACCCGCGGCAGATCACCTGGGGTCGCGCGCTCGACATGAACGATCGCGCGCTCCGACACTGCGTGGTGGGCCTCGGCGGCAAGGCGCACGGTACGCCGCGCGAGGAGCGGTTCGACATCACGGCCGCGAGCGAGATCATGGCGGTGCTCGCGCTCGCGTCCGGCCACGTGGACCTCGAAGAGCGCCTCTCTCGCATCATCGTGGGCCAGACGTACGAGGGCCGCGCCGTCACGGCCGGAGACCTCGGGGCCGCCGCGGCGATGACCGCCGTGCTGCGCGACGCGCTCAAGCCCAACCTCGTGCAGACGCGCGAGGGCGGGCCGGCGATCGTGCACGCGGGGCCGTTCGCCAACATCGCGCACGGCTGCAACAGCGTGCTCGCGACCAAGCTCGCGGTGCGCCTCGGCGACTACGCGATCACCGAGGGCGGCTTCGGCTTCGATCTCGGCGGAGAGAAGTTCCTCGACATCAAGTGCCGCGCCGCGGGCGTGTGGCCGCGTGTGCTCGTGCTCGTCGCCACGCTGCGCGCGCTCAAGATGCACGGCGGCGCGTCGGTCAAGGTGGCCGCGGCGCCCGACCAGACGCGCCTCGAGGCGGGCATGGCGCACCTCGAGCGGCACCTCGAGACGGCGCGCTCGTTCGGGCTCAGCCCGGTCGTCGTCGTCAACGTGTTCCCCGACGATCCCGAGACCGAGCTCGCGTTCCTGGCCGCGGCCGTCGAGAAGCTCGGCGCGCGGTTCGCGAGGTCCGAGGTGTTCGCGCGCGGCGGCGAGGGCGGGCTCGAGCTCGCGCGCGTGGTGTGCGAGGCCGCCGACGCGACCGACGCGAGCCCTCCGGCGCCCAAGTACATGTACACGCTGCAAGACCCGCCCAAGGTCAAGATCGAGAAGGTCGCGCGCGGGGTCTACGGCGCGGGGCAGGTCGTCTTCACCAGCGCGGCCGAGACGCAGATCGCGCGCGCGTGTGATCTGGGCGGCGCCGAGCTGCCGGTGTGCATGGCCAAGACGCAGCTGTCACTCTCCGACGATCCCAAGCTCGTCGGTCGCCCCGACGGCTTCACGCTGACCGTGCGCGAGGTGCGCCTCGCGGCCGGCGCCGGGTTCTTGGTCGCGCTCACCGGCGACGTGATGACGATGCCGGGCCTGCCCAAGGTGCCCGCGTCGCGCAACATCCGCCTCCTGCCGTCGGGCTCCATCAAGGGCCTGATGCAGAACGACTGATCACGCGCCGGGCGTCGGATCGGCGGCCTCGGCCTGCGCGGCCGCCGCGAGGGCGTCCGACGAGTGCGCCTCGGTGGGCGCGGGCGTGGCCACATCGGCCGCCGCCGGGAGCGTGATCACGAACTTGGTCCCGGCCCCGGGCGGGCTCGACACCTGGATCGACCCGCCCGCGTTCTGCACGATGCTCTGGCTGATGGCGAGGCCGAGCCCGGTCCCCTTCTCCTTGGTGGTGAAGAACGGGACGAAGAGGTTCTTGATGACCTTCTGGCTGATGCCCGGACCGGTGTCGTGCACCGAGATCTCGACGACCTCACCGCTCGACGACGCCGGGCTCGACGCGTCGCGCCCGGGGTCGGAGTCGCGCGTGCTGCGACGCTTCCAGTGGTCGCGCGGCGGACCGCGCATGCTCGTGCTCACCGTCACCGTGCCGCGACCGTTCATGGCGTGGATGGCGTTCTGGATCAGGTTCATGAGCACCTGGCGCAGGCGCTCGGCGTCGATCTTCACGCGGGGCAGGTCGGGTGCCAGGTCGAGCGCGATGGTCACGCCTTCGGTCTGCTGACTGGTCACGATCTGCACCGTGCGCCGCACCGCGCCGTTCGCGTCGAGCGGGACCGGGTTGCCCGAGTGCGGCCGCGCGTAGTCGAGGAAGCTCCCGACGACGCGGTTGAGGCGATTCGTCTCCTCGATGATGATCCCGATGAACTCCTGCGACGACGGGTCGTCCTCGTGGCCCGCCTCGGAGAGCTCTTCGAGCAGCTGCGCGGCGCCCTTGATCGCGCCGAGCGGGTTCTTGACCTCGTGCGCGAGGCCGGCCGCGAGCGAGCCGAGCGCGGCGAGTCGATCGCGCTCCTTCATGCGCGCGTAGAGGCGCGTGTTGGCCAGCGCCACGCCCATCTGCGTGGCCACGGTGTCGAGCAGGGTCACCTCCTCGGGCGTGAACGCGTCGCGCACCCGCTCGTCGGCGACGCACACGACGCCGATGACCTGTTCTGCGTCGCCGCGCACCCCGAGCAGCACCGCCGACGAGAACGATCCGAGCACCTCGGCCGCGGTGAGCAGCGGACGCACCTCTTCGCGCTCGCCTTCGCGCTCGCCCTCGCGCTCGCCGATGGCCTCGAGCGCCGCCTCTTCGAGCGACACGGGTCCGGTCGCGAGCCGATCGAGGATCGGGCGGATGGCCATGACGCTGAGCCGCTCGGGCGCGGTGCCGCCGAACACGCCCGCGAGCTCGAAGCTCGCGTCGTCGGCGTCGCGCAGGTACACCGCGCACGAGGTCACGCGGCGCGAGACCTCGAGACCGCCGAGGACGATCTGGACCATCTCGTCGGTCTCGAGCGCGTGGGCCAGGCGCCGACGCAGCTCGGACACGCTCGCGTCGAGGTCGTAGCGCTCGCGGAAGAAGAACTGGTGGATGCGCGACTCGACCTGCTGCTCGAGCGGCTCGAAGAGCACGAGGAAGACGATCGCCGCGAGGACCGCGTTCAGATACATCGTGCCGAACCGGCCGATGTACGTGATGAACACGTAGAAGATGCCGGCGAGCGCGAACGCCAAGGCCGTCGCGACGAGCAGGCGACCCGACAGCTCGTAGAGGTCGGCGAGGCGCGGGCGCGTGAGCGACTCGGCGAGCACGAAGAGGAAGATGACCGCGAGCACCGCGCCGATGGGCGGCAGGTACACGCCGAGGAACGAGAGGAAGTCCGCGAGCTGGAAGGTCGTGGCCAGCGCGCCGACCGCGACGAGGAAGCGCACACGATCGCGCGCGGCGCGGGAGGGGCTGCGCTGTCCGCGCTTCCACAGGTTGATGAGCGCCGCGGCGAGCAGACCGAAGACGTAGAAGTAGACCGCCCCGAGCGTGAGCGGCGCCTCGTGGTATGGCGAGAGCACGAGCGCGATGAGCGGAATGCCCACGATGAACGCCAGCCGCGGCAACGTGGAGCGCTTCTTGGCCTGCGCCTCGTCGGGGAGGATCGACTCGAAGAGGCGCAAAGCGAACTGCGGCAAGAGCACGGTGAGCACGCCCGTGCCGCGCACGTAGATCGTCGCCTTGACGAGATCGGCGAGCGACTGGCTCGTGTACCAGAGCGCGACGCACGTCGCGAAGGCCGCGAACAGCCAGTGCACCGAGCGCCTTCCACGCAAGAGCATCGACAGCGCGATCGCGAACGCGATGACGCCGCAGAAGAGCGTGGTGCGTGCTCTCAGATCCTCCACGACACAAAGGCTAAATCGGCGCCCGGGAAACCCGAAACGCCGATTCGCTCCCTCGGTGACGCGCTCGCGAAGAGCGCACGATCAGTCGCGGTTGCCGTTGCCACCGCCGCCAGGGCTTCCCCCGCCGCCGCCGGGCGTGCCGCCGCCGCCACCGGGGCTCCCGCCGGGAGGCGGGTCGTCGGCGTTCCACGGGTCGGGCTGCGGCCCGGTGCGGCGCCACGGATCCGGCTGCGGTCCCTCTTTGGGGCCCGCCGCGTTGGTCGTGGTCGCGCCCGTCTCGGGGACGGCCGGCTTCGGCCGCGCGTTCGAACGCGCGTTGTCGTTCGTATCGTAGCGGCCGACCATGATGGTCTGCACGGACGTCTCTTCGGGCTCGTCGCCGTCGGGCGAGCCGCTCTCGGCGACGCACGCGGCGCTACCGAGGACGAGGAGAAGTGAGAGTGCGTTGCGAATCATGACCGACTTCATTGCTGCCCCTCTGACGCCGCTGCGAGACCGTATTGCTTCACGAGCTGTGACAGGCGCGGCCGCTTCATGCCCAACAGAGCCGCTGCGCGTGTGATGTTACCCTTGGTTTCCGTCAGCGCGCGCTGAATACAGTCGCGCTCGATCTGACGTTTCATGTCCGACAGGCTAATCGTACCTTGCCGCACATGCGCGTACGCGACGGCGGTGGCGTTGGCCTCGTCGACCGGCAGCTCGCTCTCTTCGTCGTCGCCCACGCAGTCGACGCCCGACGGGAGCGACGCGCTCACGAAGCTGGGCGGGGGCGACGGCAAGAGGCTCGCGCGGATCGAGAGCGGAGGCTGAGACGCGGGACCCGACGTGGCGATGGCGCGGAGCTCGTCGACGTTGTCGATGAGGTCGGCCGCGTGGATGACGTCGCCCTCGGCGAAGAGCGAGACCGCGCGGAGCACGTTCTCGAGCTCGCGGATGTTGCCCGGCCACTTGTGGCGCGCGAGCAGGTCGAGCGCATCGGGTGAGAGCGTCTTGGGCGCGTCGCCTCGCTCCTGCGCCACGCGGGCGAGGAGGTGCTCGGCGAGCTTGGGAAGGTCGCCCATGCGGTTGCGCAGGGCGGGCACCTCGAGGGTGATGCCGCGGAGGCGGTAGTAGAGGTCTTCGCGGAACTCGCCGCGCTCGACCATCGCCTTGAGGTCGCGGTGCGTCGCGCAGATGACGTGCACGTTGGCGCGGATGGGGGCGGTGCCGCCGACGCGCTCGAACGTCTTCTCTTGGAGGACGCGGAGCAGGGCCACCTGCGTGCGCGCGGAGATGTCGCCGATCTCGTCGAGGAACAGCGTGCCGCCCTCGGCCATCTCGAACCGACCGCGTCGACGCGACGACGCGCCCGTGAACGCGCCCTTCTCGTGGCCGAAGAGCTCGCTCAAGAGGAGCGTCTCGACGAGCGCCGCGCAGTTGACGCTCACGAGCGGGCCGTCGGCGCGATCGCTCGCGCGGTGGAGCGCCGCCGCGACGAGCTCCTTGCCGGTGCCGCTCTCGCCGCGGATGAGGATCGTGCTGTTGGCGCGCGCGACCTTGCGGATAGACGCGGCGAGCACGCGCATCTGCGGGTCGTCGCCGACCATCTCGCGATCCTGCGCGTCGGCCGCGCGCGGCTCGGCGCGGAGCGTGCGCGGGGCCTCTTCGACCATCTCCTCGTCTTGCGCGAGGAGCGCCGCCTGGAGGCGCGAGAGCGCGACGATCTCGGGCTTGGCGAGGTACGCCGCACGAATCTCGGGCGAGAGCGAGCCCGCGACCTGATCGCGCACGGCGATCGCGCGACCGCAGTGCGCCTGCGCGGCTTGCACGTTGCCGAGCTCGCGGTGGAGCGTCGCCACGAGCGCGTGGATCTCGGCGAGGAGGTCCTCTTCGCCCGAGGTGCGCGCGAGGGTGAGCGCGTCGGTCGCCGCGTCGATGGCGCTGTCGCCGCGCGCGCGCTTCTGCAGTGCGCGGAGGATGGCGACCTCGGCCTTGGCGCGGTCGTTCGTGGCGAGCTTCTCGGCGCGGCCGAGCGCCTCCTCCATGCGCGGGAGGTCGCCGTCTTCGAGCGCGACGCGAGCCGCGACGCGGTGGGCCTCGCCGAGGAAGTCCTTGTCTTGCGCGATCTCGCCGTCGAGGATCGCGGCGTCGACCTCGCGGCGGGCGAGCTCGCTGTCTCGACGGGCGAGCGCAATGCGGGCCGCGACCACACCGAAGTGCGAAGCGCGGGCTGCCGTCGTGCCGCGACCCAGGAGCCGGCGCCCGAACGCGATGGCGTGCTCGGCGTGGTCGACCAGGCCGAGACGCATGCGGAGCTCGGCGAGGTTGGCGATCGTGCGGGCGGTGGCGATGCGGCCGCGGAGCGCCTGGCGGAAGCGCACCGTCTGCTCCCAGAGCGCGAGCGCCTCGCCGTACTCGTGGCGGCGGTACGCGATGACGGCGAGGTTGCCGAGGACGTGGGCGCGGGCGCGGTCCTCGCCGTGCGCGGCGCCGTCCTCGAGCACGCGCGTGAGCGCGGCGCGCGCGTCGTCGAGCAGGCCCTTGGACATGAGCGCGATGGCGCGGTTGAGGCGCGCGCGGAGCTCGGCGGTGATGATGCCTTCGGCCTGCGCCACCATCGCGTCTTCGGCGAAGTGCGCGTCGGCCTCGTCCCACTTGGCCTGCGACAGCAGGATCTTGCCGAGCGTGTTGCGGCCCGCCAGGCGCGACGACGTGGTGCCCGCGAGCGCGATGGCGCGCTCGGCCTCGCGCGTGGACTCGTCGATGTTGCCGCGGAGGTACGCCACCTCGGCGAGCTCGGCCGCCACGCGCGAGCGCGCGTCGTCGTCCTTGGCGTCTTGCTCGGCGCGCCCGAGCGCGACCTTGGCCGCGACGAGATCGCCCAGCTGCATGAGCGACTTGCCCATGAGCAGGCCGACGGCGGAGCTGCCCGGCGCGAGGGCCGCTGCGCTCTCGCACCAGCGCTGCGCCTCGCCGGCCTCGCCGATCGCGAGGGCGCGTTCGGCCGCCCGGGTACGGAGCGTGAGACCGAGCTCGCCCGCCACCGGCTCGACGGCCTTGAACCAGCGCTGCCCGAGCTCGTGCACGGCCGTGGCGTCTTGGACGGCGCGCAGCGCGGCGTGCGCCGCGGCGTCGGCCTCGTCCCCCTCGCCGGCCTCGAGGAGCAGCTCGGCGGCGCGCGCGTACGCCCACGGGTCGGGCTCGAAGCCACCGATCAGCGCACGGCCGATATCGCCGCGGAGCGAGGGAGCCGCGTCGCGAGCGAGGTCGCTCGCGTGCCCGTCACACTCGACGGCCACCGAGACGAGACCGCGATCGACGCGGACCAGGCCGCGCGCGTGGGCCTCGTGGAGGCCGCCGACCGACTGCACGGTCTCGATGCGGAGGGACCGGCCCGCGCACGCCAAGGCCGCGAGGAGCGTGCGCGCTTCGTCGGAGAGACCCGAGACGTCGAGCCCCGTCTGCGAGGCGCGACGGGCGTTGCTCCACCAGGCCTCGAGGGTCGCCACGTCGGTGGGCTCGACGTGCGCCTGCGCGTCTTCGGCGACGGCGCTGAGCCAGCGGAGCTTCTCGGCGGCGCCGAGCTCGGCAGAGAGCTCGAACGTGGTGACGTCCCACGAAGCGGGGATCGCGCCGTCGGTCACGAGCACGAGCGGGAAGCGCGACGACCGGACGAGCTCCGTGAGGACCGCGCGATCCCAGTTGGCCGACGGGAGCACAGCGACGACGGCCGCGCGCTCGGCGAGCGCCGCAGGGACGATGAGGTCTGCGCACTGCTCCGGCTCACAGACGAGCTTGACCCCGAGCCGCGACGCGATCTCGACCACGCACGGAGCGCCGTCGCGCGTGGCCGCGACGATCGGATGGGAGCCGCCCGCGCGCAGGCGACGGGCCGCGTGCGCCAAGAGCGCAGCGTGGGCCGAGGCGGGCGCGCGCACGACGAGCGCGCCGGGCTCGGCAGCCATCACGCGGTCGTCGAATTCGACGAACGTGCGCGGGGCCGAGAGCGGCGAAACCGAGGGCGGTGCGAGTGCGGTGAGAGCCAAAGCCGGGGAACCTTACTGGAAGAACGACGACGTTCAAGGACGAGGTCGCGAATGAGACAGCGGGAGGGGCTTGGTCGTGACGGAGAGCCTTTTGCGGATTCGTGCGTGGCTGCACCTTTCCGCGTGACGCCCAAACGTAGTGCAAGGGCCGTACCCACCTCGCACTCCGCAGAACTCATGGAAATGACAGCACCTTGCGCGCGAACGTCAAGGCGCGAACGGCGACGTGCGTAAGCAAAGCGACGGGGTGCGTCGGGCAGTACGCCGCCAAAAGGCGAAGAGTTCCGCGATATCAGCGCCCTGGGCGCGCTTTTCGGGGGTGGGAGCCCCGAGCAGGCTGGCGGGCGGGGGCGCTCTTTTTTGGCGCGAGGAGCGCCTCGAGGGTCTCCAGGGTGCCGGGCGGCGCGTCCCCCAGCGCCTTCGCCAAGGGGAGCTGCGCGCGCACGAGCGCGTCGAGCAGGGGGAGCAGGCCCGGCGCACGTGCGCTCACGACGGCGCGCTGCCGCTCGACGGCCGCGGCGTCTCCGCGGCGCACGGGCCCGGTCAGGGCCGACGACGTGCCGAGCGCCGTCACGTTGACGGCCACCGTCTTCATCAGCGCGCCGAGCATCGCGTCGCGCGCGCGAACCGGGACTCCGGCAGCCGCGAGGAGCTCGGCCCCCGCCGCGGCGAGCGCGGCCGACCCATTGGCGACGAGCGCCGCCGCCGTGTGGTACGCGACGAGATCGACGCCCGGGAAGCTGCGCGGCACCATCCCGACCGCCCGCGCGAGCGCCCGCGCGCCCGTCGCGCCCGCGCGGTCGCCCGTGACGAGCGCCGTGACGCCGCGCAGATCCGGCGGGCGCGCCGACGACGCGAACGACGCGAGCGGGTGCATCTGCGCCAGGCCCGCGCACGATCGGGCGAGCGGCGCGAGCGCCTCGGGACCGAGCGCGCCCGCGACGTGCACGCACACGGCACGCGCCGACACACGACCGCAGAGCGCCGACGCGACCTCCGAGATGCGACCGTCGCGCACCGCGAGCACGATCACGTCGGCGTCGACCTCGCGCGGCACGGCCCTGCGGCCCGAGCGGAGCGTCACCCGGTAGCCGGCGCGGCGCAGTCCCGCGGCGAGGGCCCGCCCCACCTTGCCCGCCCCGAAGATCGCGACGCGGCGCGCGCGGATGGCCCGCGGGCGGCGAGGCGTGGCGCTCATGCGGCGTACAGCCCGCGCTCGCGTACGTAGGCGAGGACGTCGCGGGGTAGGATCTCCTCGAGCGCGGTCCAGTCTCGCGCGCGGGCGAGCGCGCGCACGTGGGTGCTCGAGATGTCGGGCAACACGGGCGTGGGCGCGCCGGGGGCCACCACGCCCGCGCGACCGAGCACGAGCGGCGGCGCGAGCTTCTCGATGCGGTCGAAGCCGTACCACTTGGACGACTCGAGCAGGATGTCGGCTCCGATGAGCAGGCGCAGCCGCCAGCGCGGGTGGGCCGCGGCCAGGTGCTCGAGCGTCCGCAGGGTGCGGCTCTCGCCCCCGAGCTCGGCCTCGACCCGCGAGACCTCGACGCGCGGAAGCCAGCCCACAGCCAGCTCACACATGCGGACGCGGTCGTCGAAGCTCGCGAGCTCCTTGGCGAACGGGTGCTGGTAGGTGGGCACGACGAGCACGCGCGCCACGTCGAAGCGCGCGTGCACCACCGACAACGCGAGCACGTGCGAGAGGTGCGGCGGGTTGAAACTTCCACCGTAGAAGCAGGTGAGCGCTTCCTCGCGACCCTCGGAGGTCACGCGCCCCCCTGGACGCGCATCTTGGTGCCGCGTGTCGCCGTGAGCGACTCCTGCAGGCCGGGCTTGCCCGCGGAGTCGTACACCGTCACCACCACGTCGTCCTTGTCGTCCTCGAGGACCGCGAGGCCTCCGCCGGGGCAGCCGATCGAGCCCGGCGAGACGAACCAGCGGTTGCCGATCTTCTTGATGCTCGGCTCGTCGCTCTTGCCGTAGAGCAAGACGTTGGCCGCCATGATGTCCTCTTCGTCGAGGTCGGCCTTGTCGTAGATGAGGACGGCCACGCGATCGCCCACCATCTCGATGGTCCGCGAGACCTCGGCCGACAGCGCCTCGAGCGCCTTGAGTCGCAGGCGCGCGCGCTCGGTGAGGACGAACTTGTCGATCTTGGCAGGCTCGCCCTCGAGCGCGAGCGTCGCGGCGCGCTCCCACGCGGCGTCGTCGCTCGGGTCGCCGCCGACCAGCTTGCGCGCCCACGCGGCCACGGCGCGGTCGAGCGCACCGTCGTTGCCGAGGTAGATCGCTCGGTTGACGCGCGCGGTGTTGAGCAGGAACTCCGCCGCGCGTCCCAGGGCGGCGACGTCTCCCGCCGATGGACCGAGGAGCCCCAAGCGCATGCCGAGAGTCTAGAGGCGTTGCGCGGCTGTAGGGCCTCCTTTTTTCGAGGTATAGGATGCTCGCCGTGCGCCTCCCGCCGACCCACCCGATCACGCTGTCGCTCGACGGATCACCCATCGTCGCCCAGCGAGGCGAGCCGCTCGCCGCCGCGCTCGTCGGCGCGGGCCACCTCAACATCGCGCGCAGCCCCAAGTTCCACAGGCCGCGCGGGCCCGCCTGCATGCGCGGCGCGTGCGACGGGTGCCTGGCGCGCGTCGACGACGTGCCCAACGTGATGACGTGTCTCGTGCCGGCCGAGGACGGCATGCGCGTCGTGACCCAGAACCGCCTGGGGTCGCGCGACGCCGACCTGCTCCGCATGACGGACTGGTTCTTCCCCGACGGGATGAACCACCACGAGCTGTTCGCCGGCGTGCCCGGCGTGCAGACCGTGATGCAGGCCTTCGCGCGGCGCGTCGCGGGGCTCGGCAAGATGCCCACGTCGGCGCTACCGCCGCGAGAGGCCGCGCGCCGTGAGATCGCGGCGCTCGTCGTCGGCTCGGGCCCCGCCGGGATGGCGATCGCGATCGAGCTGGCCAAGCGCGGCGTGCGTCCCGAGATCGTCGACGACGCGCTGGTGCCGGGCGGGAGCCTCGCGGCGCTGCCCGGCGCGGCGGCGGCGCCGTGGGACGAGCTGCGGCGCGCGTTCGACGCCGAGCTGCGCGCCGGTCACGCGCGGCTCCGCACCCACACGACGGCGGCGGCGATCTACGCCACCGACGTGCTCGTGGCGCACGCCGAGGGCGTCGAGATCGTGTCTCCGCGCGTGCTCGTCCTGGCGTGCGGCGCGCACGACGGCGTCGAGCCCTTCGAAGGCAACGACCTCCCCGGGGTGATGAGCGCGCGCGCCGCGAGCCTCTTGCTCGCGCGCGGCGTGCTGCCCGGGAGGCGGCT
>JAGQJA010000131.1:18957-33096 GCA_020430845.1 Myxococcales bacterium
GGCGTTCGGCGTGGGCAAGAAGCGCCCCGCGGTGCACGTGCTCGAGGGCCGCCTCGTCCGCGCCAAGGGCTCGAGCCGCGTGAGCGCGGCGGTGGTGCGCACGGCGGACGGCGAGCAGACCGTCAAGTGCGACGCGCTGATCGTCGACGCGCCGCGGGCGCCCGCGTACGAGCTCGCGTCGCAGGCAGGGGCCACGCTGCGCCACGAGCCCCGCGGGTACGTCGTCGAGACCGAGGGCGGTCGCATCCGGCCGGGCGTGTACGCGGTGGGCGAGCTGGCCGGCGTGGCTTTCGAGGCGACCGCGATCGCGGCAGACGCGGCGCGCGCCCTCGCGAGCATCGTCGCCGACGTCGACGCGCTTCAGTCCTCGACGAGCGCGCCGAACAGCGCGATCCCGAACGCCAGCGCCACCACGTCGAACGCGCCGAGCAGCACGAAGTAGTCGCGCATCTCCGACAGGGGCGCGCCCACGAAGAGCTCGCGCGTTCCTTTGGCGCCGGTCATGAGCACCGGCGACAGCAGCGGAAAGAGCACGCTCGCCAGCACGAGATCGCGCGCTCGCGTCCGCACCGTCATCACGCCGAAGAGCGTGCCGATCGCGGCGATCGCGATCGTCCCCAACAGCAAGAGCCCCCCGAGCGGGAGCGCGAGGGGCGCGACGTCGATCGAGAACAGCAGCCCGACGACGGCCACGACGACCAGCTCGACGGCCGTCACGATGGCGACCACGCCCACCGTCTTGCCCAAGAAGATCCCCGCGCGCGGGATGGGCGCCACGAGCAGGCCCACGAGCGCGGACTCCTCGCGCTCGCGCTGCCACACACGCCCGAACGAGAGCGCCGACGCGAAGAAGACCGAGATCCAGATCGTGCCGGCTCCGAGCCAGGGCTTGGCCTTGGGGTCGTCGATGTAGAACGCGATGCTCGCGAGGATCGCGACGAGCACGGCGAAGAACGTGCCGGTCGTCGCGATCTCGCGCGTTCGCGCCTCGATCTTGAGGTCTTTGCGGCAGACCTCGTACGCGACGGTGAAGAGCCCCGGCATTCGAGGCCGAGGCTACCCCACCTGGCCGCGCGGGGACGAGTTCCGGCGTGGCGCCGAGCTCCGGCGTGGCGCCGAGCTCAGGCGCGGCGCCGGACGACGCGTCACTCGGCAGCGGGCGGAGGCGCGCCGAGGACCTCGGACGGATCCTTGTCGGCGCGGGCCTTGATCTTGGCCGCGAGGATGGCGCGCTGCTCGGGGGTGAGGATCGGGAGGATCTTCTCGCCCATGCTGACGCCGCGGTCGATCATCGACTTCATGTGCGCGTGCTGCTCCGCCTTCGGGCCGAGCTGGGTGAGGTCGAGCTTGTCGGCGCGGAACGCGTCGCTCAGCTTGGGGCCGCGGCGGTGCTGCGCGAACTTGGGCGGACCTTCGCCGCGCACGCGCGCGTCGGGACCGGCACCTTCGGCGCCTTCGCGCTTCTCGCCCCAGTGCGCGCGCATCTCGGCCCGCGCCTCCTTGAACGTGGCGAAGATCTTCTCCTTCTGCTCGTCGGTGAGCTTGAGCTCGTCGGCGAGGGCCTTCATGTGGCCGAAGCCGCCGGCGAAGCCACCCTTGTGGTGGGCCGCGTGCGGCGCGCCCTTGGCGTGGTGGCCGTGGCCGAACTTCTCGAAGCGCGCGTCGAGCGCGTCGGCGAACGCGGCGCGCTGATCCTTGTCGAGGAGCGCGTGCACCTTCGCGAGCGACGCGCCGTCCTCCGCGCGTACGCGCTCGGCATCGGTGCGCATCTGCGTCATCTTCGCGTCGAGCACCGCGCGATCGATCTGTCCCTTGGCGACCTGGTCGGCCAGGGTGACCATCAGGTCCTTGCGCGCGGCGGCGAGCGGCGCGTGTCGCGCGTCAGCGTCGGTCGCGATCTTCTCGAGCTCGGTGCGCTGCTCGGCGCGCAGCGGCACTTCGCCGAGCGCCTCGCCGAGCACCTTCACCATGCCGTGGGTGCTCTGTCCGATCGGCGCCCGCGTCACGGCGGCGGCGCTCGTCTGCGTCTGCGGCTCCGCGGTGGTACCGCCGCACGCGACGGCGCTCCCCGCGGCGAGGGTGGCAATCAGGGTGACAATCAGGGTGCGATTCATTCTCATGACCTCCGCGGAGTATGACGCGGGCCGGCCCCGAGATGATTCGTGTCTGCGCGTAAAGAAGGGTAACGGCGCGCAGCCCCCTGTAACTACAGGCCTTTTTCTTTGATGTACACGTTCGTGAAGGCGGCGCCCTTGTCGTACGAGGAGCGCAGATCCTCGCAGAGCTTGTCCTCGACCATCCCGCCCACCATGAAGACCTTGACCTCGACGGTCATCTTGCAGCGACGCACGACCTTCTTGTCGCCCGCCTTCTCGACCCACAGCTCGCCGCTCACCTTGGTCTTGTCGGGCATGGCGCTCGGCATGACCTTGAAGGTGTAGCGCTTGGCCTTGCGGTCGAACGTGCCCTCTTCGGTGTAGGTGAGCTTGTCGCCGATGACCTTCTTCACCGGGCCGGGCAGGTTGCCCACCGGCGGATCGACCCGGACACGACGGAAGACCTTGTCTCCCTCTTCCTTCTGCTCGAGCACCTCGTAGGCGGGGAACTTCAGCTCGTCGAGGTACATCCGGTTCTGGAAGGCCTCGTCGAGGAAGCACTTCTCCCAGAAGGTGTCCTCGTCGCAGTCGATGTCGTGTCGCAGGTCGATCTGAGCCATGGGCTTCTCCTGCGAGGCCTTACTTGGCCTCGGCCTTCTTTGCCGTCTTCTTGGGGGCCGCCTTCTTGGCGGGCTTCTTCTCGGCCTTGGGGGCCGCGGGCTTGGCGGCCTGCACCTTGGCGCGGCGCGTGGCCATGCGCCACATGTCGTAGAGGCGCGGGACGGGGTAGGCCTCGAGGCGGGTCTTGTAGCCGGCGTCCTTGGTGCGCTTCTCGAGATCGCAGATCGCGTCGATGAGCTTGGCGCGCGTGCCGAACTTCTCCTTCACCTCGGTGAAGGTGGCGTGGAGCCGGAGGAGCTTGGCGTTCGAGACATGGGCGAGGCCCTTGTCCTTGTTGGTGCGCGAGACCCAGAGGTCGTCGGTCGCGAGCTTCTCGACCGCGGCGACGAGCTTCGCCTTCTCGCCGAACTTGGACTTCACCGTGTTGAGGGGGGACTTCATGGTCTACTCCGTGTGGCGCGAAGTGCGCCCGAAATGCGCGAGATCACTCGCGCGGCCAGCAATGAGCCGACCTCGTTACCAGCGCCCGGGGCCCACCGCAAGCGGCCCGCGGCCCCCCTGTCGCCGGGGCGCCCGCGGCGGCCCGAAGTGTAAGATGACGCCCGCCGCGCCGTTGGGGGCCGGTCGGCCGCACGGCCACCAGACGGGAGAGCTACGATGACAGAACCTACGACGGGTCGACGGCGAGCGCGCAACGAGCGCGGGCCCGGCCCCCTGGCGACCGCGCTCCTCGCAGCCGCGCTCGCCTCGAGCACCATCGCGTGCGGCACGGCAGGCTCGAGCGCGCCGCATCCCTCTTTGGCGCGCGGCGGCGGGTCGTCGCGGCAGGGGTACGCGCGCCAAGAGGCCGCCGGGGGAATGAAGCGCACCAGCGTGGAGTCGAAGTCGACCGCCGACTACGACCACGATGGGGTGCTCGACGCCGACGACGCGCGGCCCGACGGCGCCGCGATCGGCTCGGTGAGCGCCAAGGAGCCCGCGCCTCCGCGCGAGCCGTCGGACGACGCCGAGCCGCAGAAGGTCGCGCAGAACGTCCCGGCGACGACCGCGCCCGCGAGCCCGGCAGCCCAACCGCAGGCGCCGCCGCCGCCCCCTGGCAAGCCGGCGCCGCGACAAGAGACCGAGCCCGCGGCCGAGCTGTCGCGCTCGCTCATCATCTACACGGCGCGCGTCACGCTCGCGGTCTATCAGGTCGACACGGGGCTCGCCGCCGTGGAGCGCATCGCCAAGGAGTCGGGCGGCTACCTCGCCTTGCGACGGGACCGCGAGATCACGATCCGCGTGCCGCGCGCGCGGTTCGAGGGCGCGCTCGCCGCGGTCGACAAGATCGGGGACGTGCTGCACCGGGACATCGAGGCGCAGGACGTGACCGACGAGTACACCGACCTCGAGATCCGCATCAAGAACGCGCGCGCGATGCAGAAGCGCCTGCAGCAGCTGCTCGAGCGCGCCGCGGTCAAGGAGGCCATCGCGATCGAGCGCGAGCTGCACCGCGTGACCGAGGAGCTCGAGCGCATGGAGGGCAAGATCAAGCTGCTCAAGGACAAGGTCGCGTTCTCGACCATCACCGTCGCGTTCGAGGCGCGAGGCTCGAGCGTCGCGGCGTCGCGCGTGCGGCTCCCCTTCCCCTGGCTCACGCAGCTCGGCCTGCCCAACCTGCTCAACCTGCACGAGGAACGATGACCATGCGCGCGCTCGTCACGGCCGTGCTCGGCCTCACCCTCGCCGCGAGCAGCGTCGCGTGCGGACGTCCGTTCGACGTCAAGACCCCGCCCGGCTTCGTGGAGCTCGAAGGCCAAGGCGACTACCAATACCGCGCGACCACGCCCGAAGGCGTCGTCGTGGCGGTGCGCGTCGTCGAGGACGAGAAGCGCGGCGACCTCTCGTTCTGGACGGAGGCGCTCTTGCTGCAGCTGCGCGAGATCTCCGGATACGCGCTCACGTCGTCGAGCGAGATCACGTCGAACGACGGCACCAAGGGCCGACTCTTGCAGTTCGGTCACGACGAGGACAACAAGCCGTACGTCTACTGGGTCGCCATCTTCGCAGCGCAAGACCGGCTGTTCCTCGTCGAGACGGGCGCGCCCAAGCCGCAGTTCGACCGCGCGCGCCCGAGCGTCGAGTGGACGCTCAAGAGCGTGCGTGTCCAGTGCTCGAGCATCGTGGCGCCCGTCCTCGCGTCGCGGACGTGCAATCATTGGTAGGGAGTGTTCCTCGTCTTCTTGTCCCACCTGGGGCGCCCGGCCGAGTCCGAGGCCGCGCCCCTGGGTGAGGTGCTGGGGCTCGACCCCTACGACGTGCGCCTCGCGCTCAAGGCGCCCGCGCCCACGTTCCTCACCACGGTCGCCACGCGCGAGCTCGCCGCCGACATGGTGGGGCGCCTGCGCGCGCGCGGTCACGGGGCCGAGTCGCTCGACGAAGACCTGGTGGTGCCCGCGTCGCGCATGACGACGATGAACGACTTCCGCCTCGACGCCGACGGCGTGCACGTGGCGCGCGGGTTCTTGCCGTACGGCGACGCGCTCGCCCTCCTGCTCGCGTGGCACGACCTCGCCGGGGTCGACCCCGCAGGCGCGGGCCGCGACACGCCCTCGCCGCCGCCGGCGACGGACGGGACCCCACGCGTCGCCGCCCGCCCGCGCGCTCGCACCGACAACCGTCCCCGCTCGCTGCGGGAACGTGTACTCTACATATTTCGACGGAGCGGGGAGACCCCGTGGATCGTGCGCGAGCTGCACACCAACTTCTCGGGGCTCGGGCCCGACCGCGCCACGACCGCGCGAGAGAACTTCGAGCGCCTGTCACTGCGGCTGCGCGAGGCGGCCCCGCTGGCGAGCTACGACGAGCGGCTCCTGCAGCGAAAGGTCGCCGAGCGCGCGATGCTCGGCGCGGTGCTCCGCACGGCCGCCGCGGGCATCGACTTGATGGCGCACATGCTCACGCTGACCCTCGCCGCGCAGACGCAGTCGCCGTACCGGTGAGGCGCGCTCCGACCGCGGCTCGGCCGCGATCCGCCCGCGTCGCCGGGCGCGGCGGCTTCGCGCGCGCACGATCGGCCTGATTTTGCGCGTCCGCGGCGCTGGCCCACGTCTTGCGACATGCGCTTACATCATGCGCAACACCGCCCGACTCGCCGCCGCCTTCGCCCTCCTCTCCGTCGCCGCCTGCACAGCGGGGGTCGCCCAAGACCCCGACGAGGCGTCTTCGTCCGCGGAGTCGGCGATCGACGCCACGAACGCGTGCCACGCGTCGCTCACGGCAGAGGGCTTCTTGACGGCGGCCGAGATCACCTCGCTCCGCGCTGTCCCGCAGACGGACGCGCCCACGGCGATGCGCCTCCCTGCGAGCATCCGCGGCGTCACGTTCCGGTACCTCGACCGATCGAACCAGACCGGCCTCGTCGTCGCGTGCGACCTCGTCGGCCCCGTGTTCCGCGCGGCGCAGTGGGCGGCCGACCACGACGTGACGGACATCTATCACATGGGCGGCTACTACAACCGCACCGTCGCCGCCCGCGCGTACAAGTCCCAGCACGCGTACGGGCGCGCGTTCGACGTGCGCGGCATCCGCAAGGACGGCCGCGACCAGTGGGTGTCGAGGGACTTCGCCGAGACGTCGCGCAACGACCTCTACGCGCTCGCCCAGGCGCTGGTCGCGACGCGGGTCTTCACCGTGCTCGGCCCGGGCTACGACCCCGACCACGCGAACCACTTGCACGTCGAGCTCGAGGGTTGCCTGTGCGAGGGGCTGCAGCTCGCGCCGTGCACCGTCGAGGACACGAGCGAGCGGCCGTTCTGCGGTCGCTGAGCCCGGCCCACGCCGAGCGCCGAGGGCGCACCGCCGACCTCCCCGGCCCGCGCGGGCCGTGATAAGCGTGGGGCCGACATGTCGACGCCTCGCGTTCGTTTCGCGCCCTCTCCGACGGGCTACCTGCACATCGGGGGCGTGCGCACCGCGCTCTTCAACTGGCTCTGGGCGCGCAAGACCGGCGGCGCGTTCATCCTGCGCATCGAGGACACCGATCAGGAGCGCTCGACCGACGCGAGCCGCGCGATCATCTTCGAGTCGCTGAAGTGGCTCGGCCTCGACTGGGACGAGGGCCCCGACGTGGGCGGCCCGCACGGCCCGTACACCCAGATGGAGCGCCTGAGCGTCTACAAGGACGCGGCCGACCGGCTCGTCGCCGAAAAGAAGGCCTACCGCTGCTACTGCACCAAGGCCGAGCTCGACGCGGCGCGCGAGGCGCTCAAGAAGGCCAACCCCAAGGCGCAGTTCCGCTATCCGGGCACGTGCCGCGACCGCACCGACGAGCCCGACCTGCCGTACGTCGTGCGGTTCAAGACCGACACGACGGGCTCGGTCACGTACGTCGACAAGGTCTTCGGTGAGGTCACCACGCCGAGCCGCGAGCAACAGGACTTCGTGCTCCTGCGCTCCGACGGCGTGCCGCTCTACAACTTCGGGGCGGTGGTCGACGACGCGGGCATGGGCGTCACGCTCGTGGCCCGCGGGCGCGACCACATGGTCAACACGCCGCCGCAGATCATGCTCTACCAGGCGCTCGGCGCGGCGCTCCCCGAGTTCGCGCACCTGCCCATGATGCTCGCGCCCAACGGCGAGAAGCTCAGCAAGCGTCACGGCGCCGTGAGCGTGACCGAGTACCGCGACCAGGGCTACGCCCCCACGGGCGTGCTCAACTACCTCGCCCGCTTCGGCTGGTCGCACGGAGACCAAGAGGTGTTCACGCTCGCCGAGCTCACCGCGGCCTTCTCGTGGGACGCGTGCGGACGGGGCGACGGCAAGTTCGACGCCAAGAAGTTCCTCGCGATCAACCACGAGCACCTCAAGTCGCCCGAGCGCGTGGCCGACGACGACTACGTCGCGCGCGTGATCCCCTTCATGGAGCAGCGCGGCCTCACGGGCGTCACGGCCGACGCCGTAAAGCGTGCACTTTACACCATTCGAGATCGCGCCCAGACGTTCGTGCAGGCCGCCGACATGCTCGACTACTTCTTTCGCGACGAGCCCGTCCTCGACGAGAAAGCCGCGGCCAAGCACCTCACGGGTGAGGCCGCCGCGCGCCTCGACGGGCTGCGGGCCGCGCTCGAAGGCGCCGAGTGGACCGAGGCCGCGCTCGAGGCCTCGATGCAGGCGCACCTCGAGCAGACGGGCCTCGCGATCAAAGACGTGGCGCAGGCCGCGCGCGTGGCGCTGACGGGTCGCACGGCGAGCCCGGGCCTCTTCCAGGTGATGTTCGTGCTCGGCCGCGATCGGTCGCTCGAGCGGCTCCGACGCGGCGCCGAGCGCGCGCGGGCGAGCGCCTGAGCGAGGCCTCCATGTGGCTCGCGATGCTCGGCCCGAGATCGGTGTACTCGCCAGCGCCGCAAGGCCTGACGGGGCTCGCGGGCTTCGTCGAGTCGTTCAAGCCGCTCCTGCCGATCCCGGCGCTGCTCGTCGTCCTGCCGCTCCTCTGGCTCTTCTTCCGGAACACGTGGCGCGAGCTCGACGAGGACGCGCAGCGCGAGCGGGCGAAGATCCTGGCCAAGGGCACGATGGATCACCGGCCCGTCGTGGCGCTGGTGATGTGCGCGCTCATCCTGACCCTGCAGGAGTACTACGGCGGGCGCGCGTTCTACGACGTCGAGGTCGTGCCGCTGCTTCACAAGTGGAACACGGCGCACCCGGCGATGAAGCTCGGGCAGTTCGACGAGCTCTACGGCTTCGGCTGGTGGGTGGCCACGCGCAGCTTCGGCTACGTGCTGCCGTTCATCGTGTGGAAGATCGCCTTCCACCACGACAGCCTCCTCGACCTCGGTCTGCGCACCAAGGGCTTCTTCGCGCACGCGTGGATCTACGGGCTCTTCTTGGCGGTGGTGCTGCCGGCGATGGTCATCGTGAGCCGCGCGCCCGACTTCGGCGGGTACTACCCGTTCTACAAGGCGTCGCAGCGCAGCTGGTTCGACTTCCTCCTGTGGGAGGCGATGTACTTCGTGCAGTTCTTCGCGCTCGAGATGTTCTTCCGCGGCTTCTGGCTGGGCGCGCTGCGCAAGAGCCTGGGCTCGGGGGCCATCTTCGCGATGGCGGTGCCGTACTGCATGATCCACTACGGCAAGCCGTACCTCGAGGCGTGCGGGGCCATCGTCGCCGGCATCGCGCTGGGGTCGCTGTCGATGAAGACCAAGAGCATCTACCAGGGCTTCTTGGTGCACATCACGGTCGCCGGCCTGATGGACTGGCTCTCGCTGCGACACCGGCACGCGACGCCGCTCGTCTTCTGGCCACCCCCACCCGGGGCCGTTTCGCTCGACAGCGCGGCGCGCGACGCGCTCGCCGAGAAGGTCGAGATGGGCGCGTCGATCGTGGTCGCCGCGGCCATCGCGGTCGCGATCGGCGTGTGGCTGCTGCGGCGGCGCAGGCTGCGCGTCGTGCTCTCGTGAGGCGCCGCTCGATCGCGCCGTCCCCCGGTCGGAGCGCGCCGGGTCACTCCCCCATCAGAGACAGCGCGTGGCGAATCGCCTCGGCGCGCACCTTCGTGCGCTGCCGCTTGTCGTAGACGTCGGCGAGCGCGACGAGGGCGGCGCGTGTCGCGGCCCGGTTCGCGTCGGTCCACGCGTCCGAGCCGAGCTTTCGCCACAAGAGGTCTTCGAGCGCGCGCGGGCGTTTGGCGAGGCTCGCGGCCGCGCTCTCGACGACCGCGGACGACGCGGGCGCCGCGCGAAACGCGCGCAGATAGAGCGCGACGGCGCTGCCGGCCTTGCCGAGGCGCGCCGTGGCCTCGGCCGCGTCGGTCAGCGCGACCGCACGCTCGGCGTCGTCGGCGGCCTTGTCGACGCGCGCCTTGGCCTCGGCGAGCCTACCCTTGGTGGCGCGGCCCTCGGAGCTCACGACGGGGCGCATGCGCCAGAGCATGAAGCCGGTGAAGAGGGCGGCCGACCCCGCGACGGCGAGCTGCCAAGTGTCCATGGTGCCTGATGCTCGTTCTCGGGGCGCCGAACGCGCCCTCGCGCGGACTCTACACCAGAGGCGGAGCCGCGGCGCAGTTGTCGGCGTCAGAGATCCTTGCGCGGGCCGGTCACGCGGATCTCCTTGAGCCCGCTCCGAAAGGACTGATAGCGCGCGAGCACCGGCGCGAGCTGCTCCTTGTCGCGCGCGAGGTTCTTCTTCTCGTCGGGGTCGTCGCGCAGGTCGTAGAGCTGGTAGTGGTCGTGCGGCAGGGCGATGAGCTTCTGCCCCGGCGTCTGGCCCGTGATGATCGCGAACCGCGGATCGTTGTACGGGCCCTCGGGCATGTCGATGTACACGTCGCGCTCCTCGAGCTCGTCGCCCAGCGCGTCGCTCACCAGGCTCGTGCCGCGCAGCTCGTCGTCGCCCGGCACGCCCATGAGCTCGAGCACCGTGGGCGCGAGGTCGATGAGCGATCGCTTGATGGGCACGCGCCGCCCCTCGAAGCCCGGGATGTACACGACGAGGGGCACGCGCACGAGCGGCTCCCAGACCTCGCGCCCGTGCGTGCGCATCCCGTGCTCTCCGAACGCCTCTCCGTGGTCGGCCGTCACGATGATGGCCGTGTCGGCCGCCCAGGGCTGCGCCGCGATGTGATCGAGCACGCGCCCGATGTGCTTGTCGGTGAACCAGATCTCTTCGTCGTAGAGCGCGCGCAGGTCGTGGCCGAACTTGGGCGAGCCCGGGTGCGGCACGTACTTGGCGTGCGGGTCGAAGTAGTGGAACCACGCGAAGAAGCGCCCCGGTCCGTCGGGCCCAGCGTCGGCCCCCGGGCCCGCGTCTGCGTCGGCCCTCACCCCCGCGTCGACCGCGGCGCGCTTGGGCAGCGGATCCTCGAGCAGCTTGATGGCCAGATCGCTGAGCAGGTCCGACGTGACCGTGCCGTCGCCGTCGGACATGCCCGGCGGGATCGCCGACGTGTCCCAGACGTCGAAACCCTGGTCGTAACCGGTCTTCCAGCGAAAGTAGTAGTGGCACATCCCGCCGATGGTGCGCACGCCCGCGGCGTGCAGGCGCTCGGCCAGGAACGTGTTGGCGTTGTAGTAGGTGGTGAAGTGCTCGAAGTCGCGCTGCGTCTCGCTCGCGTACTTGCCGATGAGCGTCGGCCCCACGCTCTTGCTCGTGTACGAGGCGAGCGAGTAGGCCCGCTCGAAGACGGCGGCGCGCGACGCGAGCTGATCGAGGTTGGCGGTGACGGGCTTGTCGTAGCCCATGAAGCCCAGGTCGATGCGCAACGTGTCGACCGTGATGAGGACGACGTTGAACGTGCGACCACCGAGCGAGGGGGGCGCAGGCGGCTCGTCGGGCTGTGCGTCGACCGACGCGTCGGCCGCGAGCGCCAAGGGACCGTTCCCCGGGGCCGAAGCCTCTGCGACCGGTGCCGCGCGCCGCGCCGGGAGGAGACTCCCCCCGTGCCGACGCATGACGACCGCGCTCGCGCCGAACGCGGCGGCGAACGCAGCCACCGCGCCGGCCACGCCAACGAAGACGCGTGCCGGAGAGATGGGCATCGTCCGAGTGTGGATCGGGATCGCCCCCCGTCGAAAGGTTTTCCTGGCTCAGGCGTACGCCGAGCGCGCCGCGCCGAGGCTCAGTCGTCCTCGGCGGCCGGCGGAACGACGGGGTAGCGGCCCGACGCGAGACCGTCGAACTGGGGCAGCGTGACGTCGCCCGCGGCGAGCAGGTCGAGGACTGCGAGGGCGCGCCCCATCGAAATCGAGCGCAGGTGCGAGCGGTCGAACCACCACGCGTGCAGCAGCCCGGCGTCGCTCACCCACGCGTTTTCTTGCGCGTCGAAGTGATCCACCACCACGGCGTGACCGTCCTCGAGCCCGGCACGCACGAGGCGCCGGAACGAGCCGTCGTCGTGCATGTCGATGAAAAATTGAGGGATTTGCCGCTTCTTGCCGCGAGCCGTCGAGAGCAGCCCGGGAGAGCCCGACGAGGGCGTCAGGAGAGCGGCGGTGGTGTGGGAGGAGGAGCGAGACATGCGAGGACCTGCTGCGAGCGTTACGGAGACTACCAATGCGAGCGCCGTGCCGGGCCGAGGGGTCCACGGCCGAGCTCCTAACCCTCCGGAATCGGTATCGGGGCGGTGCGTCGTGGGGGACTCCCCCTGGATCGACAGGAACGGAATGCACGAACCCGGAACACGGACCGTCCAGGGGCTCACGCCCCCACCGCGAGGCCATCCGGCAACGGTTGCGCGAACGGGACCCAGGTCCCGAGGCCCCGGCCGGAACGCGGGAGAGGCCTCATTTGTTGCATGTGGCAGATGGCCTTGGCACGATCGGGGGTGATGCGCCCCGACCTTCGACTGACGACAGCGCTGGTGGTCGCCGCCGCCGCGCTCTTGCCGCTCACGGCCGCCGCGGACATCTACCAGTGGACCGACGCGAACGGCGTCGTCCATTTCTCGAGCCGCGCGACGCCCCAGGGCAAGCTCTACATGCGCTCCAAGGCCGCCGCGGCCGCGCCTGCGGTGCGCCCGGGCGTGACCCCGTTCTCGCCGCAAGACCGAGACCCGGCGCGCTACACGCGGTTCGACGAGCACGTGCGCCAGGCTGCGGCGCTCTATCAGATCCCCGAGCAGCTCGTGCGTGCCGTCATCAAGGTCGAGAGCGACTACGACCCGCGCGCCGTGAGCTACGCGGGCGCGCGCGGCCTGATGCAGCTCATGCCCGAGACGGCGTCGCGCATGCAAGTGCGCGACATCGACGATCCTCGGGAGAACATCTTCGGCGGCGTGCGTTACCTCCGTGTGCTCGCGAACATGTTCAACGGAGACCTGGCGCTCACCGTCGCGGCGTACAACGCGGGTGAGGACGCCGTGATGAGACACCGCGGCATCCCGCCCTACGCGCAGACGCAGGACTACGTCGTCAAGGTGACGCGCTACTACCACCGCTACCGCACGATGGCGGACCCTGCGGCCGCAAGCGGCGCTGTGGCCGCGCCGTGATGTTCCGTGGCGTCGGGCGCGCCCTGGCGAAGCTCTTCGGCGTCGCGGCGTTGCTCACGGCTGGACGCGCCGCCGCGCACCCGCCGAGGATCGAAGTGCAGGGCGTCGCGTCGACGGGCTCCATGCCCAAGGGTGTGTGCCTGTCGCCCGACGCCAAGCGCGCGTACGTGAGCAACTTCGGTCAGGCCAACGGGCAGAACATCTCGATCTACAACGCCGAGTCGCTCTCCCAGCTCGGCGTCATCCACGTGCCCGGAAACGTGGTCGAGACGGTGCTGTCGGCCGACGGCAAGACGCTCTTCGCGTCGAACTTCATCCGCAACTCGGTGATGTTCATCGACGTCGAGAACCGGCGCGTCGCGCGTGAGGTGAAGACCGGCGCGCACCCCAAGATCCTCGCGCTGTCGAGCGACGGCAAGAGCCTCTTCGCCGCCAACTGGTCGGGCAACTCGGTCACGCAGGTCGACGTGTCCACCGGTCAGACGGTGCGGACGCTGCCCGCGGGCACCAACCCGCGCGGCATGGTGTGGGCCCGCTCGGGCACGCTCTACGCGGCCAACTTCAACGGCGCGTCGATCGACGTCTTCGGCGGCGCCGAGCTCGGCGTGCGGCACCGCTTCGACGCGTGCCCCATCCCGCGCCACCTGGCGCTGTCACCCGACGAGAAGCTCCTCTACGTGTCCTGCTACCACGACTCGATGGTGCACGCGGTCGACGTCGCGACCGAGCGCGTCGTGCACACCGTGCACGTGGGCAGCTCGCCCAAGAGCCTCGAGGCGTCGCGCGACGGCAAGTGGATCTGGTCGGCCGACTACGGAAAAGAGACCCACAGCGTGTCGGTCATCGACACGTCCGATTGGACCGCGCGCGTCTATCCGGTGCCCGGCATGGACCACGGCAGCGGCATCGCGGTCTTCCCCGACGGCAAGCGCGCGCTCGTCACGGGCTGGTACGACAACCACGTGTACCTCGTGGGCTTCGAAGGCACGGGGGGCGACCCCGCGAAGGCGCTCTCCAAGATCGACGGCTGGATCCACAGGCGCAAGCATGACTGACCCGAGGCGCGCGGCGCTCTCACTGGGCGTCGGCGCGGCCATCGCGCTCGCGTGCGGCCTCGCGGCGGCGGACGCGCTCGAGCCGCCGCCCAAGTCGTGCCCCGAGGGTCAGGTGGGCGTCACGGGTAGGCAAGGAGCGCGGTGCGTCCCCGAGGCGCCCGCGTCGTGCCCCAATGGCCTCCGCCCCACGACGGCGTACGAGGGGCCGAGCTGCCGACCGTGGCTCTGCGCGTCCGACAGCCAGTGCGGCGAAGGGGCGAGCTGCGTGGAGCAAGAGGTGTGTCTCGTGCCTCGCGGCGGCACGCCCGGGCCGTCCGACGAGCCCCGCGATCTGTGCGACGCGGGGGGCCGGTGCGAGGCTCCCGCGCACTGCGGGCCCGCGCGCGTGTGCATCAAGGCGGGC
>JAGQJA010000132.1:0-605 GCA_020430845.1 Myxococcales bacterium
GAGCGCGCGGGCGAGGGCGCGGGCAGGTGCGAGCCGAGCGACTCGACCTCGTCCTCGCCGAGCGAGACGGCGCGCGCCACGGCGTGCTGGAGCTCGCGCACGTTGCCCGGCCACGGGCTGCGCGCGAGCTTGAGCGCGACGACCTTGGGCGGCTCGCCTTCGCCGCCGTAGAGCTTCCAGAAGTGGGTCACGAGCAAGAGCACGTCGCCGTGGCGGCGGCGGAGCGGCGGCACCTCGATGCGCGCCCCCGCGAGGCGGAACATCAGATCCTCGCGCAGCCGCCCGTCTTGGACCTCGCGGTCGGTGTCCCGCCGCGTCGTCGTGATGATGCGCACGTCGACCCGCCGCGCCTCGGTCGAGCCGGTGCGCTGCACGAAGCCCTTCTCGATGACGGGCAGCAGCCGCGCCTGCAACGCCGCGTCGAGGTCGGTGACCTCCGAGAGGACGAGCGTGCCGCCGTGGGCCTGCTCGATGACGCCCGGCTGCTCGGGCGTGCCGAAGAGCGACGCCTCGAGCTGCGACGCATCGCCGGCGCAGTCGAACACGACGAAGGGCCCGGCCGCGCGCGGTCCGGCGTCGTGCATCGCCTCGGCGAGCAGCTCCTT
>JAGQJA010000132.1:660-16556 GCA_020430845.1 Myxococcales bacterium
CGCTGCATCTCGAAGCTCCCGCCCACGACGCGCCCGAACGAGCGCCGGTCCGACGCCGGGATCGCGGCCGCGACCGGGGCGCGCGCGACGCGCAGCTGCGTATCGCCGAGCTCGATGACCTCCCCGCCGGAGAGGAACACGTCGACGACGCGCACGCCGCCGATGCGGGTGCCGTTGCTCGAGCCGAGATCGGTGAGGCGGAGCAGCGCACCGTCGGGCGAGATGTTGAGGTGACGCCGAGAGACCCGTCGGTCTTGCAGGCGAAGATCGCAGAGGGGACCTTGGCCGATGAGGTACGAGGGGCGCTGCGACCAGTCGAGCATGAGCGACTGGCCCGTGTCGGGGCCCTGCGTCACGCGCACCACGTACACGGGCGCCGCGCCGCCGTCTTCGCCCACCGGACCGTCGGCCACCGTAAGGAGCTCGCTCATCCCCGCACGATCGGCCATTCTCATGCTCCGGGCAAGGCCATCGGACGGGTGGGGGGCATGCGCCGGGACGACGGCGGGTCGCCCGTCAACGTGAGCCGCCGGATGCGGTGTCGGCGGGCCTCGTGGGTGACGACGATGCTGCCGCCGCGCTTGCGCGTGTCGACCACGTTGCCCCCGACCGTGCGCTGCTCTTCGACCAGGAACGACACGGTGGTCTCTCCGTGGGCGCGGGACACCGACGCGTCGCGCACGACGAAGAAGCGCCCCTCGCCGCGGAGCGCGCGCCGGGCCGCCTTGGCCGCGAGCTGCGCGATCCAGTCGCCGCGGCTCGACTCGAACGGGCCGTCGACGATGCTCACGTCCTCGTCGACGAGGGCGAGCAGCGTCGCGAGCGACGGCATCTCCTCCTCGAAGTGCGAGAGCGCGTCGAAGAGCTGCTCCAAGATGGTCGGGCTCGGCTTGGCGTCGTGCTGCATGAGGTACCTCGGCGCCCCACGATCCGAGAAACGTGCCACGCGCGGCGCGCCGAATTGCCGTGTGGTTTCGTGGACCGGGAAGGCGCGCTTCTCTGCGCGCGGGCCGGGATCCGCAAGATCTCGCCGTCGGCTCGTTGTATGGTGGAGACGATGAGACGAGCCGCCGTCGGTGCGCTCGCGGTCACGACCGCCTGCTCGCTCTTGACGAGCTTCGAGGGCTTCGACGAGCCGAGGCCGCGCTCCGAGGCGGGCGCGGACGCCGGCGGAGACGGGGCCCCGCCCGACCCGTGCTTCCACAAGCGGTGGCCCGCTCCTCCTGCGTCGGGGCCGGACGGCGACGTGGGTGAGCTCTACGCTGCCGTCCGCGCGATGAGCATGGCGTCGGCGGAGGGAGATCCGCCGTACGGCTTCGACCTCGACAACCTCTGCTCTTGCCCGGACCGGCTCGCCTGCCTCGGACCGCAGCCAGGCAAGCCGTGCGATCCCGCCGATTCGGGCACCGACAACGCGGCCAACGATCTCTTCAACTTCTTCTCGTCGCGGAGCGGCATCAAGCTCGACGAGAGCGGCCTGCGCCTCGGTCTCGACACCGGGCGCTTCGGTCTGATGTTCCGCCTCGTCGGCTGGAACGGCGAAGGGAACGATCCCGACGTCCAGCTCACCGCGTTCAACGCGTTCGCCGTCAACGGCGGCTCCGACGCCGGCGCGCGCTTCGACGGCACGGACGTGTGGACCCTCGACGTCGCGAGCTTCGTCGACGCGCGCATCCCGGCCTTTCCGGCGACGTCGGCCTACGTCGCCGATGGCGTGCTCGTGGCCACGTTCACGCGCCTCGTCGTCAAGGTGCGCATCCCCACCAGCGGCGGGAGGTGGTTGCTCATCCCCGTGGAGATGCGTGACGTGCACGTCGCCGCGCGAGTCCAGCGCGCAGGCAGCGGCTTCTCGCTCTCGAACGCCGAGATGGGCGGCCGCATGCCGACGTCGAGCTTGCTCTCGCTCGCGGTCAGCGGCGGCGCGTGCCCCGGCTCGACGGGCTTCGAGGCCGTCAAGCCGCTCCTGTGCGACTCGCGCGACGTCCCGCTCGACCCAGGCAAGGACGGGCGCGACGCGCCGTGCGAGGCGCTCTCGATGGGCATGGTCTTCGACGCCGTCGCGGCGCGGCCCGCCGCCGAGGCCGGAGTGCCCGTGGAGTTCGTCCCGTGCCCCGACGCCGGGCCCGTCGAAGACTGTCGCTGAGCCTCTGCCGGGGAGGTGGAGCGACCGGGATCCGCGGCTTCCGCGCGAGCCTCCATGGCGTCGCGGACGCTTGATTTCAGCGGCGATCGGTGTGGATACGATGTGGCACCATGTGTGCTTTCGACGAGGGGCATGAGACGTTCTGTTCTGCGTCGCGGTCCGCTGTCGATGCTCGCGGTGTGCTCCGCGATCGCGTGCTCCTCGTCCAACGGCGACGCTCCCGACAGCGCGCCGCAAGAGGCGGACGTCCGCGCGGGGGCGCCGCAGCCGGCGTCCGTCGACGCCGACGATCCCTGCGCGTTCGGACCGGCGGCGCAGGAGACGTGGGCCCAGGGCGCGGACGCCACGGTCACGTTGGGCGGCTTCGGCGTGAGCGTCGCGGGCGGCGCGCTGCGCGTCACCTACGGCAAGGGTCAGCGCGAGGTCTACGCGTCGCGTCCCGGCGCGTGGATCGAGGCCGCGAAGACCGACCTGCGCGCCGAGGAGCACCAGGGCTCGTTCGCGATCGAGGAGCACGATCTCGTGGCGTGCTCACGGCCCGTGCTGACCGAGCGCGCGACGCCCAAAGGCAAGCTGCGCCTGCGCGGGAGCTTCGCCGACGCGGATCCGGCGTGCCGCGCGCTCTCGTTCACCGTGGGCATGTGCGAGGCGCGCCCCGGACACCTCGCCATCGACGTCGAGCTGTCGGACAAATCGTTCGGCGCCGTCACCCTGCGCGCCGCGTCCGACGCCGGAGAGCGCTTCTACGGCCTGGGCGAGCAGTTCCGGCACGACACCCTCGACCTCAAAGGAAAGCGCATCCGCGTGCTCTCGTCCGAGGGCGGGGTCGGGCGCGGTCACCAGCCCATCTCGTCGGCCATGAACGTCGCGGCCAAGGGCTCGGCCGGCAGCGAGGACACGACCTACTACGCCGCGCCGCACGTCACCACGAACCGCACGCGCTCGCTCTTCCTCGAGAACACCGAGCTCAGCGTCTTCGACATGACGGCCCCCGACGCGCTCTCCATCAAGACCTACGCTCCGCATGTGCGCGCCCGGGTGCTCGGTGGTGACAGCCCGCTCGAGCTCGTCGAACGTTTCACCGAGTACGCGGGGCGCATGCCGCCGCTGCCGGACTGGGTGGGCGAGGGAGCCATCGTGGCGATCGCGCGCGACACCGACGCGAGCCTCGTGCTCGTCGACAAGATGCGCGCGGCGGGCGTGCCCATCGCGGCCGTGTGGAACCAGACGTGGCCGGGCAAGGCGCACACGGTCATCGGCGAGCAGGTGCTCTGGAACTGGGCGTACAACCCGCGCTTCCACCCCGGCTGGAGCAAGTACGTCGACGCGCTCGACCAACGGGGCATCAAGACCCTCTGCTACGTGAACTCGATGTTCCGGCCGGTCCCCGAGGACGCCAAGCCCGTCTCGCGCGACACGTTCGCCGAGGGGCTCGGCCTCGACGCGTTCGTGAAGGGGCCGACCGGCGACACGCTGATGCTCCCGGTGACGGCGTTCGACGTGGCCCTGCTCGACGTGACCAAGCCCGACGCCCGCACGTGGATGAAGCGCCTGATCAAAGAAGAGATGATCGACAAGGCCCGCTGCAGCGGGTGGATGGCCGACTTCGGCGAGGCGCTCCCGTTCGATGCGCGCGTCGCGTCGGGCGCCCGCGGCTCGGCGATGCACAACGCGTATCCGGTGGAGTGGATGCGCATCAATCGCGAGGTGCTCGAAGAGCACGGGCTCGTGGGCAAGGTGCTCGTGTGGAACCGCTCCGGCTTCACGCGGACGCCGGGCGTCAGCACGCTCTTGTGGGAGGGCGATCAGCTCACCACGTGGGACAAGTACGACGGGCTCGTGAGCGCGCTGCACGGCCTGGTCAACGGCGGGCTCTCGGGCATCGCGCTCAACCACTCCGACACCGGCGGCTACACGTCGCTCAGCGTGGGCGGCGTGGGGTACTCGCGCGAGCGTGAGCTGCTCGAGCGGTGGACGGAGATGAACGCGTTCACGGCGGTGCTGCGGACGCACGAGGGCAACCAGCCGGGCGCGAACGCACAGGCCTACGACGCGGCGGGGCTCGCGCACTTTGCCCGCATGGCCAAGGTGTACAAGGCGCTCTCGTTCTATCGGAAGCAGCTCTTCGAGGACGCGCGCACCAAGGGCTGGCCGCTCGTGCGCCACCTGATGCTCCACTACCCCGACGACGCCGAGAGCTGGAAGGTCGACGACGAGTTCCTCCTCGGCAGCGAGATCCTCGTCGCGCCGATCAAGAACAAGTGCTTCACGTGGCCGGCGTGCCCGTACGACAAGTCCACCTACCTGCCGCCCGGGCGCTGGGTGCACCTCTGGAGCAACAAGGTGTGGACGGGCGGCGCGCGCGTCACGGTCAAGGCGCCGATCGGTCAGCCCGCGGTCTTCTACAAGGAGGGCTCTCCCGTCGGCGCGACGCTCGTGTCCAAGCTCGAGGCGGCCGGCGTGATGTGAGGCGGTGTCGGGTCGCGAGGGCCTCGCGAGCGCGCGCGAGGTGACTCGCGACACGCGACGACGGCGAGAAACACCCACAAAAGGCGCAACGTCGAATACGCGGGATAAACGACCGACCGGTCGGTTGGCGTGACCCTTGCGATGTCGGCGCGCATGAGCCAACCACGCCCCTCACGCCGCATCGCGGCCCCGGTCCTGTCGCTTCTCACCCTGTCTGCCGTCGCGCTCGGCGCCTGCAGCGACACCGCAGACGCGGACGTCGAGGTGGAGGACGCGCCCGTCGCCGCGCAGTCGAGCCCGCTCATCAGCGCCGTCGATTGCACCTCGAGGACGGCGACCGCGTACGTCAGCGGCTCGCCGCGCACGATCCAGACGATCCGCATCGACGGCAAGGCTGTGACCCGGGCCACGGGTCACGCGTTCTTGGCGATGCAGCGGGCCGCCCACGACGCGGGCGTGTACCTGGCTCTCAACTCGGGCTTTCGCTCGAACGAGGAGCAGCAGTACCTCTACAACTGCTATCTGACCGGTCGCTGCAACAACGGCAACCTCGCGGCCCGCCCCGGCTACAGCAACCACCAGTCCGGCACCGCGGTCGACGTGACCACGTCGAGTTGGCTCGCGTCGAACGCGGGGCGCTTTGGTTTCAGGCGCACGGTGCCGAGCGAGCCGTGGCACTACGAGTACGACGGGCCCGACCCGGGCGGCGTGTGCGACGCCGTGTCGTGGGTCTCGCCGAAGGACGGCGGGTGGTACACGAACGGGGTGTGGATGAAGGCGCGCGCCGCCGGCGCGGCCAAGGTGGTGTACCGCGCCGATCGCTGGACGCTCGGCGAGTCGACCGACGCGTCGCAGGACTTTGCCCTGCGATACACGTTCAACACGCTCGGCTACCGCGACATCACCGCGACGGCCTACTCGGCGAGCGGTCAGAGCCTCGGCTCGCGCACCATCACGATCCGCGTCCTCGACTGACCGCGAGGCCGCGTGGTCGGCGCGATGACCAGTTGAGACGCCTCGGCGCGGCCCGTACGCTCGTCAGCTGGGCCTCTCTCGATGACGACACCGAGCTCGCGCACCCGCGCCTTCACATTCGCCGCGCTCTCCTGCGTCGCTGGCGCCGGCGCGTGCAGCATCGACGTGCAAGGGACCGGCGCGGTCGGGGCCGTGCCCACGCCCGCCACGAGCACGCCGCCCGCGGACTCTGGCGGGGCAACCCTCGCGCCCGACGCCTCGGCCCCCGCCGTCGGGCCCGCGCCCGCTGCGCCCGACCCGAGCCTCGTCACGCTCTCGTACGCCGGCGGAAAGGACAAGGTCGTGTACCGCTTCGACGTCGACGCGCGGACGTTCACGGCGCTCCCGTCGGCCGGCTGTCCAGCGTTCGAGGAGACGGCCGTCACGAGCGACGGGAATGTGTATCTTACATCGAGTGACAGCAAGGACTTCTTTCGGCTGACGGCGCAGGGGTGTCAGGTGATCAAGCGCGACGCGTCGTTCCCGTACGCGCTCGGCACGGCGGCGAAGGGGACGGTCTCGCAGACCGAAGAGGCGCTCGTCGGGTACCGGGGCGCGAGCTACGTGCGCGTGAGCCCTCAGAGCGGCGACGTCGTCGAGATCACGAGCAACGCGCTCGGCTCGCTGCGGCCGAGCGGCGACATGGGCATCTTCGGCATCGCCCACGGCCGGGGAGGGCTCCTGCTCTCCGCGAACGGGCAGGTGTTCTCGTACGACATCGCGACCAAGACGCTCGGTCCTTCGCTCGCGCAGATGCCCGCCGGCGCGAGCTTCACCGGCGCGGGCGCTCCGCCGTACCCAGCGCCGTGAGCGACGTTCGGGTGGGCGCCGCGCTGCGGCTCGGCTCGCGCCGGCGTGGCCGCGCGCCCTAGAGCAGGCCGGTCGGGGAGAGCGGGAAGATGCCGGGCATCTCGCCGACGATCTGGTTCGTGCGGATGGCGACGCCCCCGGCGCCCGCCTTGATGAGCGTCTCGGTGTAGAAGTCGCTCGCGCGCCGCGGGAAGATCGTCTTGTAGCTCGCGATGCCGCAGAAGACCGCGCCGAAGATGCCACCGGGGCAGGCGGACACGGCCGCGAGATCGCCGGCCTGGCTGCGCCAGTCCCGCCGCGTGATGCCGAGCGGGCTCAGGTAACGCTCGGTCTCGGACGCGATCGTGAGGAGCGTCTTGTAGTCCTTCACCTGCGCTTCGTCGGGGTGCGAGGCGACGTAGTCCTTGACCGCCTGGTTCGACTCAACGCGCTCCTCGAGCTTCACGAGCGCGAAGAACAGCGCCTTGCTCGAGTCCTGCACGCACGAGTTGGCCGGCGTGACGATCGACGCGCCCGTGCCGAGCCCGGTGCGGTACCGGGCCGTCATCGTGTCGAGCTCGGTGACGAGCCCGTCGAGCGGGCGAAAGCGCGCGCCGCCCATGTCGTAGGTGCGCGTGAGCGCCGGCAGGGTGAGCGCCACGTCGCCGATCGGCCGCCCGTACATCCAGCCGCGTGCGAAGCTCCCGGCGTAGCTCGCCCACGAGTGCGTGCCCGAGAGGATGCCGTTGGGGTTGTGCGCGTAGACCTGGCGGTACTCGATGTCGAGCTCGAGCTGTCCCGAGAGGGGCTCGCGGACGACCTTGGCGATGCCGAACGAGAAGTGACCGCTGCGCAGGCGCTGCTCGGCGGGGCCGATGGACCCGAAGGCGTGCGTGACGAGCAGCTCGGTGCCTTCCTTCAGTGTCTCGGTGCGCCACGCGTTGGCGGCCGCCTCGCCGGCGTTGCCGTTGGGCACGAGCAGCATGCTCGAGAGCGTGCCCTTGGCCTGCCGCCCGGTCTCGGGCGTGGCGATGGGGTCCCACATGCCGGCGGTGGTGTAGAGCAGCGACGGGCCCGCGCCGTTGCGCACGTTGACGCTCGGCAGGATGCGGAGGGGGCGCGGAACGAGCGCCGTCACGTGGAGCTTGCCCGCTCCGTCGAGGACGCCGTGCGCGTAGAAGCCGGCCCTGTTGAGCGGCGAACGCTCGAGCCCGGCGATCGGAGAGACCACGGCGCCGTTGCCGCCGAGCGGGATCGCGGGCGCGTCGAACGCGAGCGTCTCTTCTGCGCCCGCGAAGTCGCCGCGGCGCTTGTCGTAGTGCTGCACGCGGTACGTGCCGTCGCCGGCGGCGGCCTTGACGGTGAGGAGCGCGATGTAGTCGCCGGGCACGATCACGGGCTCGCGCGTGATGACGAGCTCTCCGCCCACGAGCTTCGCGTCGGGGAGGGCGACGAGGACGTCGTCGGCGGGGCGCGCGCCCGCGAGGGACTCGAGCGGCCCCACCCGGGTCCACCCGTCGATGCGGGCGGGGTGGATGTTGCCGCCCTGGGCGCTCTTCTTGGCGCGCTCGTCGAAGCGCACGTCGGTGGTCACCGCGCGCACCCGCTCCTGCACCGCCGGAGACGTGTCGTAGCGGAGCCACACGGTCTTGCCCGCGAGCGACGCGTCGGTCGCGTTGTGGAGCTCGATCTTGACCGCGCCGTCGGGCCGACGCTCGTTGGGCTTGGGCAAGAGCAGCCGGCCCGACCACGCCGCCACGGCGCGGTAGCGAGAGGGGTCGAGCGTCGTCTGCGCTTGGTCGGCGGTCGACGCGTCGTCCTCGTCGGGGCTTGCGCAGCCCGTGGCGGCGACGGCGGTGAGGAGGAGGAGCGGGAGGAGCGAGGCGCGGCTGCGAGCGTTCATGGTGGGCCATGTAGCAGGTTGTGTGCCTTGGCCCGGGCGGCGCGAGAGCCCTGGATTCGTGGGCTCTTCGCCGCGTGCGAACGCGCGCTTCTCGGCCGCGCGACCGTCAGGGCTTGGGACTGCGACGGATGAACTCGTACCCGCCCTTGGTCGCGCCCCAGACCTGCTTGCCCGTGTCGTCGAAGCCGCGGTCCCACGAGACCATGCGGTCGTCGAGCAGGTCGACCTGGCTCGTCGCGTAGGTGGCGCCCTGCAGCGAGCTCGGGCACTTCTTGCCGGCCGGATCGGTGACGAAGGCCTGACCGTCCCAGCGCGCGTCGGGCGTGTGGCCCTTGAAGCGATCGGGCACGCGCGCGAGCACCACCTCGCACCCCGCGCGCTCGTCGACGTCGGCCGGCTCGAACGTCGGCGGCTTGGCGGCGTCGCATGCGCCGATGACCTTCGACGCGCTCTTGAGCTCGAACACGCGCGAGCGCGCGGTCGTGGCGTCGATCGGCTCGACCACGTAGAGGCGCTGGCGGTACGGTCGGTCACCTTCGCGCGCCTGCTCGACGTAGAGCGTGCGCGCGCCGATGGCCGGCGCGGTCGCGGCGCACACCGCGAGCGTGATCGAGAAGTAGCTCGTGTCCCGCACGGACTGGTCCTTCGAGTCGAACCGGCCCGAGAGGAACGTCACGAGCTCGTCGGCGAGCTTGGTCGCCTCGGGCGTCTTGGACAGATCCTCGGCGGGCGCGTCCGTGCCTGCGTCGCCCGGGGCCGTGGGCGTGGGCTCGGGCTCGGTCGACGCCGCGGCGGGCGTGGGCGAGGTCGTCGTGGAGCTACAACCTTGGGCGCACGCGAGGACGGCGAGCGCAGAGGACAAGAAGAGAGACCGGTTCATCGCGCACCTCCGTCGGTGTTGCCGCCGCAGAACGAGGTGCTCCCGCACGTCCCGTTGGGAAGCGGTGAGCAGCTGAAGGGGTGGAACGAGGTGCACTGCTCGTCGCCGCCGCACGCTTGGCCGTCCGCCTTCTTGGGCGTGCAGACCTTGGTGTCGAAGTCGCAGTAGGCGTTGGCCGGACAGCGCAAGAACGGCCCGCTGATGGCGAGGCACTCTTCGCCCATGTTCTTCATCACCGGGGCCGCCGTGCACTTGCCGGGGGCGTTGGGCGCGAGCCCGTCGCAGGCGAGATCGGCGCGGCAGAACTGGCGCGTCGGGATGACGGAGCAGTCCTCGCCCGGGAGCTTCCACGCCTCGCACTTCTTCGAGGAGCCGCAGTAGCCGACCTCGGGATCGCACTCGCCGTTGAACGTGGTGTCGCCGATGTCGTCGCACGCGGCGCCGACGGGGTTGGTCTTCTTGAGCACCTGGTTGCCGCGGATACCGAAGCACTCGGCGTCGTAGAGCGCCTTGGTGAGCGGCACGCCGCACGCGGCGGCCTGCACGTCGGCGACGCACTTGGCGCCACGCGCCTCGTCGAACGCCATGCGACCGAGCGCGACCGACGGCCCCCACTTCTGCTGGTGGAGCTTGCCGAACGTCTCGGCGAGCGACGCGGCGCACTGTGCGCGCGGCGGGGCGGTGTTGGCCTCGTACGGCTTGCCCTTGAACTGCGCGAAGAACGTGTCGTAGTCGCCCGCGGCGCAGCACGCGCTCAGGCGCGCGCACACGGCCTCGGCGATCGCCTTGTCGAACGCGGCGATGTTGGCGGGGGCCTTCGCGTCGCGGCCGCCGTCGCCGGGCGCGCTCGCGTCGCCGCCGTCGACCGCGGGACCACCCGACGACGAGCTCGGCGGCGTGTCGGGGGCCTCGGTGCCGGCGGGCGCCGCGGACGGCGTCGAGGTGGCGTCGTCGCTGCACGCGACGGCGAGGGGCAGCGCGCCGGCGAGGGCGAGCGACACGATTCGGAGCGAGCTCTTGAGCATTGGGACACCTTCCCCCGGGCGAATATGCTACCGACCGGTCGGTCGCGTTTAGCTTTCGGTGCCCTCTCGCGCAAGGTCGATGTCCCACTTTTTTAGGTGTGATCTCGCGCTTCACACCCGCGGCGCCGGGCTCACTGCACGTGCACGACGCCTCCGGTCACGACGACGCGTGAGCGCGTGGCCGCGGCGCCCGGAGACCACGCGCGGAGATCGAAGGTGTCGCGCCCGTCGGGCGTGCCGTCGACGCGGACCATCGGTACGCCCGCCGCCCACTCGAGCGCCCGACCGTCCGCGCAGACCTCGGGCGCGCGATCGGGCGCGAAGAAGAATGCCGCGCCGCGGCCCGACGCAGGGCCGAACACGCGACCGACCCCCGTGGGCCCGATCACGACCGCGGTGCCTTCGTCGCACGCGACGAGACGCGCTGCGCCGAGCGGTCGCGAGCCGTCCCGCAGCGCTCGCGCGAGGAAGACGACGGAGCGCCCGAGCCGATCGCGCTGCGACCAGTGCGTGTCGGTGATCACGTCCGCGAGCAGGGGTGGGGCAAAGGCGCTCTCGGACATCTCGAGCGACGCCGTGCCGCGGAGCTCGCCGCGGCCGACGTATGGATCGGCGAGGGCGATGGCCGACGTGATCGAGTTGCCGCCGCCGCGGGGCGTGTGCACCAGCCCGCCGAGCACGTGCATGCCGGCGCTCGTGCCGCCGATGGCGCCGTGCCGTGCGACGACGCGCGAGACGGCCTGCGCGAGACGCGTGCCCCGCCAGGCGTCGAGGTACTTGGTCTGGTTGCCGCCTGCGATGAAGACCATCTCGGCGCGATCGATCACGCGCTCCGTCCATGGTGCGTCCGCCCGTCGACGCAGGGTCGACAGGTCGGCGCCCTCGACGTCGTCGTTGCCGTGCTCGGGATCGAAGACGATCTCGCGGACCGAGCGCGCGCCGAGCTCGCGAAGGTAGCTCGCGTACCCGCCGCCGGTGTCGTCCATCCGCAGCACGACCGCGTCGCCCTTCGCCCCGGCCTCGACCCACGCGCGCATCGCCGCGTCGTTGTCCCGACCGCCGCCGGCGAGCGCGATCGCCCCCGTGGGCGTCACCTCGGCGTCCGCGCGCGTGTCGCCCGCCTCGTGGACGATGATCCCGACGGGAGGCTCGGGATCGGCGCTCGGCGCGTGCCCGAGCTGCTCGAGAGACAGCTCGAACGTGCCGTCGTAGCCGGCGACCTCGGTGAGCTCGACGACGAACGTGCCCGAGCGCACGGGCGCGAGCTCGAGCGGGTCGGGGTCGAGACCGTTGTCCGTCCGGATGCTGTTGTGAGCGATCGGGCCGACCGAGCGGCCGTCGGGGTCGACCACGCGCACGTCGAGCGCCACGTCGGGGCGGCGGCGGTCTCGCGGGCAGCCCCAGTGATCGGTCCACGTGAGGCGATAACGGACGCCGACCTCGAGCGACGCAGAGACGCGCCTCGTGCGGTGGGCGTCGACGCGGAAGGTCTTCCACCCGTCGCGCGCCGAGATGGTCTTGAGCTCCTGCGACGTCTGCTCGGCCGTCGCGTCGACCGCGCCGGCGCAGGCGCCTGCGAGCGCGCCGAGTGCGACGAGCAGCGCGCCGAGCCTCCAAAATGAGTGCGTATACATTCGATGTTCCGCGCGTCAGTAGCCGAACGTGCGGCGCGGGTCGACGGCCCCGCCGGTGGGGGAGGGGTAGTACTCCATGTGCATGTGCGGGCCGGTGCCGATGCCCGTGTTGCCGACCTCGGCGATCTGCTGACCGCGCGAGACGCACTCGCCTTTGCGGACGAGCAGGCGGCGGTTGTGGCAGAAGCGCGTGGACGCGCCGTTGGGATGTCGGACCTCGATCACGGTCCCGCAGGCGCCGACGCCGGTGCGCGCGTCGATGATCTGACCGCGTTCGGGGGCCACGAGCGGCGTGCCCGAGCTCGCCGCGATGTCGATGCCCGCGTGACGTCGACGGCAGCCGTCTCGGCAGTCGCCGTAGTGACCCGTGATGGGGCCGCGCACCGGCTTGACCCAGCTGGGGCGGAACGCGCTGTCTGCCCCGCACCCCGTCGTCGGGCGATCCTGACCCGTCGCGGGCTCGGGATCGCCTGCGGTCTGGAGCTGCCGGAACGCGACGGCCCTCGACTCGACCCAGCCGGAGGTGCCGCATCGCTCGTCGCCGAGCCCGCGGGGCTCCTTGGCGAAGCTCACGTGCCAGAAGATGCCGTCGTCGGACTTCTTGGGGGCCTGCGTGAGCTCATAGGCGCCGGCGGGCAGGACGCACGTGGGCTGGGTGAGGAGCATGCGCGCGCGTCGAAGGGCCGCGCCGTCGGAGGTGACGCGCTCGCCCGGCTCGGGCTCTGAGACCTCGTCCGTCTCGTCGTCGTGCGCGGCGGCGTCTTCCCCTGCGCCTGCGTCCGACGTCCGCGGGTCCGAGTCGTTCGCGCCGCCGGCGCTCGCGTCGACGCCGGGGACCGTGCCGTCGCCCGCGTCGGTGTCCGAGGTCGCGGTGAGCGGGCCGACGACGAGCACGTGCTGGGTACGGATGGCGCTCGCGGTCGAGCTCGCGTCGTCTTCTTGCGACGCACATGCGACAGGCAGCGCGAAGAGCGCGAGGGCGGCGAGGGCAACGGGGCGGAGCGACTTCGTGGCGTGCATGGTCGGAGCTAGTGCACACGTCAGACCACACCGTGCGTGACCGTGGACGCGCCTGAAAACGTGGCGTTCGCGCGCTGGGATCGGGGAGAGCACGGTCGGTGGGCTCATGGGCTCGGGCGCGCCGGCCAGGTACCGATCAGTCCCGCTCGCAGACGAAGGAGTGCTTTCGGGTGCACTCGTGATCGTCCCAGCTCCCGCCGCGCGCGATCGTCGCGCAGTCTTCCTCTCCGCCGTTGTCGGGCTGGCCCGAGGCCCACGCCGTGAACGACAGCGCTTCGCCGGTCACCCACACGAAGCTGCCCTCGACGGCCACGTCGCTCGCGCCGATCCACGAGCGCGGCGTGGTGAACGGCAGGTCGGACGTCGGGACGAGCGCGCGCACCACGTCGTTCTCGCTCGCGGCCGTGAGGGTCGCCAGGTGCATACCGAGCGCCGCGCAGCGGTCCCGTGCCGTCGCCCACTCGAGCTCTTCGCGAAAGAGGACGTAGCAGTGGCCGGCCGCACGCGCGACCGCATCTCCTGTCGGGCAGTCGCCCGCGTCACCCGTCGGCGCGCCGTCGCCCGGGGCGTTGGTGGCGTCTGATCCAGCGCCGCCGGCGTCGCCGGCCGGACCGGGGCTCGACGTCGCGGATCCACGCGGCGTAGGTGAGACCGCCGCCGTCGGATCGTCGATCTCGATGTAGTCGGGGCTGGAGCAATGGACTGTGATCGGGATGATCGCGAGCGCTGCGATCCAAGCCAGAGGTGTGCGCATGGTGGAGCGCTCAGCACGTCTCGTGCCGCGGGACCTCATACCGGGAAGCGTGGATGCACACCGCTCGACCGCGCCCGTGGCGAGCGACGGAATCCCGGGCGATCGTGCGCCGTCGACCAAGTGCTCGGGATGGCGCGCTTCGTGCTGAAGGGTCTCGCATGAGGCGCGGAGACAAGCTCGGTCCGTACACGCTCGTCGCGCCGCTCGCGCGCGGTGGCATGGGCTCGGTGTGGGTGGCCCGGCGCGACGACGGAGGGCTCGTCGCCGTCAAGACGATGTTGCCGGAGCTCGGAGCATCGGCGGCGGCGACCCAGATGTTCTTGGAGGAGGCGAAGATCGCGACGGCCATCGTGCACGAGCACGTGGCGCGCGTGCACGGGGCTGGCTCCGACGCGGGCTCGCTCTACCTCGCGATGGAGTGGGTCGAAGGCTTCACGCTCCGCGAGCTCGCCGAGACGTGCGAGCGCGCCGGGGAGCGGCTGCCCCTGTCGGTCGTGCTGCGCGTGGCCGCCGAGACGTGCGCCGGGCTCCACGCCGCGCACGAGCTCCGCGGGCCCGACGGATCGCCGAGATCGATCGTCCATCGCGACGTCTCCCCTCACAACGTCATCGTCGGGCTCGATGGGCGCGCCAAGCTCATCGACTTCGGGCTCGCCAAGGTCCACGATCGCGACGCCACGTCGTCGGGATCGCTCAAGGGCAAGATCCGCTACATGCCGCCGGAGCAGGCGATGGGCATGAAGCTCGATCGGCGCGCCGACGTCTGGGCGATGGCGGCCACCATCGTGCGCGCGCTCTCGGGAAGGGCCCCGTACGACGGTCGACAGGACGTGGCCGTGCTGGCCGACCTCCTCTCGGGTCGGGCCCCGACGCTCGACTTGCCGGCCGAGGTGCCGCTCACCGTGCGGCGTATGCTCGAGCGCGCCCTCGCGCGAGATCCGGCAGAGCGCCACGCGTCCGCCGACGAGCTGCGACGCGATCTCGAACGATGCCTCGCGCAGCTCGGGCCCAAGGCGCTCACGCCGGCGGGCTTCATGGGTCGCTTCGCGATGATCGCGCACGCGCGCAGGGCCGACATCCGGGGCGCGCTCCGCGGCCTCGGCTTCCACGACGAGTCCGGGGTGGTCATCGACATCAAGCCCGCGCGGCGGCGCGCTCGGCCGGGTGGGGCGCACGCGCTCGCGGCCCTCGCCGCCGTGCTCGTGAGCCTCGTGGGCATCCAGACGTTCGCGCGCTCGTCGATGCGGGCCGCGTCGCCCGCGCCGGCCCGTACCGCGATCGCGCGGACCGGCGAGGCGCTCGCCGTCGCTTCGGGCGTGGCGCCCAAGGCCGTCGCGCCGCCTCCGCCGGCCGTCGTCGTGGCGCAGCCCGGGGTCTCGTCCGCGGCGCCGTCTGGCTCTCCCGCGCGCCGGGCCGCCGCGCCTCGCGTGCGACGCCCGGCCGTCACGCCGTCGGACTTCGACGTCGCGCTCAAGGACCGCCGATGAGGGCGCTCGGAACCTGCGTCGTCGTGTGCCTCGCGGCGACGGCCTTCGCGCCCGTAGCCAAGGCGGAGGGCGCCGCCGACGCGCTCTTTCGCGACGGGACCGCCCTGCTCGCGCAGCGCCGATACGCCGAAGCGTGCGACAAGCTCGCGGCCAGTCAGGCGCTCGAGGACGCCGACGGGACGCTGCTCGCGCTCGCGATGTGTCGCGAGGGCGAAGGCCGCGTGGTCGACGCATGGCGCGCCTTCGTCGAGAGCGAAGCGCGCGCAGAGAAGGCCGACCGACCGGCGCGGCTGCGCCTGTCACGCGCGGGGCGAGAGCGAACGTCGCGTCGCGTCGCGCGTGCGCGCGTCATCCTCGACGCCGACCGCCCGTGCGACCCTGCATGCGTCGTGTCGGTGGACGGCGGGCCGCGGGGCGATGCCGACGACCTCGTGCTCGACCCGGGGCGCCATCGCGTCGAGGTGTGGCAAGGCGAGCGACTCGTCGCGTCGCGCGCCGTCGAGCTCGACGCCGGCACCTCGCGCGACGTGCGCGTCGCGCTGTCGTCGACGCCGCCCGCATCGGAGCCCCTGCCCGAACCGCCGACGGAGGCTCGCCCCGTTCGCGCGCGCCCGGCTCCCGCGCCCGCGCAGACGGCGTCGCGCGCCTCCTCGAGCGGCGACGTCCGAACGACGCTGGGCATCGCGCTCGGCGCGCTCGCCGCGACCGGGCTCGGCGCAGGCACCTACTTCGGGCTGCGCGCCGGAGCGTCGTGGTCGGCCGTCGAGGACAAGTGTGA
>JAGQJA010000009.1:0-682 GCA_020430845.1 Myxococcales bacterium
AGCGACAGCGGCGTGACGTCGAGGAGGACCATGTCCTTGACCTCGCCCGAGAGCACGCCCGCCTGCACCGCGGCGCCGATGGCCACGACCTCGTCGGGGTTGACGCCCTTGTGCGGGTCCTTGCCGAAGAACTTCTTGACGGTCTCCTGCACGAGCGGGATGCGCGTCGAGCCGCCGACGAGGACGACCTCGGCGATGTCGCTGGGCGACTTCTTGGCGTCTTGGAGGGCCTTCTTGACGGGCTCCATCGACCGCTCGATGAGCGGCGACATCATCTGCTCGAGCTTGGCGCGCGAGAGCTTCATGTCGAGGTGCACCGGTCCGCCGGGGCCGACGGTGATGAACGGGAGGTTGATGCCCGTCTCCTGCATGTTCGACAGCTCGATCTTCGCCTTCTCGGCCGCCTCCTTGAGGCGCTGCAGAGCCATCTTGTCGTTGGCGAGGTCGATGCCCTGCGCCTTCTTGAACTCGGCGACGAGCCAGTCGATGATCAGGTTGTCGACGTCGTCACCGCCGAGGTGCGTGTCGCCGTTGGTCGAGATGACCTGCACGACGTTGTCGCCGACCTCGAGGATCGAGATGTCGAACGTGCCTCCGCCGAAGTCGTAGACGGCGATGATCTCGTCGCTCTTCTTGTCGAGACCGTAGGCCAGCGCGGCGGCCGTGGGCTCGTTGACGATGC
>JAGQJA010000009.1:727-7019 GCA_020430845.1 Myxococcales bacterium
GTCGTTGAAGTACGCGGGCACCGTGATGACGGCCTCGGTGATCTTCTCGCCGAGGTAGTCCTCTGCAGCCTTCTTGAGCTTCTGCAGGACCTTGGCCGCGACCTCGGGGGGCGCGACGGTCTTGCCGCGGATGTCGAACGCCGTGTCGCCGTTCTCCGCGCGCTTGGCCTTGTAGGGCACGCGCTTGAGCTCCTCGGTGACCTCCTCGAACCGACGACCGATGAAGCGCTTGGCGCTGAACACCGTGTTCTCGGGGTTGGTCACGGCCTGACGCTTGGCGATCTGACCGACGAGGATCTCGCCCTTGTCGTCCCAGGCGACGACGCTCGGCGTGATGCGGGAGCCTTCTTCGTTGACGATGACCTTGGGCTCGCGTCCCTCCATGATGGCGACGCAACTGTTGGTCGTTCCCAGGTCGATTCCGATGATCTTGCCCATGGTCGTGCCTCCTACGGAGCCTCGACGGCGTAGTAGATTGTTGGGGCGACGTCGCGAGCAGCCCGCGGCGCCCTCGAGTTCGGAGCCAAGCTAATCACCTGGGTCCCGGCGTCAACCAGAACGGCACGAAACTTGTCGCGCACGCCCTGCGCGAAGGGCGCTCAGCCCCTGCGACGCCGCCGATGAAGCTCGCGCTCGCGTTCGACGAGCGCCTCGAGCGAGGTGTCGGCGCGCGTGACCTCGTCGTCGTAGCGGCGCGAGCGAGAGGGCTTGGGGGGCACGGCCTCGGGCGGCAGCGGCACCTTGCCGGGGAGCGTGTGCGCATCCTCGTCGGGGAAGGTCTCGTGGGTGGGCGCCTTCGAGATGAGCGTCTGGAACTGACTCGAGTCGCGCTCCGAGGGCGGCGGCAAGGTCGGATCGGCCGGGTCGGGAGGCAGGGGACGCTGGCCGTAGTACGACTCGTCGACGCGGCCCACGTCGGACGACGTCATCATGGTGGTCGCCTCTTCTTGGTCGAGGCTGCTCACGACGCCCCACCAGGCCTCGAGCATCTCTCGCGCGCTCTGGAAGCGGTGCTCGGGCTCGCGGGCCATGGCCTTCTGCACGAACCAGTCGAGCGTGTCGGACTTGGGCATGCCGTCGAACGACGAGATCTTCGGCGCGTCGCGCTCGGTCTTCATCTTGATGACCGCCTCGAGCGATCGGCTCACGAACGGCAGGCGCCCCGTGAGCATGCGATGAACGACCACGCCCACGGCGTAGAGGTCCGAGGCGAACGTGACGGACTTGGCGTCGCGGAACTGCTCGGGCGCCATGTACCCCATGCTGCCGATGAGGTGGTTGGTCGACGTGAGCGACTGCACGCCGCCCGAGAGCTCGCGCAGGCGGGCCACGCCGAAGTCGATGAGCTTCACCAGCTCGAGGCCGCTCGGGTCGTGGTGCAAGAAGATGTTCGACGGCTTGAGGTCGCGGTGGATGATGCGCGCGTCGTGGCAGTCTTTGACGCCCAAGAGGAGCTGCTCGATCCAGGGCAGGGCGAGCGCCATGGGCACCGCGCCGTCGCGCCGGAGCTTGGCGTCAAGGGTCTCTCCCACGAGCCGGTCGAGCACCAAGAAGGGCTGCCCCCGCTCGAAGCCGAAGCCGAGGATGTTGCACACGTGGCGACTGCTCAGCGCCGCCAGCAGCACGGCCTCCCGCGCGAAGCGCTCGCGCATCTCGTCACCGGCCTGCGACGGCTCGAGCACCTTGATGGCGACGGGGCGCCCCGTCGCGAGGTGCACCGCATCGTAGACCTGTGCCGTCGTCCCGGAGCCCAGCGAGCCCGCGATCTGGAAGTCTTGGATGCGGGCAGGCTCGAGAGCCATCCCATGGAGCTTACCACCTCGCGTTGCTAGGGGTCGGGTGGGCTGGTAGACTCGGCCTCGCGCAGAACAGGGCCAGAGCCCCACGCACCGCCTGCAAAATCTTACATCGTTACGGGCACTTATGCGCCGACCGCGCAACAGCAACCTCCCCGCTCCCCCGGAGCTACCCTCCTTTACTGTCGCGTCGGACCCGTCGGAGGACGAACCGGCGGACATCGCGGAGCGCCACGCGGGGACGGGCCTCGAGCGCCACGACGCCCCGCTCGACGAGGATCTCATCGATCCCGACGCCGCCAAGGTGGTGCGACGCCTCGAGCGCGCCGGGTACCAGGCCTACCTGGTCGGCGGCTGCGTGCGCGACCTCTTGCTCAACTGGCGCCCCAAGGACTTCGACGTGGCCACGAACGCGCGCCCCGAGGACGTGCGCGCCCTCTTCCGCAACTGCCGCGTGATCGGGCGCCGCTTCCGGCTGGCGCACGTGCTGTTCGGCGGCGGCAAGGTCATCGAGGTGGCCACGTTCCGACGCAACCCCGGCGTGACCGACGCGTCCGAGGTCGAGGACGTCGACGATCTGCTCATTCGCAGCGACAACGTGTTCGGCGAGGCGCACGAGGACGCGCTCCGTCGCGACTTCACGATCAACGCGCTCTTCTACGACCTCGACCGCCGACAGGTGCTCGACTGGTGCGGCGGGCTCGACGACGTCAAGGGCCGCACCATCCGCACGATCGGCGACGCCGCCGTGCGCTTCCGCGAAGACCCCGTCCGCATGCTGCGCGCCATCAAGTTCGCGGCGCGGCTCGACCTGGGCCTGCACCCCGTCGTCTACGACGCAATCGTCGCGAACCGCCACGAGCTGGCGCGCGCCGCGAAGCCTCGCATCTTCGAGGAGATCCTCCGCCTGCTCCGCGGGGGCGCGGCGCACCGATCGATGTGGCTGCTCTGGGAGATGGGCTGCATGGGCGTGCTCCTGCCCGAGCTGTCTGCGCTGCTCGACGACGTCGAGGCGATGGAAGACGGCGGCGAACGTTTCTTCAAACGGCTCACCGCGCTCGACGCCAAGTTCCGCGACGAGGGCTTGGTCGACGACGTCACGCTCATGGCGACGCTCCTCTACGACGCCATCGAGGAGGCGACGACGGGCGTGCGCGACCCCAACGGCGCCATGCTCGACTACCTCGACTCGCTCGTCGAGCGCGTGTCGCTGCCTCGGCGCATCGCAGACGGCGTGAGGCGCATCATGACGATGACGCCGCGCCTGCTGCAGGGCCGCGTGGGTCGCGCGCCGCGCAACGAGTACTTCGTGCCCGCGCTCGACGTGCTCGAGATGGTGCTCGTGTCGCGAGGCGAGAGCACGCAGCTCGTCGACCGCATGCGCCGCGAGGCCGCGCCCGCGCAGCCGGCCCCCGCCCAGGGACGCCGACCGAGCGCCTGGCCACGGCGCACGCCGCGCCACCGCTGACGCCCGGGGCGCGCCGTCCGCGAGACGCGCGCGCCGCGTCGTGCGATGCTCGCGCCCATGCACGCCAGCGAGCGCCTCATCACCGACTTCTACACCGCGTTCCAGAAGCTCGACGCCGACGGGATGGCCGCCTGCTACGCCGACGACGTGGCCTTCTCGGACCCGGCGTTTCCCGATCTGCGCGGTGACCGCGCGCGGGGCATGTGGCGGATGCTCTGCAAGCGCGCCAAGGACTTCGAGCTGACGTTCAGCGACGTCACGGGCGACGACGCGGGCGGCAGCGCCAAGTGGGAGGCGCGGTACCTGTTCTCGGCGACGGGCCGCAAGGTGCACAACGTCATCGACGCTCGGTTCGAGATCGCCGACGGGAAGATCGTGCGGCACGTCGACACGTTCGACTTCTGGCGCTGGACGCGCATGGCCCTCGGCCCCGCGGGCCTGCTGCTCGGGTGGACGCCCATGCTCAAGGCCAAGGTGCAGCGCGAGGCCGCGTCGAACCTCGACAAGTTCTTGGCGAAGGGCTGAGCGTCGTCAGCGCGTCACGCGCGCGTCGGTGATCTTGGCGAAGCCGCGGAAATGTTTGTGCACGAAGAGGAGCCCTCCCTCGGCGTCGAAGGTGAGCTCCGACGGCGCGCGGCCGAGCGGGGTCGTGAGGCCGAAGACGAGCTTCACGTCGACGTGGTCGACGAAGCGCGGGTTCTTGCTGAACGAGAACCCCATCGACAACACCTCTCCCGACGCCTCGTCGAGCCACGCAGAACCTTTGATCGCGTCGAGCGCCGGCTCCTTGGGCGTGAACGTGACGCGGACGGCCTTGGTGGACGCGTCTCGCTCCGCGCGCGTGAAGACGTAGCGCGAGCGCTGCGCGGCGAGGAACGGCAGGTGGAAGTCGTTGGCGCGGGCCCGCTTCTTCTTGGCGCGGCGGGCGAGCGCTTTCTGCTGGGCGTCGAGCGTCTTGTCGGCGCCGTTCTCGGTGTAGCGGACCACGTCGACGAGCGGTGTGTCGTCACCCGTCGCGGTCACGCGCACCACCATGTCTTTGTTGGCCGACACGGCGCCCGTCGACGACAGCTCGTCCATGTGCCCCGCGAGCGTGTACGAGCCGCGCTTGCGCATCTCTTCGAAGCGCGCCGCGTGCACGCTCGCGCGATCGAGCAGAGAGGTCAGCGCGGGAACGGCGGCGTCTCCCCGGGCGCTCCGCGACGGTGAGAGCGCGAGGCCGAGACACCCCGCGACGAGGAGCAGGTTGACGGCGCGGCGGTGCATGCCCCAAGCCTGACCCTCTGGGCGGCGATGGTCAACGCCGGCGTCACGCGCGCGCGAGCAGCTCGGAGAGCGCGTCGGCGTCGGACACGGGCAGCGAGCATGTGCGTCCGCGGCACACGTAGGCCACAGGCTCCGATCGAGCGGCCTTTCCGTCGGCTTGGGCCGCACACGCCGCCCGCGACGCCGCGTCGTCGGGGTCGAGCCACGCGAGCGTGCGATGCGGCAAGAAGCGACGGAGCGCCGCAGCCGCGAGCGCGCGGGTGCGCGGGTCGGCGCGCGGACCGACCAGCACGACGACGATCCCTCCCGAGACGAGGTGATGCGTCTCGCAGAGGCTCTGGGCGAAGCCCATCGGGCTCTGGATCGCGCGCGGCCACAGACGCTCGAGCTCTCGACGCGCCAGATCGAGGTACGTCGGGTCGACGAGCGCGCCGAGGCGCAAGTGCGCGCGCATGGCCATCGCGAGCCCGCTCGGCACGGCCGCGTCGAACGCGTCCTTGGACCGCGTGATGAGCGCCTCGCCGTCGCGCGGCGTGAACCACACGCCGTCGTCGTCGACGAACCTGTCGTCGATCGCGTCCACGAGCGCGCGCGCGAGGTCCACGTGCTCGGGGGCCCCCGTCACCTCGTAGAGGTCGAGCGCGCCGCAGGCGAGGTAGGCGTAGTCGTCCAAGAAGCCCTCTCCTTGCGCCGCGTCGCCGAGCGCGAGCCGCTTCACGCGCGCGCCCCCGTCCCCTCGCGTCACGAGCCGCGCGCCGACGGCCGCGAGCGCGCGCTCGGCCATCGACACGAGGCCGTCGTCTGCCAGCGCCGCGCCGGCCTCGGCGAGCGCGCCGATCATCAGCCCGTTCCAGCTGGCGAGGACCTTCTCGTCGCGGAACGGCCGCGGACGACGCGCGCGCGCCGCGAGCAGTCCCACACGAGCCCGTTCGAGGGCGCGGGTCACGGCCTCGACGGAGAGGTCCGAGCGCGCGGCGACCGCCGCGACCGACCGCGACACGTGGAGGACCGTCTTGCCCGTTCGCTCGAAGTTGCCCTCGTCGCTCACGCCGTATCGCGCGATGGCCACGCGCGCGGCCTCGTCGTCTCCCTCGAGCGCCTCGCGGATCTCGCGCGCGTCCCAGACGAAGAACTTCCCCTCCTCGCCTTCGCTGTCGGCGTCTTGGGTCGCGTAGAACGCGCCGTCGGGCGACGTCATCTCGCGCGCGACGTACGCCGCGACGTCGCGCACGATCGCCGCGAGCTGCGGAGACGGGCGCGCGCGGTGCGCCTGCGCGTAGAGCCGCAAGAGCAGCGCGTTGTCGTAGAGCATCNNCTTCTCGAAGTGGGGCACGAGCCAGCGCTCGTCGGTCGAGTACCGATGAAAGCCGCCGCCGAGCTGGTCGTAGACACCGCCCTCGGCCATGCGCTCCAGCGTGAGGAGCACCCGCTCGAGTGACGGCGCGTCGCCCTCGAGCGCGCCGCGGCGCAAGAGCAGCTCGAGCGCCATCGTGCTCGGGAACTTGGGCTTCGCGCCGAAGCCCCCGTGCGTCTCGTCGAAGCGACGGAGGAGCGGGCGCGTCGCGCGCTCGAGCAGATCGGGCCCGGGTGCGCCGTCGGCCCGGGCGCCCTCTTCGCCGCGGCTCACCGCGTGGATGGCCTTGGTCAGCTCCTCGGCCTGCGCCGCGACCTCTTCGCGCCGCTCCACGTACGCCGCCGACGCGGCGGTGAGCACGCTCGCGAACGACGGCATGCCGTAGCGCTCGGTGGGCGGAAAGTACGT
>JAGQJA010000009.1:7071-17479 GCA_020430845.1 Myxococcales bacterium
CCGAGCAGCTGCACCACGAGCTGGTAGACGTGATCGAGGTCGGGGCGCTCTTCGCGATCGACCTTGATGTTCACGAACGCGGCGTTCATCTGCGCCGCGATCGCGTCGTCGGCGAAGCTCTCGCGCTCCATGACGTGACACCAGTGGCACGCCGAGTAGCCGATGCTGAGCAGGATGGGCTTGTCCTCGGCCCGCGCGCGGGCGAGCGCCTCGGGGCCCCACGGGTACCAGTCGACCGGGTTGTCCGCGTGCTGCTGCAGGTAGGGCGACGCCTCTCGTGCGAGGCGGTTTCGGGGGCGGTCCGTCGGCGCGCGAGACATGCGTGGCGTCATAAGGTGTGCGGCGCAGCGTGACCAGCGACGTCGCGGCGGCGGAGGTCACGCGCGCGGGTCGTGCTATGTGTTCTGAATCCATAGAATGAGCAAACGTTCCCCTCCCTCCTCTGCGCCCGCCGACCCCGTGGCGCTCGCCCGCGCCGCCATGCTCGACGGCGTAGGCCGAGAGATCGCCTCGAGCTTCCCCGGCATCACGCGGCTCGGCGGCCAGATCGTCGCGGCCCTCTACCTCGAGGACGCCCCGCTCTCGATGGACGAGCTGTCGGCGATGCTCGGGCGCTCCAAGAGCAACATCTTCACGAACTTGCGCGCGCTCGACGCCGCCGAGATCGTCGAGCGCCACCGCCCGCCGGGCGCCCGACACGACACGTTCCGCCTGCGCGGACCATACCCCGACGTGATCGTGGGCGCTTACCTCGGCAGGCTCCGGCGCGTCGTGCTCGACAAATGTGCACTCTGCACGCGTTCGCTCGAGCTGCTCGGCGACGCGAAGGGGCCCGAGGCCGACGCGATGCGCGACAAGCTCACGGCGCTGCTGCGCAAATACGAGCGGTTCGCGCTCGTGTTCGGCGAGTTGGTGCCGGTGACCGAGGGCCCGGTCGACCTCGAGAAGATGATCGACGACCTACCTTCGACCCTGCTCGGATCGCTCGCGGCGTTCGCCAAGCGCGCGCTCGGCGGGCGGCGGGATCAGGCGGCGGTGATCTCGACCCGGAGCAACTTGCGCCCGATGAAGAGGTAGTCGCCGTGGGAGAGCTCGCGCTCTGCCTTGAGGCGCACGTAGGTGCCGTTGCGGCTCGACAGGTCGCTGAGCGTGAGGCGCCCACCCGACTCCTCGATGCGGCAGTGCGTGGCGCTCATGTAGAGGTCGCCCGGGAAGTTGAGGTCACCTCCCTCGCGGCCGATCTGGAGCGACGGGCCTCGCGCGCACACCGTCATGCCGTCGGCGCCGCCCTGGAGCGCCTGCACGACGCGGAACGGGCTCTTGTGGCGCGGTGACGCGTAGTAATACGTGCCGTCTTGGATGGCCTGGTCGTCGACCTTGGGCGGCGCGTCGACACGGAAGACCTGCTCGCCCGCGAGGAGGAAGTCGCCGAAGGTGATGTCGACCGAGCCTCGCACGCGCACGTAGACGCCGTTGAGAGAGCCCTCGTCGCGCACCACGAGCTTGCCATCCCGGTAGAAGAAGTTGGCGTGCTGCGGCGACACGAACGGGTCGTCGGGGAAGACGAGCTGGCCGGTGCGTCCGACGACGTGCTGATCGGCGTTGAGCTGATAGCTCAGGCCTTCGACCCCTTCGCCGCGGATGAGAATGAGCTTCGCCTTTCCCGGAGCTTGGAGCTGCCCGAAGAACTGCGTTCGAGCGCTCATGATCTCGGGCGGAAGCGCCGCGCCGCACCGGCCGCAGAACTTGTGCCCCAGCGGGACGGGCGTCGAGCAAGAGCGGCAGACGAAGTTTTTTGCCTGGTCCATGAGCTCCTCAATCGATTGCGCGGCGGACTTCTGAGAGATGGGCGTAGGGAGAGAACGTTGGGACTTGGTGCGCCCGGCAGATGAGATGGGCGCAGAGTCCGGTGACGAGGCGCGCGGCCTCGAAGGCGGCGCGGAGCCGGTGCCGGGAGACAGACGCACGGAGGTGGGCGCGACCTCGTCGGTGAACGACGCGAGGCGCTCGCGGACAGGCCCCTCGGCGCGCGGGTCGGCCCGGTTGTGGACCGCGTACGCCGCAGCGGCGCGCTGCACCGACGGGCGCGACGCGACCTCGGGACGTGAAGGCGGGATGGCGCCGCCCCCGCTGGGGGGGACGGGGTTGCGCGTGGTCTTGGGGCCTTCGTTGGACGTGCCGGACGGCGGCGCCGCGGCAGAGGGGGCCGCAGACGCCGCGCGAGCCGCAGGCGCCGACGCGGGCGCGCTCTCGAGGGCGAGACTGGACCCGCACGACGCGCACGTCGACGCGTCGAGGGCGCCGAACGCCTCGCACTTCGCGCAAACGATGCCGATCTCGGTGCTCATCGGGCGCTGGGCAGCTTACCAAAACTCACCAGATGAAGTTGAATCGGCGAGAGCTTTCCCCGTAGCTCTCCCCCCAGAGGCGAAAAACGATGTGGTGGCAAGAATCGGCGGCCACCGTGCCGAAATCCCGTGAATCCAGGTGAAAATGCCGATTGTCCCCGATGAGGTAGGCGCGCCCCTCCTCGACGGACGCGGTGCGGGGGCTCTCGGCGTGCTCGGGGTGCACCAAGATGTTGTACTCGCTGGCGCCCGAGTCCTCGACGGCGCAGGTGAGCTTGGCCTCTTGGCCGGTCGTCGGGTGGGTCAAAACCTGCGTCCCGCAGCCGCGCGGAGAGGGGTTGCGCTTGCCGTTGACGATCACGCGCTCGTTGTTGATCTCGACCTTGTCGCGGCCGACGCCCACGAGGCGGCCCACCACGAAGCGCCCCGGAGCCTCGGGATCGTCGCACCGGACGAGCTCGTGGTAGCGCGGCGTGCCCCCGCGCTTGACCAGGATGCGGTCTCCCGGCCGGATGTTCGGCTCGAGGGCCACGCGCAGCATGGCTTCGTCGCCCGGTACGACCCACGTGTCGAAGACCGCCGCATAGAGCACGCCCAGGATGACGCCGAGGATCCCGGCTCCCCAGGCGAGCGCTCTGAGCAGATTCCGCACGAGAGCATGGTACGGGCTGTGACCAGCTAGGCCAAGTCAGGCGGACAGCGCTCTCGGAAGACGCAGGGTGACGCGGCCTCCCACGGGCGATTCGACGTTCTCCGCGAGGGCGCTCCCGCCGTGCGCCTCGGCGATGCGCGCCACGAGCGTGAGCCCGAGGCCCGTGCCCGCGCCAGGTGTCCTCGCCGACGCGTCGGCCTTGACGAACGGCTCGAACACGCGCGGGAGCAGCTCTGGGGGAAACCCAGGCCCGCGATCGGTCACGCTCACGACGACGTGCTCGTCGGTGGTGACGAGCGAGACGTTCAGCGGCTGACCAGCGGGGTGTCCGTGGTTGAGCGCGTTGGCGAGGAGGTTGTGCACCGCGCGCCCGAGCAGCGCCCCGTCGATCGAGGCGTGCGCGTCGAGGTCGTCTTGTGCGTCGAGCGTGATCTCGACGTCGAGAGAGGCGCGCTCGGCCTCGAGCCGGTCGCGGAGCCACGCGAGCATGTCGACCCGGTCGCGCCGCAGATCGGTGAGGCCGACCCTCGCCGACGTGAGCAGGTCGGACAGGATGGCGTCGACCTCCTCGAGGTGGCGCTCGACGTCGCCGAGCGGCGCGGCCGCCGCGGAGCCCTCGGGCAGACGATCGCGGGCGATTTCAAGGGCCACGCGCGAGCGCGCCATCGGCGATCGGAGCTCGTGGCTCACGGCGGCGAGCAGCTCACGTTGATCGCGGACGATGCGCCCCACGCGCTCGGCCATCTCGTCGAACGCGTGACCCACCTCGCGCACCTCTTCGGCGACCCACCTGCGCGACATCGCGTCGACGCGCGTGCGGGCGTCGAGGTCTCCCGCGCCGAACCGCTCGGCCGTGCGCGCGACACCCTCGAGTGGTCGCGCGATGCGCGCCGACACACGACGCGCGGCGATCGCGAGCACGAAGAGCGCCACGAGCAGCGCGACGCCGAGCCTCCACGGCTGCGGCGCGGCGCCCGAGACGTGGACCTCGAGCGCACCGACCACGGCGCCTCGACGCACGACGGGCACGTACGCGGTCGAACCGTCGAACACGATGCCGCCCGGCCGCGCGCGCCGGCCGCGCCCGACGAAGATAGACGGATCTCTCCGGACACGGACATCGAGGCCTGTGGTGTCACGGAGCTGCGAGACGTACGCCTCGGTGGCCACCGGGTCGTCCCACACGCGCCCCAACCGGTGCTGGACGTGCTTCGACGCGACGAGCTGGGGTGACTCACCGGGCTCGCTGCGTGTGAGCCACGTCGACGCGGCGCTCGCGACGACCGCGAGCACGATCGCTGCCAAGAACCACCCGAACAGCTGCCGCTGCAGAGAACGAGCGCGGCGAGCGCGTCTCATCGCGCCGGTCTCGCGAGCACGTAGCCGATGCCTCGAACCGTCTTGATCCACTGTGGCGACTTGGGATCGGTCTCGAGCTTGTGGCGCAGCCGGCTCACGTGAACGTCGAGCGAACGATCGACCGTCGGGTCGTAGGGTGCGGCCGCGTTGGCGCGCGGATCCCGAGTCTCCTGCGCGAGCTCTTCGCGTGTGACGGTGTCGCCCGCGCGGCGCGCGAGCGCGACCAGGATGCGCAGCTCGTGCGAGGTGAGCGTGAGCGGGGCGCCCGCGAGCTCGGCCGTCATCGCGCCGACGTCGACCTTGAGGTCGCCCAGCGAGATGACGTCACCGGCGACGCCCGAAGCGGGCTTGGCGCGGCGTAGCACGGCCCGCAGGCGCGCCAAGAGCTCGCGCGGGTTGAACGGCTTGGGCAGGTAGTCGTCGGCGCCGAGCTCGAGACCGGTGATGCGATCCGCGTCGTCTCCGCGGCCGGTCAGCATCACGATCGGCACCTCCGACACGGCCCGCGCGCGGCGGCACACCTCGAAGCCGTCGATGCCCGGCAACATCACGTCGAGCAACACCACGTCGACCTCTTGCGCCGCCAGAGTGGCGAGCCCGGCGTCGCCGGTCTCCTCGTGGAGGATCGTGACGTCGTGGGCCGCGAAGTAGTCGGTGAGCAGTCGCGCCAGCTCTCGGTCGTCGTCGATGAGCAGCGCGCGGACGGTCACAGCGCCCCGTACTGCTTGAGCGCGGCGCGGAGGTGGTTGCGCGCGCGCAGCGACCACGGGCCGGTCGGGTGCTTGTCGATCCACTCGGAGAACGCGTCGGACGACCGGGCGAAGTCCCCCGCGCGGTAGTACACGACGCCGAGCGCGAACGCCGTCGGGTACGTGGGGTCGATCTTCCCGAGGAGTCGGATCTTGTCGGCGCGCCAGAGCTCCGACGCACGGACCTCGTCGGCGTTGGCGAGCGCGCACGCTTCGTCGGTCATGGCCATGGCCCGCCGATTGCGGCCCGCGGCCCGCGCGAGGTCTGGCGCGTGGGGCTTGCGCAGATAGAGGCGATAGAGCACGCGCGTCTCGTCGAGCGTCAGCGCAAGCTCTTTGACCTGAGGTAGCGCGACCATCGCGTTCCACATCGCCTTGTAGACGACGCGCCGCTCGTGGTCGTCGAGCGTGAGCTCACCGCGTTCGAGCCACCCGACCGAGCGCATGTGCGTCGCGAAGTCGCCGGCGAGCGCGATGAGCTCGGGCGACGACGCGCCGGTTCGCTCGAGGGCGCGCGCCTCGCGCAAGAACGCCTCGAGCTGGACGGCGCGCAGGCGGGCGAGCTCCGCGATCTCTCCGCGCGCGCCGAGGTCCGCGATGGTCATGCCCAGGTGCTCGGTGAGGCCGAACAGCTCTGCCTCGGAGACGCCCGCAACCCGAGAGGTGTGCACGGCGCGGATGGCGGAGCCGACGGCGCGCAGCTGGCTCGGGAGCCCGCGGGCGCGCGCGTCTCGGGCGATCGCGTCGTCGCTGCGCTCGACGGCCGAGACGAGCCGGTCGTCGACGAGCGGCATCGGGACGGCCTCGGGCGCCGTCGCGTGCGGAAAGAGCAGCAGTATCAAGAGGGCCGCGACGACGACGGGGACGAGGGCCAGGGCGCTAACTCTGCGCGTGTCCTTGCGCGCCGATCCTGCTACCTGTCGGCGCGCCTGCGCCAGCGCTCGATCCACGCGAGCGAGCCGTGCCCGTTGCGCATCGTCCCTAGCCACGCTGCAATGGTACCATTCCCGATTCCCGAGGTGCTCACGTGATCGAGCAGCGACGCCACACCCGGTCTCCCATCGACGTCCCCGTGACCATCCAGCAGAAGGGTGAGGACGGAGTCCTCGACGGCGTCGCCAAGGACATCTCGCTGGGCGGCATGTCGATCGAGACGAGCACCCCCGCCAAGTTCGGCTCCGAGGTGACGGTGCGCGTGACGTTGCCGACGGCGAAGGGCGAGATGGCGCTCCCCGGCGTGGTGCGGTGGGTGCGTGGCGGCGGCATGGGCGTCCAGTTCGGCCTGCTCGGCGCGGTGGAGACGCACGCCATCACGCAGATGGCCCGCGGGCCGTCTTCTCGCTGATCCGCCCCCGAGGCGAGCACGCGCTCAGACGCCGGACGCCTAGTAGGTGTATTCTACAGGCACGACGACGTCGCCCGTCTTGAGCAGGCGCGTCTTGTAGATCGCCTCGGCCGCGCACTGCTGCAGCGCGGGCATGAGCGGGGGCTCGAAGCGCGCAGACTCCACCGACCCGTCGTCGCGGACGTGCAGACGAACCGACGTCGCGAGCGTCACCTTGACGTCGCTCCTGCGCACGCGCGCCACGGCGCACGCCTTGACCGCCTCGCGCACGCTCACCACCGGATCGGCCGGCGGCGGCTCGATGGGCTCGACCGCTGTCGACGAAGGCGACGGCGCCACGGAGGGTCCGGTGGCCGCCGGAGCCGACGGCGCCTCGCCCGGCGCGGCAGGCGGGGGCAGCGGCTCGACCTCGACGTGACGCTCGCTCGGAGCGCTCACGTCGGCCGCGGCGCGCACGGCGCTCGGCGTCCGATCGACCCGGATCGAGCTCAGATCGCGCGCGTCGAGCTCGACGTGGGCGGGCGCCGAGATCACGGAGCCGAACGTGGAGCCCGAGCGAGGTGGGCGCCCGATCGAGATGACGCCTTCGGTGAGATCGACCACGATGCGAGAATCCACGCGTGCGACGCGGAGGTGTGTGCCGTGCACGGCGACGCGCACGACGTGACCGTCGACCGCCACGTCGACCGCGAACGCCTCACCCGACGGGACCGGCGTGACCTGCGCCTCGACCGCGCCCTCGTCGAGGGCGAGCACGAGCGACTCGGAGGCGGACGTGACGCGCACCGACGCGGACGCCGTGCCGTCGAGCATCCACGTGACGCGCCCGGGCCGATCGAAGTAGCCGACCGCGCCCTTCGCCGAGATCGCGTCTCCGGCACGCAGCGCGTGGCCTGGCTCGGCCACCACCCCGCCGATCGACACGCTCCCGTCGCCGGCCGAGGCGCGCATCGCGCCAGCCGCGATCGGCGCCGGCGCCACCGGTGGGGCGTCGAACGACGCGTCGCGCGACGGACGCGACAAGAGCGCGAAGGCCGCCGCGGCGGCGAGCGCGCCGGCCACGAGCTGCCACTTGCGCGCCGCACCACCCCCGCGGGACTCGGCGAGCAGCGTCGCGCGATCGCGCTCGACCTCCTTCATGAGGCGCGCCTCGATCGAGTCCCAGTCGCGCGCAGGCGTGGGCGCGTCGCGCACCTCTTCGAGGATCGCGTCGAGCCGCTCCGTCGATCGGGGGTCGCTCATGTGCCCCCCGCCTTCTTGGAGAACCCGAGGTCGAGCGACGCGAGCGCCGGCTCGTCGCCGAGCATCGCCTCGAGCTCGCGGCGCGCGTAGAAGAGGCGCGTCCTCACCGTGAGCACGGGCGCGCCCACGACCTCGCCGATCTCGGCGGGGCTCATCCCTTCGAGCTCGTGGAGCACGAAGACCACCCGCTTCTTGTCGGCGAGGCGACCGAGCAGTCGCATGAAGGCGCGCACGCGCTCGCGCCGGTCGACGTCCTCATCGGGCGCGGTCGCGTGTTGGTCGGCGACGACGTCGTGCGGCGCCTCTTCGGTGAGCGTCGGCCGGCTGCGCGCGGCGCGGCGGTGCATGAGCACCACGTTGACCGTGACCCGGTGCAGCCACGTGGTGAACTTCGCCTGGCCGCGAAAGTCCTTCAGGCTGCGGTAGACCTGGACGAACACCTCTTGGATGACGTCGTCGATGTCCGCGACGGGCCCGAGCATCCGATAGACGAGGCGCGCGACGTCGGTGCGGTAGCGCGAGAAGAGCGCGCGGAAGGCGGCCGCCTCGCCGGCGGCGGCGCGGCGCACGATCGCCTCGTCATCGCTCATGTGTGCCCTTGTCGCACCGAGTGACGGCGGGAACAACGGCAAGACGGCAGTAGCCACGCCCACGCCATGGACAGATGCCGGCGCGAGGCGCGCCATTCAGGCCGTGTGTCTTGAACGCCTGTTCAGGAGGTCGAGGACGTCTGCAAAGACCACGGCGGCGGTGACAGCGAGCGCGATGACGGCCATGCGTGCACGATGCAAGCAATCGGCCTAGACACGAAGTTTTCGGCGACGATTGTGCGCACGTCCTCCGACGTGGCCGTACCCCGCGAGCGGTCCACACGTAGCGATACGATCGTCCGGGCGCACCGGATCCTCCGCGAAGCCCAGAGCCTCACGTCCGCGGAGCCAGGCGTGCGCCCCGAACGGTCAGAAGAGCGTCTTGAGCTCGACGGCCGTCTTCTTCTTCTGCTCGAGCAGGTAGTTGACGGCGCGCAAGATGCGCTGCTTGGTCGGCCCGCTGATCGTGCCGCCCGTGAGCGCGGCGTTGAGCGCGCGGGGCGTGACGGCGCGGCCGGAGCGCGGCTTCGCGATCTCGGTCTTCTCGCCCTCGCCGCCCTCGCTGCCCTTCTTCGTGCGCTTCGCGAGCTTCGCGACGCGATCTTCGGGTCGGAGCGACTCGAGCTTGTGAGAGACGGCGAGCAGCCGCTTCTGGTTCAGCTTGTTTTCGGCGAGAAAGGCGGAGAGCTTCGTGTCGGACATGAGGGGCGCCTCTTTAGTCTCGACCGGACTCGGCGTCATCCTGAACATCTGACGGGGCGTCCGCGCTGGCGTCACGGCACGGCTCGATGCGGATCATCCACGCGCCCGCGGCGCAGGTGGCCGTGGCGACGTTCTGGCTCGCGTCGGCCAGGGAGCAGTCGACGCTGCCGTAGCGGCAGGAGCGGGCCGACGGCCAACAGGGCGGGCACGGGTCCCCGAGGTCTGGCGCGGCCGCAGGGCATGGTGGAGAAGGATCCGGGTTCGCCCCGATGCGCCATCGGCCGCGCGTGCACGTCGCGATCTGCGTGGCGCACGCGCCCAGGTCGCACGTGGTCCCCTCGGGGACACGGCACGTCTCGCCGTCGACCGGGAGCGCGTCGGGGCACCGCGACGCGAGCGGAGACGGCGCGTCATCCGCACCACCGTCTGCGCCTGCGGGCGCGGCGTCGCCGGCGTCGGTGCACGCCGCGGCGCCGCGGGCGAGCGCGAGCGCCATGAGGACGACGATTTGTGCAGTGCAAAAATTCCGAGGCATGGCATCCAAGATTAGGGCTATAAGCACGCACCTCAAGGAGAAGTCCCATGGCACTTGCCCCCGTCTACATCGTCGCGGCTACCCGCACCCCCATCGGCTCCTACCTCGGCTCCCTCTCTGCGGTGTCTGCGCCCAAGCTCGGCGCCGCCGCGATCCAGGGCGCCCTCGCCCAGGCGAAGCTCGGCCCCGACACGGTCGGAGAGGTCTTCATGGGCAACGTGCTCTCCGCAGGCATCGGCCAGGCCCCCGCGCGTCAGGCGATGATCTACGCCGGCGTCCCCAACACGGTCCCTGCCACGACGGTGGGCAAGGTCTGCGGCTCGGGCCTCCAGGCCGTGGTGCTCGGCGCCAAGTCCATCGCGCTCGGCGACGAAGAGATCGTCGTCGCCGGCGGCATGGAGTCGATGTCGAACGTGCCCTACTACCTCGACAAGGCTCGGAGCGGTTACCGCATGGGCGACGGCAAGCTCGTCGACGGCATGATCTTCGACGGCCTGTGGGATCCCTACGGCGACATCCACATGGGCAACTGCGGCGACAAGTGCGCGGCCGAGTACAAGGTGTCGCGCGAGGCGCAGGACGACTTCGCCAAGGAGAGCTTCCGACGCGCGCTCGCGGCGCAGAAGGAGGGCCTCTTCAAGGGCGAGATCGTGGGCGTGCCCGTTCCGCAGCGCAAGGGCGACCCCGTCATGGTGCTCGAGGACGAGGGGCCGACCAAGGGTGATCCCTCGCGCTTCCCGACGCTCCGCCCCGCCTTCTCCAAGGACGGCACGATCACGGCCGCCAACGCGTCGTCGATCAACGACGGCGCCAGCGCGCTCGTCCTCGCGAGCGAGGCCGCGGTCAAGAAGCACGGGCTCACGCCGCTCGCGCGCGTGGTGGGCTA
>JAGQJA010000009.1:17558-17780 GCA_020430845.1 Myxococcales bacterium
TCGACCTCTACGAGATCAACGAGGCCTTCGCCGTCGTGTCGATGGTCTGCGCGCAGCTCTGCAAGATCGACCTCTCGAAGGTCAACGTGCGCGGCGGCGCCGTGGCGCTCGGTCACCCGATCGGCGCGTCGGGCGCGCGCATCCTCACCACGCTCGTCCACACGATGAAGGACCAGGGCAAGAAGCGGGGCCTGGCGACGCTGTGCATCGGCGGCGGCGAGG
>JAGQJA010000133.1:0-3698 GCA_020430845.1 Myxococcales bacterium
TACCGAGCTTTAAGCCCGCCCCCACCCCCACCCGGGGGGTCAGCAGCTGGACGCTGTAGTCCCCGTTAAAAACGTCGGCGGTGAGCAGACCGATGCCCAGACGCACCTCGGGCTCGAGCGGGCCCCAGCGGATGCCGGCGCCGAGCTGGCTGGCGAGCAGCGACCACGAGGCCTCTTTGGACCCGAAGACACGGAGGTGGGTCGACTGGACGCCGCTCAGGTAGAAGGGCTTCCAGCGGCTGGTGGTGGCCACGCCCAAGAGCAGCTCGCCCGTGCCGCGCTCGTAGCCCTCACGCGTGGGCTCGGCCTTGCGGTACCAGACGGGCCCGACCTCGAGCTCGACCGCGCGCTCGGCGCGCCGCACGTCGAAGAGCTGCACGGAGCGCGGGCTGCGACGGGGCTCTTCTTCGCCTCGTCGGTCGCGCTCTTGCTTGGACTTGGAGAACGGCGCGCCGCGCCCAGGGCCGCCCGGGACGCTGCACCCTGCGGCGGCGACGGCGACGAGCGCGAGCGCGACGAGGCGCTTCATGGGGTCGCGCTCTGCGCAGGCGCGGCGGCGGTGGACTGCGCGGGCGACGACGGGCCGGCGCTCGCGGGGAACGGGCCGAACATCTTGTCGGCGAGCTTCCGCACCTCGGCCTCGATGCGCGGATCGCCCGGCGGAGGCAGGCCCTCTTCGCCCTTGAAGAGGCGCGCCGCGCCGAAGACGAAGTCGCCGATCTCCGGGCGCACCTCGACCTGCCCCGAGCTCTGGAGGATCAGCATGTAACCCAGGCGCTGATCTCGGGTAAACCTACGGAACAACTCACGTTTTGCCTCAAAGTAGGCCCACGCCTGCGTGCGCGTGCGGAACTGGCCGAACGCGCCGACGAAGCGCTTCTCGTCGATGAACTTGCCGGCGGGGAGCGCGATGCCAGGCGGCACGCCGAGCCAGCGCATGCCCTCGACGACGCTCGGGTTGGGGTTCGACGGGTCGAGCCCCGGCGGCTTGCCGCCCGCGTGGGCGATCGCCAAGCTCACGAGCTCGGAGCAGAAGAGCTTCGAGTGATCGTTCGGGTCGAAGTACGAGTCGAACTCGACGCCCTCGGCGTACTTCTGGCGGACGAACGCGGCGAGCTTCTCGCCGTCGGCGCCCTCGGGCGGCTCGTAGACCTCGGCGTGGAGGTTGGGCGCGACGTACTCGTAGAAGCGGCGCCGGTACATCTTGCCCTTCACGTTGTCCATGAGCCGCTTCTTGAGCGGGAACGTCTTGACCTCGCCGGTCACGTCGTAGACCCACGGCTCGCCGTCCTCGATGCTGATCACCGCGACGTGCGTGAACGGGTAGAACTTCTCGGGGATGAAGACGAAGACGAAGCTCGTCGAGTCGGGCGACTCGGTGACGAGGAGCTGACCGCTGCGCAGCGGCACGCCGCCGAGGTAGTTGATCGTCTTGCTCGACGCCTTGGACTTGTCGACGCCGACCACGTTCATGGGCGGGAGCGAGTGCGAGCCGCAGCCGACGACGGATGGCGCCAGCGACGCGACGAAGAGCGTGGCGCAGAGACCCCAAGACGAAGCTCTCACGGAGCACCTCCTTCGCCGTCGGCGGATGCGGGCGTGACGGCGGCGTCGGTGTCGGCCGCGGGCTCGACCGCGGCGTCGGGGGCGATGCTCTCGACCGCGGCGTCGACCGCGGGCCCCGCCTCGCTCGACGCGTCGAACGTCGCGGACGCGATGATCGCGGTGCCGACGTCGGCGGGTGGCGCCGTGCCGTGCGGACCGATGCGGTAGTTGGACGGGTCGCCGGGCGCGGCGGGGGCGAACGCCGCGCGCACCGAATCGGGCACATCGACGCACGCCGCGAGGAGGACGGCGAGCGCGCATGCAGCGCCGAAGGGACGGAGGTGGCGCGTCATCGGGGCCGCCATTTACCCCGAAACGATCCGCCTTGACTACTGCGTCGCCAGCACAGCCCCACCCGGGTTCGGACGTGGCGCGCGCGCGCCGGACGCGGGCCGGCCATCTGCTTGATTCGGGACGCCTTTTCGACGACGAGCCTCGCGCCCGGTAAGGTGGAGCCGATGCCCTTGCCTCGCCGCCGCGTCACGGCAGAGCTGTCACCCGCGCCTCGCGTCGCCGTGGCGCTCGCCGTCCTCGCGCTCGTGACGGCGTGGGCGCCGGCGGCCCGCGCGCAGCTGCACTGGGACGCGTCCGCGCGCGTGGGCGTGGCCAAGCGGCACCTCTCCGACCGATCGGGCGGCGACGCGAGCTTCGGTCCGGCGGCCGAGCTGATGGCGCACATCGCGCTCCTTCCGCTGCTACGCGCCGGGCTCTACGTCGACCACGACACCTCTCCGCAGGGCACCGACGCGCCGGCGCGACGGTTCTTCGGGGGCGGCGCCCGCGTGCGCATCTTCTCGCCGTGGCCGCGCGGAAAGGCGCGGGTGTGGCTCTTCTTGCGAGGCGGCGCGCTGCTCGCGTACGCGCCTTCGTACACGACGACCCTGGAAATCCAGGACACGCCGCAGTCTGCGCCGGTGCGGCGGCAGGTCGAGGTGGGCTCGGCCAGCGGGCGCGCGCTCGACCTCGGGGGCGGACTAGGTGCATCTTACACCCTTTGGGGCCCGTGGCAGCTCTCGACCGAGCTCGGCGCGCGCGCTCCGCTCGCCCTCGCGGGCGATCTGTACGACGGCCGCTCGCTGTCGGGCGGCGGGGTGCTGTCTCCCGCGGGCGTCGACCGATTCGTGACCACGCTCACGGTCGGGATCACCTACGATCCGTGAGCTCGGGCTCTCGTCGCCCGAAGGCGCTCGACGCGGCGTCCGACGCGCGCACGGCGTCGTGGGATCGCGCCCTTCGCGCGAGGCGCCGACGCGCAAACCATGCTAGAGAGCGAAGAATCTGACGATGGGTGAGGCCGCCGACGACAAGCCCCGAGTCCCGCGCCCGGGGGGCACGCCGCCTTCGCGGACGGCGCACGACGGCTCGAGCCCCCCGCGCAAGAGCGAGAGGCCCAGCGCTCGACCGGGCGGCGCCAAGGCTCTCGTCGGCGCGATCATCAGCGACCGCTACCGCGTCGAGCGCCTGCTCGGCGAGGGCGGCATGGGCGCCGTGTACCAGGTGGAGCACACCGGCATGCGCAAGCGCATGGCCATCAAGGTGCTGCACCCCGAGATGACCCGCATGCCCGAGGTCGTCGCGCGCTTCGAGAACGAGGCGATGGCGGCGGCCCACATCGAGCACCCGAACGTCGTGGCCGCGACAGACTTCGGCAAGCTCGAGGACGGCTCGTTCTTCATCGCGCTCGAGTTCGTCGAGGGCAAGACGCTGCGCGACGTCGTGGGCGAGGGCCGCGTCGAGCTCGGCCGGGCGCTCCACATCGTGCGACAGGTCGCGTCGGCGCTCCAGCGTGCGCACGCGCTCGGCATCGTGCACCGCGACCTCAAGCCCGAGAACGTCATGCTCGTCGAGCGCGATGGCGATCCCGACTTCGCCAAGGTGCTCGACTTCGGCATCGCCAAGGTGCCCGTGGGCGAGATCGCCGAGGCAGCGTCGCTCTCGGTCGACCCGCGTCAGCCGGTGCTCACGCAGGCCGGCATGGTCTACGGCACGCCCGAGTACATGGCGCCGGAGCAGGCGCTGGGACAGCCGGTCGACGCGCGCGCCGACCTCTACGCGCTCGGCATCATCATGTTCGAGCTGCTCGCCGGCGTGCG
>JAGQJA010000133.1:3747-8458 GCA_020430845.1 Myxococcales bacterium
GTCCCGTCGCTCGCGTCCAAGGCGCCGGGCCTCGTGGTCCCGCCCGAGGTCGAGGGGCTCATCGGCCGGCTGCTCGCCAAAGAAGCCGACAACCGCATGGCCGACGCGCGCGAGCTCATCGACGGCGTCGTCAACGCGCTCGCGCTCCTCGCGGCCTCGGGACAGATCGACGCCAAGTACGCGAACGCGGCGTCGGGCGGGCGCGCCACCAACCCCGGCATCAACAGCAGCCTCACGCCGGCGCTCTCGGGTCCGCAGCTCCCGTCGGCCACGGCGCCCACGGAGACGTCGAGCCCGGCCTTGGGCGCCATGCTGGGTGGGCGCGCGTGGATCGTCGCCGCGGCCGCGGGCACCATCGGGCTCCTCGTGCTGGTGACGGTCATCGTGGTCGTGCTGCGCAGTCGAGATCGCGGACAGGCCCTCGGCGCCACCGACGCGGGCACGCAGACGGCGTCGAACGACGCGGGCGAGGTGCTCGAGCTCACACAAGACGAGGAGATCACCGCGGGCATCGCGATGATCAAGCAGAAGGACTACGCGTCGGGCATCCGCAAGCTCGAGGAGCTGCCGCCCGAGCCGCGCGCGCGCGACGACGTGCGCAGCGCGCTCATGCAGGCGTACATCGCGACCGACAAACGCAGCGAGGCCATGGTCGAGGCGCGCGCCATCCTCGCCAAGCACCCCGAGCTGCAGAACGACACGCAGATGCGCTACGACGTGCGCAACGCGGCGCTCCTCGGCGAAGAAGAGGCGTACACGGTCCTCGAGGCGTCGATGGGCAAAGAGGGCTGGGACATCCTGTACGACATCGCGTACGGCGAGTCGGGCAGCCAGTACCCGAAGGCGCAGAAGCGCGCGGCCAAGTCGCTCGCGCAAGGCGAACGGGTCTCGATGAGCCCGGCGCTGCAGGTGGCCCTCGAGGTGCGCACGTCGGCCGCGCAGAACGCGTGCAACGTGCGCGCACACCTCGACCGCGCCGCGCGAGACGGCGACGAGCGCACCCTCGTCCAGCTCAAGGCGCTGCAAGCGCCGCGCATGGTGGGGCACTTTCGCAAGAAGGACGCCCTCGCGTGCCTGCACAAGGACACCGCGCTGAGCCGCGCCATCGGCGCCATCCAGTCGCGACGCCGCTGACCGCAGAGCCGCGTCGCCGGACGCGCCTACGCTACGCCGCCGTCGAGGCGCGCTCAGAGCCCGAAGCGCGCCTTGTCCTTGGCGATCAGGTCGACGTAGAACTCGCTGGGCTGGTGCCCCTCGATCTCACCGGCCTCGATCGCCACCTCGAGCTTCTTCTTGATGTCGCCGATGAGCCGCGACGGCGGGATGCCGAAGGTCTTCATGATGAGGTCGCCCACGCCGCTGGGCAGCGGCGGCACCTGCGCGTCCTCGGCGGCGAGCTGCGTGATGCGTCCGGCGAGCTCGTCGATCTGATTCAGTCCGCGGCGCTTCTTCTCGGGGCGCTTGGTGGTGATGTCGGCGCGGGCCAAGCACAAGAGGTCGTCGAGGTGCGCGCCGAGCTCTCGGGCGAAGCGCCGCACGGCGCTGTCGGTCCACGTGGGCTCGTACTGGTTGGCGCGAAGGTGGTGGAGCACGAGGAAGCGCACCGTGTCGCGCAGCGCCGGCTCGGGCGAGAAGAACCGGATGCGTCGCTCGAGCTTGTCGAACATGCGCGTGCCCACCTCGGCGTGACCGAGGAAGTGCACCTTGCCGTCGGGGCTGATGCTGCGCGTCTTGACCTTGCCGATGTCGTGGAAGAGAGACGCCCAGCGGACCTCGAGGCGCGGCACGGCCTGCCGCACCACCTGCTTGGTGTGCTTCCACACGTCCTTGTGGCGCCACTCGCCGTCGCCGAAGCCCACCATCGCGTGCACCTCGGGGAAGATCTCCTCGAGCACGCCGGCCTCGAGCAGCACGTCGAGCCCGAGCTCGGGGTCCTCGCCCATGACCACACGATCGAGCTTGGTGCGGAGACCTGCGCCGTGCGCCTCGAGCGCGGCGCGGACGACCTCGCGCGGGATCGCCTGGACGACGTGAGAACGCGCGCACGTCTCGGACGCGTGCGCGGCGTGCTCGATGGCGTCGACGACGCCGTCGATGTCCTTGGTGGTGATGACGCTCACGGGAGCCTGCGATTGGGGCGGGACCATCGGTAAGCCTGCGGAAAAGGCCGAGTCCTCTAGCATGCCCGCGCGCGCCGCGTCGAGCGACGTACGCAGAGCACGCACATGTGGTGCGCGCGAGGTCTCACACATACCCGCGCATACGCATGCAGGCTTGCTACGCAAATGAGACCCGGCCTCAGGTGGACACGATCACCTCGGGCGGTAGAACCTCTCGCCATGAACGAGACCCGCCACCGCACGTACGCCGTGCTCGGAGCCAGCATCTTCGTCGTCGCCGCGTGCAGCGGTGCGTCGAACCAAGATCTGTTCGCGGCGGAGGGCACGTCGAGCTTCACCGACAAGACCGAGCCCGCGCAGGGCGGTCCGAGCCAGCTCCCGAGCGACGACGGCAAGGGATCGTCCTCGGGGTCGAGCGGCGCGAGCGGGTCGTCGTCGGGCGGATCGAGCGGCGCCAGCGGATCGTCCTCGGGCGGGTCGAGCGGCGCGAGTGGGTCTTCTTCCGGGTCGAGCGGCGCGAGCGGATCGTCGTCGGGGTCGTCGGGGTCGTCGGGATCGTCGGGATCGTCGGGCGCTTCGGGCAGCTCGTCGGGCGGATCGTCGTCGGGCGGCCCGCTCACGCCCGAGATCTACTGCGGCAAGGAGAACGGCAACCCGCGCATCTGCGCCGGCGGATCGTCGTGCTGCGCCAAGCGCACCAACGGCGGCTCGCTGCAGTACAGCTGCGTGCCTCCCACCGGCGCGGGCGGCGTGGGGCAGTGCACGGGCGCGCTCATCCGCTGCGACAGCTCCGCCGATTGCACGGGCGGCCAGGTGTGCTGCGGCTCGTTCGAGCAGACGTTCGGGTACAAATCTGTGCAGTGCCAGCCTCAGTGCGTCACACAGATCCCCGGCGTGACGATGGTCCAGATGTGCGACCCGGCAGCAGCCGTCGACGAGTGCGCGGCCAAGGGACTCCAGTGCGAGCCCAGCGGCAGCCTCATCGGCTTCTTCATCTGCAAGTAGAGGCGACGTCGACGCAGCGTCGGGCGGGCACGTGACGCGCGCCGTCGTGATCGCGCTCGCCCTCGGGGCGTCGCTCGTCGTCGCGTGCACGCGCGCAAAGGATCCCGTCGGCGCAAAGGGCGGCGCGTCACCTCCGGCCGAGGCGTCCGCAGCCTCCGCGGGCTCCGCGGCCCCGATCGCCGACGCGGGCGTGACGCTCGACGCGGCGCAGGCCGATCTGCCCCCGCTCGCCGAGCCCGACGGCAACCGCGAGGGACGCGAGACCGGCGAAGGGGCGCTGCCCGACGCGCTCGCGTTCGAGAAGATCGGCGCGCCTCCCCTCGCGCTCAGCCGCATCTGCGATCTGACCACCCACCAGGGCGCGCTCTACATGGCGCACGCGCACGTGCCGCTCGGCACCGACGGCGCGACGCTCACGCGCTTCGATCCGAGCGACGCCAAGCGGCCGTTTCGCGTGGCGTTCGACTGGAACCGCCACGGCGAGCCCGCCAAGGGAGGCGGCGCGGGTCAGGGCTTCTTGCGCATCCGCGCCATCGGCGGTCGACTGTTCGTGCCCGACGCCGACCCTCCGTACAACGGCCTCGGCCTCGTGGAGCACGGCACCGAGGGCTACGTGTTCGTGTCCGGCCCCGACGGCCGCTTCGCCCCTCCGCGCGCGCCGCACTACCGTCCGCCCGGCTCGCCCGACGCCGAGTCGCGCCCCGGCGCGGGTGTGCTGCCGCGCGCGTATCACGTGATCGACGTCGCCAAGTTCAAGGGAGAGATCTACGCGTCGACCGGGTCTGTGCCTCCGACCGAGCGCGCGTGGAGGGGCGCGTCGCCTGGAGCGCTGCACCGCGCGAGCGTCGACCTCTCGCGGTGGACGTACGCCGTCGACTACCCGCACCCGTGGCGGGACGGCGTGTGGCGCCTGACGTACATGACGCGCTTCCGCGGCCGCCTGTACGCGGGCATCCAGGACTACGACGCGCGCGACCCCAATGACTACGTGTATTTTACAGACATCACCCAGGAGGGGGCCCACCCCACGCGCGTGACGGACTACGGCACGGCGCAGACGCTCCGCTGGTACGCCGACCCGGGCCCGGCCGCGCGCGCCGCGCACCTGGGAGGTCGCGCCGAGCGTCTCTTCTGGATCGCGTTCGACCGATCGGGCGTCGCCCTGCGCGTGACGGAGGACGGCGACACGTGGCGCGTGGTGCCGCTCCCGCCCGACGCGGGGCGCCCGACGGACATCGTGCGTTTTCGGGACGCGCTGGTGGTGCTCACCGAGAAGAAGCTCCTGCGCCTCGATCCTGCGCCAAGCGACGCGAGCGGCGGGGACGCCGGCGCGGCGGCGGTCACGTTCGTGGCGCGCGAGCTCGCCACGTACACGGGCAAAGACGGAAAGCCCGCCAAGAAGAGCCCGTTCGATCTCACCGACTACTTCTGCGCGGCGCCGCTCGGCGTGCTGGGCAACACGCTCTACGCGGGCGGGCAGCGCGGCGGCATCCTGTACAAGATCGCGCCCGTCGCGCCTGAGGCCGACGCCGGCGCCGAAGGTGGCGCGCCGTGAGGCTGGGCTTGCGCGATCGCGGCGCGTACCG
>JAGQJA010000134.1 GCA_020430845.1 Myxococcales bacterium
CGGCGTCACCGGGCTGCTCTTCTGAGCGGAGCCCGCGGCGTGCTATCCTCGCGGCCGTGAGAGGCGCTCGTATCTTCTCCGCGCGGCTCGTGGTGGCCCTTGCGCCTGCCTGTTTCGTCGCTGCGTGCGGCGCCTTCTCGTCGTCCGAGTCTGCGCCCTCGCCGTCGCCGTCGGGCGATGCGTCCGCGCCGGACGCGCCCGGCGTCGACATCGACGCCTCTGCGGCCGACGGCGGCGAGAGCGACGTGGCCTGCGTCCCGTACGATCTGCCCGCGGTCGCGGACATCTCCCCCGGCGTGACCGAGTGCGACGTGTCGATCAGCCGCGGGATCGAGAAGGCCGGGAACATCGGCGTCGGCGTGCTCTTCGTGCGCTTCGAGGTCGGGGCGGCTGCGTTCGCGGCGCTCCGTGGCTCGAGCGCGCGCAACCTTCGTCTCGTGCTCAAGGGCAACCCGACGTGCAGCGGCAGCTGCAACGTCCCCGCCGAGGCCGGAGAGCTGCGCGCGTACGTCATGCGCGGCGATTGGGTCGAGGGCGACGGCGGCGAGTACAGCGGCGCGGACATGTGTCGGCGCACCGCGACGCGCACCGACGGTTGGGGCGCCGGGGCGCAGAAGACACGAATCTCGCTCGGCGCCGACTACGGCCCCACGCTGCTCGGGAGCTTCAAGTATCCCAACGACGCGACCTCCGCGATCATCCCGCTCCAACTCGGACCTCTGCTCGTCGACTTCCAGCGCCTGCCGGCGACGGGCGTCGGCACCGGCCTCGCCTTCTTCGTCGACGAAGCGCTCGGTGGCAAGTTCGTCACCGGCACGAAGGAGGCGGCGGGGCTCGAGCCGCATCTCATGTTCGAGGCCTGCCCGCGCTGATGGCTCGCGCGCGCCGCGGCGGTCAGAGGGCCTTGCGGACGAAGATGTCCTCGAGCGTCTCGCGCTTGGGCGACACGCTCTCGACGCGCGCTCCCGCCGCGAGCGCCTTCTGCAGCGTGGCGCGTACGTTGTCGTCGCCGATCACCTCGAGCACCAGGCTCGTGCCGACGCGGCGCGAGCGCTCGGCCGCGCCCTCGAGGTCCTTCGCCAGCTCGTCCGGCACGTCCGTGAGCGAGATCTCGGCGTTGCGCGATCCCGCGTCGAGCAGCTCGTGCACCGACCCGCTCACGACGACCTCGCCGCGCTTGAGGATGCAGACGCTGTCGCAGAGCATCTCGACGTCGCTCAGGATGTGACTCGAGAAGAACACCGTCTTGCCCGCCTCCGCCTCCTCGACGATGAGATCGCGGATCTCCTTGCGCCCGACCGGGTCGAGCCCGCTCATAGGCTCGTCGAGGATGAGCAGCTCGGGGTCGTGCACGATGGCGCCCGCGACGCCGGTGCGCTGGAGCATGCCCTTCGACAGCGAGCGTGCGGGTCGGTCCATCGCGTACGTCATGCCGGTGCGCTCGATCGATCGGGCGACGGCGGCGTCGATCTCGGCGCTCGGGACGCCGCTGAGCCGCGCGCACAGCGTCACGAACTCGCGCGGCGTGAGGTACGGGTAGATGTACGGGTTCTCGGGGAGGAAGCCCACGGGCGCCAAGGCCTCGGGGGCGGTCGAAGGCTTGCCGAGGATCGTCGCGACGCCGGAAGTCGGCGCGATGAGCCCGGTGACCATCTTGATCGTCGTCGTCTTGCCGGCCCCGTTCGGTCCGAGGAAGCCGAAGATGTGGCCGCGCTGGACCTCGAAGGACACGCCGCGCACGGCCTCGACCTTCGTTCGGGAGAAGGGCTTCCTGAAGGTCTTGACGAGCTTGTCGACCGAGAGGACGAGCTCGCTCATGTCTCTTCGTCCGGGCGCTTCGCGGCGTCTCCCGGGGCGCTCTCCGCGTCGGAGGTGTCGTCGCTACCGCTGTACTCGTGGAGCTTGTACTGGATCTTGCGGGGCGACACGCCGAGGATCGCGGCCGCCTTCGACGTCGACCCGCCGCACGCCTCGAGCGTCTTGAGGATGGCGTATCGCTCGAGCTCCTGGATGGTGCTGCCGGGGATCGGGGGAGCCGCGTCGCGGTCGAGCGACGGGACGAGCGAGCGCGGCAGGTGTCGGGGCTCGATGGTCGCGCCGTCGCAGAGCACGACCGCGCGCTCGACGACGTTCTCGAGCTCGCGCACGTTGCCCGGCCAGTCGTACGCCGCCAGCGCGCGGAGCGCGTCCTCTGCGAAGCCCTCGATGTTGCGACCGTTCTCGGCCGCGTACCGCGCGAGGAAGAACGCCGCGAGGGGCGCGACGTCGGCCGGGCGCTCACGGAGCGGGGGCAGCTCGATGGTGATGACGTTGAGGCGGTAATAGAGGTCCTCACGGAACGCGCCGCGCTTGATCTCCGCCTTGAGGTCGCGGTTCGTCGCCGCGATGAGCCGCACGTCGACGCGCAACGTCTCGTTGCCGCCTACGCGCTCGAACGCGCGCTCCTGGAGGAACCGGAGCAGCTTGACCTGCGTGCCCGGCGGGATCTCGCCGATCTCGTCGAGGAAGAGCGTGCCGCCGTCGGCCTGCTTGAAGCGGCCCTCGCGTCGGCTGACGGCGCCCGTGAACGCGCCCTTCTCGTGGCCGAAGAGCTCGCTCTCGAGCAGCGACTCGGCGAGCGCCGCGCAGTGCAGGCGCACGAACGGCTTGTTCGCGCGCGGGGACGCCGCGCACAGGGCCTCGGCGATGAGCTCCTTGCCCGTGCCGCTCTCGCCCGTCACGAGCACGCTGGCCTTGCTGGGGCCGACCTGCCCGACGAGCTCGAGGACCTGCTCCATCTTCGGGTCCTCGGTCACGATGAGGCCGAGGGCGTTGCGGTCGCGGAGTCGGTCGCGCAGCTGTCGCGTCTCGGCGAGCAGCCGCGCCTTTTCCATGGCCCGCTCGATGACCGCCGAGAGCGCGTCGTAGTCGAGCGGCTTGGCCAGGTAGTTCTCGGCGCCCTCTTTGATCGCGGCCACGGCGCTCGAGATGGTGCCGAACGCGGTCATCACCACGAAGACGGTGTCGGGTGACGCGGCGCGCGCCTTCTCCATGAACGCGATGCCGTCGAGCCCGGGCATCTTGAGGTCGGTCAGCACGACGTCCGGGCCGAACTCCTCGAGCTTGCCGAGGGCCTTGAAGCCGTCGGCCGCCGTCTCGGTGACGTACCCTTCTTCACGAAGGATTTCGCTGAGCGCCGCGCGGGCGTTCGCCTCGTCGTCGACTATGAGAATCCGGCCGCGGGAGCGCATCGATCGGGCAGGCTGCCAAAGCTCGGCGACAACGGCAATAGGCCGGTGCTCCGGGGGCCGGTAATCGGTGTGACAACGCGCCAGAGGGGGTGTTACAACCTTTGCGCGCCATGAAGCGAGCCACTTCTCTCTTCGTGTCTTCCTTGCTGATGTTCGTTGCCGCTTCGGCGCACGCCCAGGGCGGCACCGTGACGTTCGGCGGCGGAGCCACAGCGGGCGGACGCACAGCCCCTCCCCCCGCAGCACCCGCGAGCCCCGGCGTCGCCCCGGCCGACGGGAGGCCCGCCGACGACCCCGCCAAGGAGTGGGAGGAGCGAGACCGCAAGCTCGACGAGGGCGTCGTCCTCGGCGGCGGCGTGGGCTTGCTGCACACGCAGCACGCGCAAGGAGGCGCGCCCGGGCAGTTCCGCCTGGCGTTCACGTCCGAGTACTTCTCCGCGGGCTTCTTGTGCACCACCGAGTTCCCGTGTCGCGATCCGCGCGGCGGCACCGGCACGCTCACCAAGGACAGCTCTGATCACATCGGTGGTCACCTCTCGCTCTCGATCCAAGTGCTCAAGTGGCTCGAGACGTACCTGTCCACGAGCGCCGTCGCGAACTCCAACGACGCCAATCGCCCGGCGCTGATCCAGGTGCTCGGCGACAGCGTGCTCGGCGCGAAGGCGCACGGCCAGCTCGGCAAGATCTTCCACGTGGGCGGCGCATTCGACCTGCTCCTCGTCAACGGCACGGGCGCGGTGGGGCTCGACGGGGGCGGCACGAGCGCGCGTTTCCGCGGGCTCGCCACGGCCGACCTCCGCGGCCTCGAGAAGAAGAAGATCCCGCTGCGCTTCAGCGTCAACGCCACGTACGTGCTCGACAACACCGGCGAGGTCGTCGCGGCCACCGAGACGGCGCGCCGCGCGCCCGTGACGCGCATCGAGCGCTTCGGGCTCAACGTCAACCGCGTCGACCACTTCGACATCGGGATCGGCGCCGAGCTCTTCGCCGCCAAAGAGAAGGTTCGCCCGTTCATCGAGTACGTGGTGCAGATCCCCGTCAACCGGCAGGGCTACCTCTGTCGCACCACGAACCCGAGCCGCGACAAGTGCCTCGCGAACGAGTCGGTCGCGCCGAGCAGCCTCACGCTCGGTAGCCGGTTCTTTCCGTGGAAGGGCGGCTTCAACGTGCTCGCCGCGCTCGACGTCGGCGTGACCGGTGTCGGCACGTTCATCGAAGAGGTGCGCCCCACGCCGCCGTGGATGCTCTACATCGGCGCGGGTTGGGCCTTCGACACGCGGGAGCGCCCGCCCGTCGAGCGCGTCACCACGATCGACCGCCCCGTCGCGAGCCCCGTGCGCCGATCGCGCATCAAGGGCTTCGTGCACGAAGACCAGAAGACCGAGGGCGTCGCCGGGGCCATCGTCACGTGGGACAACCGTCCCGACCTCACCGGCATGGTCACGGGGCTCGACGGCCGCTTCACGACGCCCGAGCTCGACGCCGGCCCGTACTCGTTCACGGTGAAGGCCGAGGGCTACCGGCCGTCGACGTGCACGGCCACGCTCATCGGGGCCGCGCCTCCCCCTCCGGGGCCTGTGGGGCCTGCGGGGCCGGCCGCGCCTCCGCCCGCCGCCGGACAGTCGGGGCCGATCGACGTGCTCGTCGACTGCCCGCTCGTGGCGCTGCCCAAGGTCGGCAACGTCGTGGGCAAGGTGCTCGACGTCGACGCGCAATCGCCGGTGCCCAACGCCTCCATCAAGCTCGTCGACGCCGCCAAGAAGGAGCTGAGCGGCACGTCGAGCGATCAGGGCGCGTTCCGCTTCGAGCTCGTGAGCCCGGGCGCCGCCGAGGTCACGGTGACGGCCGACGGCTACCTCACGCTCACCGAGAAGCTCGACGTCGCCCCGCGCAAGGACAACCCGACGCAGCTGCTTCTCAAGAAGCGCCCCAAGAACCCGCTCGTGACGGTCGGCAAGCAAGAGATCGTCATCAAGCAGCAGATCCAGTTCGCGCTCGACTCCGCCGCGATCCTCCCGCAGTCGACGGGGCTGCTCCTCGAGATCGCCGACGTGCTCCAGCAGAACCCTCGCATCAAGCGCATCGAGGTCCAGGGGCACACCGACAACACGGGATCGGCCGATCACAACAAGAAGCTCAGCGAGGACCGCGCCTCGTCGGTCGTGACGTGGTTGGTCAACCACGGCGTGGGGGCCGAGCGCCTCTCGCCCGTGGGCTTCGGTCAGACGAAGCCGCTCGTGCCCAACGTCACGGCGAACAACCGCGCCAAGAACCGCCGCGTGCAGTTCATCATCAAGGAGCAGGACTCTCCTTCGACGCCCGACGCAGCGCCCAAGAAGCCGGCGAAGAAGGGGAAGAACCCCCTCACGCTGTAGGCGGATGGGCGCGCCGTTCGCGGGAGCGGGGGACCGGGGCGTCACCGCGTCACAGGCTCGCGCGCGATCCGCGCGTCGTCTGCCGCAAGTAATCGAAAAGAGAAGCATTTCGTAGAGGTCAGGTGTTGGTACGGCGAGTGCGATAGCCACCTACATCATGGCCCACGCTCGCTTCCCGTCCGCATCCTCCCTCCACGCCGCCGCCCGCCGGCTCGGCGCGCTCACGACGCTCACCGTCGCCGCGCTCGTGTCCCAAGCGTGTGCGTCCGCCCCGGATCCGTCGGGCGGTGCCGACACGCGCACGACGGGGCGCTCGGCCGTCCACGCCGTCGCCTCGCTCGACCCGGCCGCGCTGCCCGCGACGGTGGGAGGCGTGCACTTCGCCGGCAACACGGCGACGCCGAGCGACGTGTTCGGCACGCCGAGCGGGTGGGCCGTCGAGCTCGTCTACGCCGCCAACGACGAGCCCTGGCGCCTCGACGACATCGCGCGACGCATCGAGCGCGGCTTCCAGATCATCCTCCGCGTGGATTGGTCCGGCGGGCAGCACCTCCCGCCGCGCGAGAAGATCTCCGCGTACGCAGACTTCATCGCCGCGGCCGAGGCGCGCTTGGGCGGCGGCGCGCGCTTCATCCTCCTCGGCAACGAGGGCAACCTCGACGCCGGGCGCCCGGTGCACCCGGGCGAGAGCTACGAGCGCGCGAGAGAGACCTACCTGCCGCACGAGCGCCCCACCGAGTGCAAGGACTACCCGCAGACGTGTGAGCCGACGTACTACGCCGAGGTCTACGAGTCGGTCGCCAAGGATCTCCGCGCGCGGCTCCGGGCGGCGTACGGACGCGACTACTACTTCCTCGTCGCCGGCGTCTCTCCCGACGGGTACGAAGAGCACCCCGCGCGCTGGATGAACGGCCCGGCGTGGCTCGAGAGCGTGCTCCGGCGGCTCGAGATGCGGCACGTCCGCGTCGACGGCGTGGCCGCGCACGCGTACGGCAACGAAGGCGGCGCGGCGACGGCGGCGCGCGCGGTCGAGGACTTCTGGGGCCAGCTCGAGCGTCAGCGCGCGGCGGTCGCTCGCGTGCTGCCTTCGGTGCCCATCTTCGTGACGGAGACCAACCAGGGCCACGACGCGAGCGTCGAGTTCGTGCGAGGCGTCTACGACCGCGTCGACGCCCACAACCGCGCGAGCGCGCAAGACATCGTCTCGCTCTGCTGGTTCGTCTGGGACAAGGAGAGCTGGAAGGAGATGTCGCTCGAGCTCGCGTCCCAGGACGTGAAGGACGCCTTCAAGGCCGGCGCGCAGGCCACGCCCGCGGGGCGTCGAGGTGCGCCGTGAACCGCGCGCTCCTCACGTTCGTCGCCGTCGCACCGCTCCTCGCGCTCGCGTGCTCGGCGGAGCCCGGCGGTGACGCGTCGACCGCCGGCGAATCCTCGGTCGCGAGCGCCGCGGGCTCGCTCTGCGCCCCGGGCGAGGTCGATCTCGCCGCGTACGTGCTGCCGCGGTGCGACGCGCCGTCCCTGCCGCGCAAGGGCCTCGACGGCGACCTCATGCGCACCTTCCCCATCGCGTCGAGCGACGGGAGGGCGCACTTCGCGGTGCTCAAGTCCGCCGACGGCCAGGGCCTCGAGGAGTGGTCCGTCGACCGGACGTGGCTGCGCATCTACAAGGACACGACCTGGGCGTTCAACCCCGACAAGCAGGGCCGCACGTGGTGCGACGTGCAGTGCTCGCTCTCGAACGAGCTCGACGGACAGTGCAAGATGCGCTGGCGCGGGGACGAGGGCGCGTGGGCGTACACCGTCTACCGTGACGTCGACGGCGCGCCCGGCGCCAAGTGGCTGCCCCGGTGCGCCCGCCCCGGAAAGAGCTACACGACCGAGTTCCGGGTCGACGCGGCGGACGCGAGGAGCTGCGCCGGCTGCGACACCAACCTCTCGGGCGAGGCCGGGCACACGGTGGCGATCTCGCGTCACCTCGGCTGGAACGGGTACGGCGACGTGATCGGCGTCGAGGTCGTCGAGGGGGCAGGGAAGGGCGAGTCGTACTTCTACGGGCGCGGCCTGGGGTGGGTCGGGTTCCACGGTCGTGCCCACGCCGACGAGACGCACGACGCGGCGGCCGTGGTGCCGAGCCATCCGTGCCAGCCGTACGAGCCGGCGAACGTCTGCGGCAGGCTCTGAGCCAGCCTACTCGGCGCGACGTTCGACCGTCTCCATCGACGGGCGGTTCTTGCCGTGGCGAAAGAGCAGCTGCACGAGCTTGGCCTTCCGCGCGTCGGA
>JAGQJA010000135.1:0-5254 GCA_020430845.1 Myxococcales bacterium
TCGACAAGCCCTCGCGCCTCGTGAAGGGCACCGACCCGAACGACGAGCGCTTCGTGCTGGGCATCGTGCTCGAGCCCGAGGTGGTCGACGCGCAGGGCGACATCTACTCGGGCGAGGAGATCCGCGCCGCCGCCCACCGCTTCATGGAGGACTTTGGCGGCCTCGGACTGATGCACCGCCTGCGCGTCAACGGGCAGGTGAAGGTGCTCGAGAGCTACCTCGCGCCCACCGACTTCACCATCGGCGAGCTCTCGGTCCGCAGGGGCACGTGGCTGCTCGCGGTGCGCGTGCTCTCCGACGAGCTGTGGGAGCGCGTGAAGTCCGGCGACCTCACCGGCTTCTCCATCGGCGGCTCAGCGCGCCGAGTGCCCGAGCCCGCTCCTGTTCCGACGTCGGATCAGCCCAGCAGCAACCAGCCCACCTCGGAGGCCGCCGCATGACGACCGAAATGCACAAGGCGGACGGCGTGCATCGCCTCGTCGACATGGTCGTCGAGGAGGTCTCGCTCGTCGACCGCGCCGCCAACAAGCACCGCTTTCTCATCGTGAAGAGGGACGAAGCCATGGACGACGACAAGACCCAGAACACCACCCCGGCCGAGCCGTCGCCGCCCACTGCGCCCACGGCGAAGCTCGACGACAACTCGGCGCTGAACGCCGCCCTCGCGGCCCTCGAGAGCCTGACGGGGCTCGTCGAGCTGCTCGGTGAGCTCGGCGCAGACCAGGCCGACGCGCGGCTCGCCGGGCTCGCCGAGGAGCTGCGCAGCGTCGCCATGCAGCTCCTCGAGCGCACGGACGGAGATGGAGTGAACGAGACCGACGAGGTCGTCGAGGCTCGCGTGAAGAGCGAGCCCGCGACGTTCGCGGCCAACGTCACCGCCGCGAAGCAGGCGCTCGCACGGCTCGGCGAGCTGGCGAAACAGGTGCCTACGAAGACCGACAAGCCCGCTGAGCCGAAGCCCGAGCCCGCCCCGGTCGCGAAGGCCCACGCGACCGACGTGACCGACTCGCTCGCGAAGCTCGCCGACTCGTTCCGTGCGCTCTCAGAGACCGTGAAGGAGCAGCAGCAGCGACTCGGCCGAGTCGAGAAGCAGTTCGGACTGCCGAACAGCGCAGCGTCCGCCGAGCGCGTCTCGAAGGCCACCGTCGAGGACGTGGGATGGCCGCTCGATCTCAACAAGCCCAAGGACCGGGAGAGCGTCGACAAGGCGATCTCCTTCCACGACCTCTGAACCCCGCCGGAAGGAGACCCTCATGAGCCACCTCAGCAACCGTTCCATCCTGGAGAAAGCCGACCTCGCGCTCGCCGACCTGACGGCGGGAGGCGGTCTGCTCCAGCCCGCGCAGGCCCAGAAGTTCATGCGGCTGCTCATCAAGCAGTCCGTCCTCCTGCAGCTCGCGACCGTCGTCCCGATGGCCTCGCCGAAGCAGCAGATCTCGAAGATCAAGTTCGGCGCGCGCGTGCTGCGCCCGGGCCAGGAGGGCACCGCGCTCGGCGCCGTCGATCGCGTGAAGCCCGACCTCTCCGACGTCGAGCTCGACGCCAAGCTGTTCAAGGCCGAGGTGCGCCTCTCCGACGAGGTGCTCGAGGACAGCATCGAGCGCGGCGAGCTGCGCCAGACCATCATGGAGATGCTGGCCGACGCCATCGCGCGCGACATGGAGGACGTCGCCATCAACGGCGACACGGCCTCCGTCGACCCGTTCCTCGCGACGATGGACGGCATCCTCAAGCAGGCGACGAGCAACGTCGTCGACGCGGCGGGCACGCCGATCACGAAGGACCTGCTCCGCGACATGCTGAAGACGCTGCCGAGCGAGTACCTGCGCGACAAGAAGGCGATGCGCTTCCTGTCGAGCGTCGACGCGGACCTCGGCTACCGCAACACGCTGGCCGACCGCGCCACCGTCGCGGGCGACCGCTTCCTCGAGGACGACACGCCGGTGCTCTACTCGGGCGTGCCGCTGCAGCCCATTCCGCTCTTCCCCGAGAACCTCGGCGTGGGCGGCGACCAGACGGCCATCGTGCTGTGCAACCCGAAGAACGTCCACGTCGGCATCTGGCGAAACATCCGCTTCGAGTCCGACCGCGACATCTCGGAGGGCACGCTGAAGATCGTCGCGACCCTCCGCTTCGACGTGAAGTTCGCCGAGGAGCCGGGCGTGGCCAAGGCCATCAACGTGCAGCTCTGAGCTGAGGAGAACGAGACATGACCGACACTCTGCTGGTTCGCCTCAAGCCCTATGACCCGCGACGTGGCTTCGTGCTGCGTCGCTTCACGTACGCCGGCATCCGCTTCCAGGACGAGCGGGGCTGGTACCGCGTCGAGCGCAAGGTCGGCGAGCACCTGCGTGCGGTGCGCACGGTGCCCACCGACAAGTACGCGCCGCTGGCGTTCGACGTCTGCACCGAGGCTGAGGCCAAGGCGCTCGACGCGGGCGAGAGCGAGGCGGCGAAGGTCAAGCGAAACGCCACCGACGACCTCAAGGTCACGACCGCGCGCGGCACCGTCACGACCGACGACCTGCCGAAGAACACGCCTCCCGTTTCCGCGCCGCCGACCGCGAAGGACGACGACGCGGGCAGCAAGCGCGGCAAGCGCGAGCGAGAGTGACGTGTACGCCTCGGTGGCCGACCTGCGCGCCGAAGGCGTGACGGCGGCCGAGGCGAGCGACGCCCGCCTCGCGCTGCTGCTCGCCGAAGCCTCGAGCCTCATCGACCGCGTGACAGGCTGGTTCTTCGAGCCGCGCCTGCTCACGCTGCGTCTTTCGGGGCGCGGCGCGCCGAGCATCGAGCTTCCCGTGCCGCCGATCCGCGTCGACCGGCTCCTGCTCGGCAGCGTGGAGCTGTCGCTCGACCCGAGCGAACTCCTCATCGTCGGCGCACCCATCCAGCCCGGCTTCGACGGCCCGCGCTTCACACGCCGTCACGGACGCGTGTTCCCGCGCGGGCACGGCAACGTGGCCGCCGAGGGGCTCTGGGGCTTCACCGAGGACGACGGCACGCTCACGGGGCGCACGCCGCCAGCGATCCGCCGCGCGACGATGCTCCTCGTCCTTCGCTCCATCGCGCCGCTCGCCGACGACGCCTCGTTCGAGGCACGCAGTCGCTGGCGCATCATCGAGGAGCGCACGCGCGACCAGAGCTACCGGCTCGACCCCTCGAAGGCTTCGGCGTCGGCGAGCCTCACCGGCGACCCGGAGATCGACGCGCTCCTTGCGCTCTACGTGAGGCCCTCGCCTCTCGGAGCGGCGTGATGCGCGGTCGACTCATCTTCCCGTTCATCGCGGAGCTGCATCGCCTCGACACGCAGGCGATGGCGCCCGACTACGATGAGGACTTCAAGGAGCCCGTCCTCGTCGACTCCGACGACGATGGCGTTGGTGAGCCCTTTCGTCGCGAGCATCCGCCGGTGCGCGTCCCCTGCCAGGTGGAGCCGGAGGCTTTTGAAGCCTTGCGCATGGCGACGTCCGGGAACACGCCCAGGTCGAGCTTCGACCTGGTCTTCCACTTCAGGGATCTCGAGCAGCTCGGCCTCGTCGACGCGGTCTCGGGCGACGCCCTGATTCGCCCGAGCGACAGGCTGGGCGCGCTCTACGCGCGCGACGGCCAGCTCGTGCAGGCCGTGCGCACGCCTCCCGGCCTCTACGTGACCGAGGCGCGTCCCATCGGCTTCGGGCTCCACCGGCGTCGGCCCAGCCGCAACCTGCTGCTCGTCTCCTTCCAGGACCGCGCAGCCGCACGGAGTGGAACATGATGCGAGCCCTCATCTTCAGCGCCCTGGCCGTCCTGTGCCTCGGTGCGCACTGCCGACCCATCGATGGCTGCGTCCGGGGCGCCACGCGCTGCAGCAGCAACACCGCCGAGATCTGCGACGCGGACGGCAGCTACCACGAGCTCGCCGACTGCGACGACGTGAGCGAGCGGAGCGGCGTGCCCTTCTTCTGCGCGTACGTCGACGAGACGACCGAGGACGGCCACATTACCGGGCACACCTGCGTGCCCGCGAGCGAGGCCGATGCGGCGGCCGGAGGTGGGCGATGAAGGGCTACCTCCAGTCGCTGCCGGTGGTCGGCAAGATCTTCCTCGACGTGCAGCCCGAGGAGGTCTGGGCGTTCTGGCGCTTCATGCAGGACCACTTCCGCACGAGCGTCATCAACAAGCGGAGCGCGCTCGAGATGCAGCTCGTCGCGCGGGGCCTCGAAGCGCTCGGTATCCAGAGTAAGGACCGCTTCCTCAAAAACTTCACGACGACCATCGGCCGGCGCATCTACACGCCGTTCGAGGTCGGCTCGCCCAAGGGCGGCTGGGACCTCTGGCACCAGATCGTCATCTGCGTGCACGAGCACCAGCACGTCGTGCAGCACGATCGAGAGGGGCTGGCCTACGAGGTAAGCTACCTCGCCGATCGCGCCGCGCGCGCCCGCTGGGAAGCCGAGGCATACCGCTCGAACCTCGAGATGCAGTTCTGGCGCACGGGCACGACGCCCGCGGCGCAGCGCACGGCGTCGGTGCTCAAGGACTACGGCTGCCGCGACGAAGACATCGAGGTCGCGGCCAAGTCGCTCGCACTCTCGGCGCTCAGCGTCAAGAAGGGCGCGGTCATCAACGAGGCGACGCACGTAGCGCTCGGCTGGCTCGACGAGCATGTGCCGCGCCTGCGCTTCAAGCAGGGGTGAGCGATGGCGGTCTCGCGCACGGGAGAGTGGGCACGGGCGCGTCGGCTCCTCACCGCTGCGCCGCAGCGCCTGCAAGCGGCGATCGGCACCGCCGTGCGCCAGGAGGCCCACGCCCTGCGCAACGAGATCGTCCAGGGGCTCACGAGCCAGGCGCCGGGCGGCGAGACTCTGAAGCCGCCGTCGCCGCTCACCATCGCCGCCCGCCAGCTCGAGGGCTTCGGCGGGAGCAAGGCGCTCATCGTGCGCGGCGACCTCCGCAACTCCATCACCGTGATCGTCCAGGGCGACGAGGCCTTCATCGGCGTTTCGCGCTCGGCGCGGTCGAAGGACGGCGCCTCGATGGTGGACCTCGCCAAGCTTCACGAGTTCGGCGGCGCGCCCGTCATCATCCCGATGACACCCAAGATGCGTCGCTTCCTGTTCGCGCTGCTCCGGCAGGCCGGCAAGGAGCCCACGGGTGGTAGCGGGCGCGGCGTCATCGTCGTGCAGGTCCCGGCGCGGCCTTTCCTCAGGCCCGCCTTCGACAAGTTCCGCGAGGGGGCCAGCCGTCGCTTCCTCGAGCGTGTCGCCAGGGA
>JAGQJA010000135.1:5300-6546 GCA_020430845.1 Myxococcales bacterium
GGCTTTGCCTCCGCGTGGCCCTCCCGACCCTCAGCTCCGTGCAGCCCGTAGCCGGCCCTTCGAGCGGCGGCGACCTCGTGCGGCTCGTCGGGACCGATCTCGCCGACCGGGTCCGGGTGCTGTTCGGCGGCGTGCGTGCCGAGGTGCTGTCCGTTCGTGACGAGGCGGGCCTGTGTGTCGTCGACCTCCGCACGCCGATCCACGCGGTCGGCGTCGTCGATGTCGAGCTGTCGAACCTCGACGCGGGGGGCGACCCGGTCCCCGGCGAGTCCGTGGTGCTCGCGGGCGCCTACCGATTCTCGCGCCCGACCGTCGCCCGCGAGGCCGACCTCACGCGCGTCATCCGCCAGCTCCTGCGCGAGCTGAAGCGCCAGGTGCTCGGCAACGTGAGCGCCACGGTCAGCGTCGACTACGACGACACCACCCTCGACGGCCTGAACGTCATCGCGATGGCGAAGGTGCCGTCGCTGGTGCTCTCGGGGCCGACGCTGCGCCCGAACCGCTTCTACTCCGCGAACGTGGCCCACGAGGACGTGGTCGGCGGCGTTTCGGGGCCTGAGCTGGTTCGGCGCAAGCCCCCGTACACCGTCGACCTCGTCTTCACGCTAACCGCCGCGAGCGAGCGGACCGCCGAGCTGTTCAACCTGATGGTGGCCGTCGCGACGTTCCTGAACCGCAACCGCTGGATCGAGCTGCAGCGGAACCCCTCCGACGCCGCCCGCGGGACAGTGCGCTGGGAGCTGGACGCCGATGGCGAGTTCCGCACGCAGCTCGCGGGGAAGGACGACGTGCGCGCGTTCACCTGCGGCTTCGTGGTGCGCGGCTTCGACGTCGACGAGGGGCTTCCTCTCGACCTCGGCAAGCGCGTCACCGAGCCCGAGCTGCTCCCGACGCAGGCCATCGCCACCGGAGGTGCTTCGTGACCGTCTCGCTGACCAACACCAGCGGGCGCTGCCTCGTGTTTGTGCTCGCGCACGAGGCCTACTGCCAGGCGCTCGGCGAGTGCCGCTGCGAGGTCGAACAGGGACGTTGCGCGCGACGCACGGCCAAGTCGCTCACGCTCGCGAGCGGTTTGACGAGCCCTGCGCTGGATGACGCGGTGCTGACCATTCCCGAGGTCGTGCGCGCGGTGACGCGCGGCGACCTCTCGGTGAAGCGCCATGTGCCCGAGCGGCCGTTGCCCGCCGTGGTCGCGACGAAGGCTCCCACCACGACCTCGCTCGCCGAGGTCATCCGCCCTGACGTC
>JAGQJA010000136.1:0-2592 GCA_020430845.1 Myxococcales bacterium
TCGTCGTGTGCTCTGGCCCCCACCGTCATCGGCGGGTGGGCTCATGTGCGCGTCGGCGTGAGCGCGACGGCGTCGCCGCGAATGGCGAACGGCGTGTACTCTACTGTTGCCCGTACCTCGTCTGGTGCGGACGGCACGTGGGTCCGTGTCGCAGTTGAAGGGCGCCGCTCGGCGTCGAATGCGTTTCCACCGTTGAGACAGCATGGAGGGTTCGATGGACATCAAGCAGCATCGACGCGCGCTCGGGGCGCTGTTGCCGATCGTCGCTATCGGCATGGCCGCGGCGTCGGCGACGACGAGCAAGTCGGTACGCGCAGAGGGCGAAGCGGAGCGTGCGGAGCGCTGCGCCATTCGCGTGTCGGCCGCGATCGTGGGCAAGAGCCCCGACGCCGCGCTCCTCGCGAACGCCAACCCGCAGTCGGCCGTCGACGACATGCTGAAGACCGCGGAGTTCAACGAGAAGTTCGCGCGGTTCATCAACGCGCGCTTCAACCCTGACCCGGGGGCGAACTCGCTCGAGGACCAGACCTACCACCTGGCCAAGTACATCCTCGAGAACAACAAGCCGTGGCGCGAGCTCTACGTCGGCGCCTACGACATCACGCAGCCGCAGGGCGGGCAGCCCACCGTCGCGACCGACCCCAACGGCCTCGGCTACTTCCGCACGCGGGCGTGGATGGTCCGCTACGCGGGCAACGAGGGCACGCAGCAGTCCGGCTACCGCATCGTGAGCGCGTACCGCATCCTGCAGAACACCACGGGCCTCGTGCTCAACGCCGTCACGGCGACCGAAGGCCTCGACCTGTCGGCGACGGGCCGCCAGGCGCCGGCGTGCGCGGGCTGCCACTACAGCAAGTGGTACGCGCTCGACAAGGTGTCGCGCATGCTGAGCAAGCGCCGCGGCACGGGCAACAACATGACGTTCGACCCGCCCACCGAGGGTCCGCAGGACATCCTCGACACGAGCATCACGCCCGGCCCCGACTCGGACAAGGCGCTCGTCACCAAGCTGGTCGAGTCGACGGACTACAAGATGTGGACGTGCCGAAACGCGTTCAACTACCTCTACGGTCGCGACGAGAACACGTGCGAGGCGCCCACGTTCGAGCGCTGCATGGCCCTCATGGATGACCCCAACGTAACGATGCAGGCTGCCATCGCCGCCATCGCCAAGGACCCGGCGTACTGCCAGTGAAAGGGAGCATGGAGATGAACAGCAGGACAGCCGCATACGCCGCGCTTCTCGTCGGAGCTCTCTCCGCGATCGGATGTGCCTCCGAGGGCGACGACCGCACGCCCCGAGGCACCGACCCCAACGCCCCCCCCACGGGCACCGACCCCAACGCGCCGCCGGTCGATCCGATCGCGCAGTGCACGGGCAAGGAGTACGTCGGCTTCGGCCAAGAGAAGCTCACCGCTTCTCGCGAGGGAGCGCTCTCGGGCGCCGACCAGCGCCGGGTCAAGTCGTTCGACCTCCTCAAGACCGAGTTCCCGCGGGTGCTCGGTAAGGCTCCCGGGAGCCTGAACGCCTCGGCCTCCACGTTCGGCGCGCCCCCGGCGCGGTGGAACGAGGAGCCGCAGCTCAACGCGGTCGCCCTGCAGACCGCGTACACCATCGCGTTCGACGGGTGCCTCGACTACACGGCTCAAGGAGCCGAGTACGCGACGGCCCCGGACGCGAACAACGCGCCCGCGGTGTGCGGCGCGATGCAGCGCAAGTTCTGGAATCAGACCCCCACGCCCGCGGAGATCGCGTCGTGTGTGGACGTTGCGGTGGTCGACGCCGCGGGCGAGGCCGATTCGCGGCGTCGCTGGGCCTACGCGTGCGCGTCGGTTCTCACTGCATCTGGGTTCTTGAGCTACTGAGAAGGAGGCCAAAGATGGATCGCTCTGGATTTTCCCGTCGTGGTTTCCTCAAGGGTGTCGCCGCCGTCGGCGGCGCCGCCATCGGCACGCGCATCGCGGGTCGTCACCTCATCGGCGAGGCGCAGGCCGCCTCTCCGGCCAACACCTTCGTCCTGATCATCCACCTCGTCGGTGGGTACAACGCGCTCTTCCCGAGCGCCGGATCGTTCATGGGCGCGGGCACCTTCGGCGTCGCGGCCGGCAACGTCCGCGACCTCGGCAGCGGGCTCATCGTCGACCGCGGCTTCTACGACGGCCTCGGCACCTACGCCGTGGGCAACATGGCCAGCGTCGGCTTCCGCCACGGCTCGAGCAGCCACGGCGCGGCGCGCGGCCTCGTGTGGAACTACAACAACATGAACGGCGGCCTCGTGCTCGCCGACGCGATGGGCGGCACCGGCTCGATCAAGGCGGCGTCGCTCGGCGGCGACATCCTCGGCGAGGCGAGCCGCACGGCGGTCAACGGGACGACGTTCCAGACCATCCGCGACATGCAGGCGACGATCAACGCCATCGGCGGCGGCGCGCCCAACCCGCGCATCCCCGACCGCGGCATCACCCTCGGCGGCGTGCAGGGCGCCGACGACATGTCCAAGGAGCACCTCGCCAAGCACGGCAAGTCGCTCGTCTCGATGCGCAACGGCTTCGACGCGGCCGTCGCGACGCTCAAGCAGCCGGTGCGGCAGT
>JAGQJA010000136.1:2708-12171 GCA_020430845.1 Myxococcales bacterium
GCGGGTGGGACACCCACGGCGACCGGACCGGCACCACGGTGCGCAACAAGATGGGTGCGATGCTGCCCTTCATCAAGACGTTCCTCGACCGCATGTCGACCTCGGCGCCCGGCGCCAACCCGGTCGTCGCGATCGTGGGCGACTTCTCGCGCAGCCTCCCGGGCAGCGACCACGCTCCGGGCCTCAGCACGACGGTCATCAGCCGCAACGCCAAGACCGGCACGACCGGCGCGGTCGACGCGAACGTGCGTCTGCCCGCGAGCACGCCGGCCACGGCGGGCTTCTGGGCCTACCTCGCGGCCGTCACCAAGAGCGGTAGCGCGGCGTTCGGCGCGAACCCGCACACGGCGCTCGTCAAGTAGTCGCGGCGCATCCCCGCGAGCGCGGCGCTCTCGTCCGACACGTCGGAGCGAGGGTCGCCGCGCTTCGCGTTTTGTTCGCCTCGGGTGCGGCCTCGGGCGCTCCGGGATCCTGTCGTTGACGGCGTGCGGCGCGCGGGCTCGGATCGCGCCCATGCAGAGTGTGCTCGCGTTTTCGCCCAGGTCTCCGTCGGCCGCGTTCGAGGAGGCGGCGCGCGCGCGCCAGGCCGAGCTCACGAAGCCCGCCGGCAGCCTGGGTCGCCTCGAGGAGCTCGCGGTGTGGCTCGCGGCGCGCGATCCCGAGGGCCGCGCGCGCTCTCGCCCGTGCGCGGCGGTGCTCTTCGCGTCCGACCACCCCGTCGCGGCGCGAGGCGTCTCCGCGTACCCCCGCGAGGTGACGGCCGCGATGACCGCCAACTTCGTGCGCGGCGGCGCCGCGGCGTCCGTCGCGGCGAGGCACCTCGGCGTGCCGCTCCACGTCGTCGACGTGGGGGTGGCGCACCCGTACCCGAACGATCCCGCGGGCGAGCTCGTCTCGCTCGTGCGCGACCCCGTGGCCGACATGGACGTGGGCGATCTCACGGAGGCCGACGCGCTCGCGGAGCCCACGCTCCTCGCCGCGGTCGGCGCAGGGCGGCGCGCGATCTCGGTGCTCGAGCCCGACACGCGCGTGGTGATCCTCGGCGAGATGGGGATCGGCAACACGACTGTCGCGGCCACGGTCGCGGGCGCGCTGCTCGGGCTGCCCGCCGACGCGATCGTCGGCGCGGGCACCGGAGTGGACGCGGAGGGCATGCGCCGAAAGCACGACGCGGTGTCTCGCGGGCTCGCGCGGATCGCGAGCGGCGCGACCCCATGGGACGTGCTCCGCGCCGTCGGCGGTCGCGAGGTGGCCGCGCTCGTCGGCGCCGCGGGTGAGGCGGCGTCGAGGGGCATGACCGTCCTCGTCGACGGCTTCATCGTGTCTGTGGCGATGCTCTGCCTCGTGCGCGCCGAGCCCCGCGCGCGTGCGTCGCTCGTCTTCGCCCACCGATCGCGAGAGCAAGGTCACGGCAGGGTGCTCGACGCGCTCGACGCGCGGCCGCTGCTCGACCTCGACTTTCGCCTGGGCGAGGGCTCCGGCGCGCTCGCGGCGCTCCCGCTGCTCGATCTTGCGTGCGCTCTGCATGGATCGATGGCGACGTTCGCCGAGGCGCGCGTGCCCGATCGCGCAGGGGACGTCGGCGAGCGGGCGCCGGCGTGACCGCGCCCCCGTTCTTCCGCGGCGCGCGCGCGGCCGCGACGTTCTTGACCCGCATCCCCGTCGGCGGCTTTCCGTACAGCGAGGCCGACTGGCGTTGGGCGTCCGGCTGGTTCCCGTTCGTCGGATTCGGGCTCGGCGTCGTGCTCGCGGCGATCGCCTACGGCGCACGCGGCGCGGGCCCCCACGTCGCCGCGTCGCTCGCGGTCGTCGCGAGCCTGTTGCTCACCGGCGCGTTCCACGAGGACGGCCTCGCCGACACGGCCGACGCGCTCGGCGGCGCGTACACACGCGAGCGCGTCTTCGAGATCCTCAAGGACAGCCGCGTGGGCACCTTCGGCGCGTCGGCGCTCGCGTGCTCGATCCTGCTGCGCGTGCTGCTCTTGGCGCGCCTCGGCGACGCGGCGCCGTGGGCGATCGTGGCGACGCAGTGCGCCTCGCGTGTCCCGCCGATCTGGCTGATGCGCGCGCTGCCGTACGTCTCGGCGGACGCGGCGGCCAAGAGCCGACTCGTGGCGCGCGCGGGCACGGCGCAGGCGCTGCTCGCGACGGCGCTCGGCGTGGGCGGCGTGGCGCTCGTCGCGTCGAGGCTCGGGCTCACGGCGCGCGTGGCGCTCACGCTGGTCGGCGTCTCGATCGCGGTCACCGTGGTGTGCGCGTCTCGGTTTCGCGCGCGTGTGGGCGGCGTGACGGGGGACTTTCTCGGGGCGACGCAGCAGATCGTCGAGGGCGCGCTCCTCTTGGCGCTCGTGCTCGCGGCGGCGCGGTGACGGTCGTGTCTACCGGTTCGTGTGCGTTCGACCTCGTGCTCGCGCGGCACGCGCCCGTGCGCGCGCGGGGGATCTGCTACGGCCACTTCGCCGTCGCGCTCGAGGTCGACGCCGCCGCGGCCGCCGAGGCGATCCTCTCCGACACGCGCGCCGGGCGTGCCCGCGTCGTGCACACGTCGACCCTCGCGCGCTGCCGCGAGCCGGCGGAGCGTCTCGCCGCGCGGACGGGGGCCGAGCTCCGCGTCGACGCGCGCCTCTGCGAGCTCTCGATGGGCGCGTGGGAGGGCCAGACGTGGGACGACATCGAGCGCGCGGACGGCGCGGGCTACGCGGCGTGGATGGAGCGGTGGCGAGAGCTCGCGCCGCCGGGCGGTGAGACCGTCGCCGATCTCGAGCGCCGCGTCGCGTCGTGGCTCGCGTCGCTCGAGCCCGACGTGCCCCACCTGCTCGTCGCGCACGCGGGGATCGCGCGGGCGCTCCTGGTGCTCACGCGCGCGCTCACGTGGGACGCCGCGATGGCGACCGCGGTCCCGCACCTCGAGGTCACCACGCTCGACGCGCTGGCGGCCCCGCGCGTCGGACCGTGAGAGAGCTGTGCGAAGGAAGGGACTTGAACCCTTACAGGAGTTACCCCACTGGAACCTGAATCCAGCGCGTCTGCCAATTCCGCCACCTTCGCCCGCGCTCCCCGGGGAGAACGCGCGCCCCGGGTCGAGACCCAAGGACGGCTCGCCTTATACTAGAGATTCTCGACGCTCTTCAAGAGCTCCCCGACGAAGTTGAACCGGGGCCGCATCAGGCCCGCCCGCGTGGCGATCGGCGTGGGCTTGATGATGTCCCCGAGCGGCGCGCCCCCGCTCGCCCCCATCACGTCGTCTTTGAAGCTCACGACCGCGTCCCCGTCGCTGCGCCGCTCCTCGGAGTAGGTGTCGGTCTGGCGCCGCTCCGTCGCGGGCTGGGCAGCCGGCTTGGCGGCGGGTTGGGCCTGGGCGGGGGAGGAGAGCAGCGGCAGCGCGCCGCAGAGGGCGAGGCCGAGGGCGAAGGCGAGCGGGCGAGGGCGGTTCATGAAATCTCCTTGAAGGTCGTGCACTTACGGGAAATCAGGCGCTCCGCGCCGTGCGCCGTGTCGACGGACGGGTGAAGGCCACGGGGGCCTCGACCGTCCAACGCCCATGGCGACGCGTGCCTGGCGGAAGGGGACGGCTCGGCCGTTGTCAGCCTTCGGACGCTTGCGCCGCCGCTCGGCTTGGGAGAAAACAGCGCGACCACGCGGGCGCCGGGGTAGCCTGGCGCGCCGGTCTGGAGGATTCGATGTTCGCGAAGAAGCTTGGCGTGTTGGCTTTGGTGGGCGCGGCGTTCGCCGTGGCGTGTGGGGGCGACGAGCCCGAGAAGTTCCCGAACGCTGAGGCCTACTGCTCGGCCCGCGCGGCCGAGGAGTGCGTGGTCGCCGAGCGCTGCGGCGTCACGGTCGACGCGTGCAAGGCCAAGCGCACGCCCCTCTGCACGCAGGCCGCCACGGTCGCCTCGGGGCAGAGCCGTTCGTACACGCCGGGCCCGGTCCAGGGCTGCCTCGACGCGCTCAAGGCGCTCTACGCCAAGCCGCTCTTCACTCGCGCCGAGCAGAAGGCCGCCGAGGCCGTCTGCGACAAGATCTTCCCCGGCTCCAAGGCCAAGGCCGCGGGGTGCGCCGACACGCTCGAGTGTGCCTCGGGCCTCGTCTGCGACAAGGACAAGGGGAGCGTGTGCGCCGAGAAGGCCGATCGCAAGCTCGACGACCAGTGCAACAACGCCGGCGACGTGTGCGCGGCCAACACGTACTGCGGGTCCCGCGGCTCGCTCAAGTACTGCATCGAGGCCGAGCCCGAGGGCAACCTCTGCACCGACTCGGTGCCCTGCAAAGACGAGTTCCGCTGCGACGGCTTCGTCAAGCCCAGCACCTCGGGTACCTGCAAGGCCAAGATCGCCAACGGCACCGACGCGTGCACGGCCGACAGCGAGTGCCAGTCTGGCTACTGCGACAGCGCGACCAAGAAGTGCGTCGCGGGCATCGCGTTCGCGGCCGGCGCGGGCAGCTGCAAAGACTACGGCGGCTGACCGCGGCGTGAGCCCGCGCTGAGGACACGCCCGTCGGCCACCGCGCCGCCGGGCGTGGTTCTATTTGCCGAATTCGCGGAAACCGCCGCGCCGCTTCTCCGTATTCGTACGCGCCGAGACTCGGCAAGAGACGCGACAAGGGGGTCGGGGACATGCGCCGGTGGCATCACCTGGTGGGTGTAGCGGTGTGTTTGCTCGTCGGCGGCGGAGGATGCGCCTCGACGGACGTCGTGCGCGCTCGCGCGTCAGAGCCTGGCGGCGTGGTGGCGTCGCCTTCTCCGAGCGAGGCGCCGGCCGCGCCGCTCGAGCCTCCGCCGTACCCCGTCGCCGTCCCCCGGACCGTGAGCGAGCACGTCAACCTACGCGAGCCGATCACCCTCGAGATCGTCGACGGGCGCGTGGTCACCACGTTCGCCGTGCGTCAGCGCGACGCCCGCATGGTAGCCCTCGCGCCGCGCACACTGGCCGTCGAGGCCTCCACGCCGTTCACGCTCGCGCCGCACCCGCCCGTCGACCCCGCGCCCTACCTCGTGGCGCGCCAGCCGCGCGTGCGCCTGCGCGACGGCGGCACCTTCACGGTGTGGACGTGCGGCGCCGGCCACGTGTGGGGGCAACTGCTCGACCGACGCGGCGCCCCGCTTGATCGAGGCTACGTGCTCACCGACCCGGACACGCTCGTCATCGGCGCGCCCTACATCGCGAGCGCCGACGGCGAGCACGTCGTGCTCTTGTACTTCAGCGGGGGCGAAGAGGGCTCGGCGTTGATGGCGACCGAGCTCGATCTCAGCGCGACGCAGCGAGGTCCGGCACCTGTCGCGACAGCCCGTTGATCGTCGTATCCCGGTGCGATCCGCGCGCGTAGCATCGGTGCACGACCCACTATGGCGGAGACGCCCACCGACGAGCGACGTGTGCTGACAGCCGCGATGGATCGCTACGCGGACGGCGACGTCGCGGCGTTCGGTGAGATCTACGATCGGCTCGCGCCGCGTCTGTGCGGCTTCTTCGTTCGCCAGACCGGCTCGCAGGCGCAGGCCGAGGACCTCGTCCAGCAGACGCTGCTCCAGATGCACGCGGCGCGCGAGGTGTTCGTCCGCGGCTCGGACGTGCTGCCGTGGGCGTTTTCGATCGGGCGTCGCTTGCTGGTCGACAGCCGACGACGTACGAAGAAGGAGGTGTTGTTCGAGACCGGAGCCGAAGACGTCGCCGCCCTCGACGCGAGGGTCGAGCGGTTCGACCTGCCCGACGATCTCGCCGCGACCCGTGAGCTCGCCGAGCGCGCACGCGCCGAGCTCGCGCGGATGCCCGCCTCGCACCGCGACGCGTACATCCTCGTGCGCCAGGAGGGGCTGTCGATCGTCGCCGCCGCCGAGGTGCTCGGCACCACGAGCGCTGCCGTCAAGCTCCGGGCACACCGCGCCTACGAGGCGCTGCGCGCGGCGCTCGCGCCCGACGGAGGTCGCGAGTGAACGTCCCTCACCCCGATCTGCGCGCGCGGGTGCTCGCGGCCGCACAGTCCACTCCGTCGCGCACGCGCCCCCGCGGGCGCCGCATCGCGTGGGTCGCGTCCGCCGGAGCCGTCGCGTTCGGCCTGCTCGGTTTCGTGTGGATCGGTGGCCTCGACCATTCTGTGGGTCGACCTCGAGCGCTCACGTTCGGCCTTGCGGCGGGGTGGGCTGCGGCGTCGCTCGTGCTCAGCTGGCTCGTGCTCGCCCGCGGCGGCTCCACGCTCGCGCGCAGCCCGCGGCTCCTCGTCGCCGCCGCTGCGGTCACGCCCGCGCTCTGCTTCGGGTGGATGAGCCTCTTCGCGGGGCGCTACGACGAACCGTTCGCCCGCGTGGGGTACCGCTGCACGGCGTACACGCTCGCGATGGCGGCCGCGCCGCTCGCGACGTTCCTCTTGCTCCGCCGCGGCAGCGAGCCGCGCCACCCGAGCGCCCCCGGCGCCGCCGCCGGCGCCATGTCGGGCGCGTGGGCGGGCGTGCTCATCGACCTGTGGTGCCCGCTCACCAACGCGCCGCACGTGCTCGTCGGGCACGTCCTGCCGCTCGCCCTCCTCGTCGGCGTCGGCGCGCTCGCTGGCTCGCGCCTCCTCGGCGTGCGCACGCTGCGCGCGTGAAATGCGCCGGCGTCGTCGAGCGTTCGAGCTCGAGATGATCCAGCTCGTGCGATCGCGGGTCCGCGTCCCCTCGGCGTGGGCGCTCGCCTTGTGTGCGCTCTTCGCCTGCTCCAAGCCGGCCAAGCATGTCGCGGAGGCCGGCGTCACACCTTCGGCGAGCCCCGTCGGCGACGAACCGGACGCGTCGACGCGCCCCACGGCCACGTCTTCGCCCCCCACGGCCTCGTCGAGCGCCACCGCGCAGCAAGCTCCGTCGGCCGGGCCCGACGCCCCAGCGTCACCGCAGCTCGAGCTCCGCACCGGCGCGTCGCCGTACGACTGGCGACTCGACGCGCGCGGTCTGCCCGCGGTCTCGACGGATGGCCGTCGCGTGGCGGTGCTGCTGCGCGATCACGACGGCATGCGCGGCTTCCCCAACGGCGCGCTCGTGATCCTCGACGTCGACCGCGACAAGGTCGTGAGCAAGACTCCGCTCCTCTCGTCCGACGAGCTCGCGAAGGCGCTCACTCCGCCCCAGCTCGCCGCGCTCGAGGCCAAGGTGCGCGCCCGCCTCGCGCGGGCCGAGGTGCTCGTCGCCGCGGTCACTTGGACGAAGAGCGCCGCCGCGGAGCACGTCTGGGATGCGGACGCCGGGGCCTTCTCGCTGCCCGATGTCGCGGGCGTGGCCGCGCGTCTCGTCGGCGAGCGCCTTCGCCTCACCGACGCCACCACGTCGCGCGTGCTGCTCGACCAAGACGCGCGGCCGTGGCAGCTGCCCGAGATCCCGCTCGGGCCCGGCCTCACGCCGTGCGCGTTCTCTCCCGAGGTAGCCGCGCTCGCCGTCGATCGCGCGCGCCGCGTCGCGTTCGTGCTCGTGGCGCAGACGGTGACGCGGGGCGGCGACACGTGCGACGCGCCCGTCGCCCCGCACGCGTTCCGCCTCGCGCCCTGAGCGCGTCTGGTCTCGGAGACCGGCCGTCCCGTCGACGCGCGAGCCCCCCCGGCCCGCGGCGCGTCAGTGGACGATCTTCCTGTACTTTACACGTGTCGGTCGGGTGTCCGAGCCCACGCGCTTCTTGCGGTCTTCTTCGTACGCCTCGTAGTTGCCGGCGAAGAAGACGACCTGGCTGTCGCCCTCGAACGCGAGGATGTGCGTCGCGATGCGGTCGAGGAACCAGCGATCGTGGCTCACGACCACGATGCAGCCGGGGAAGCCGAGCAGCGCCGTCTCGAGCGACTGCAGCGTATCGACGTCGAGATCGTTGGTCGGCTCGTCGAGCAGCAGCACGTTGGCGCCCGACTTCAGCATCTTGGCGAGGTGCACGCGGTTGCGCTCGCCGCCCGAGAGGCTCCCCACCTTCTTCTGTTGATCGCTGCCGCGGAAGCCGAACCACGTGCAGTACGCGCGGCTGTTCACCTCGCGCTTGCCGAGCACGACGGTGGGCTCACCGCCCGTGACGACGTCCCACACCGTCTTGTCGGCCTCGAGCGCCTCGCGCGACTGGTCGACGTACGAGATCTTCACCGTCTCGCCGACCTTGAGCGTGCCGCCGTCGGGCTTCTCCTGATCGACCAACATCTTGAAAAGAGTCGTCTTTCCGGCGCCGTTCGGGCCGATGACCCCGACGATCCCGCTGCGCGGGAGCATGAACGAGAGATCGTCGAAGAGCAGCTTGTCGCCGAAGGCCTTCTTGAGCGACGTGGCCTCGATGACGACGTCGCCCAGGCGCGGGCCCGGCGGGATGGAGATCTCGGCCGCGTCGGACGGGCCGCTCTGCGCCTCGGCGAGCAGCGACTCGTACGCGCCGAGGCGCGCCTTGCTCTTGGCCTGACGCGCGCGTGGCGACGACCGCACCCACTCGAGCTCTTGCTTGAGCTTTCGCTGGCGCGCGCTCTCCTGCTTCTCTTCTTGCGCGAGGCGCGCCGACTTCTGGTCGAGCCAGCCGGAGTAGTTGCCCTTGAACGGCAGCCCACGCCCACGATCGAGCTCGAGGATCCATCCCGCGACGTTGTCGAGGAAGTAGCGGTCGTGCGTGACCGCGACGACGGTGCCCGGGTACTCGTGCAAGAAGTGCTCGAGCCACGCGACGGACTCGGCGTCGAGGTGGTTGGTCGGCTCGTCGAGGATGAGCATGTCGGGGCGCGACAGGAGCAGGCGGCAGAGCGCGACGCGGCGCTTCTCTCCGCCCGAGAGGTGCTCGATCTTGGCGTCGGGCGGCGGTACGCGCAGCGCGTCCATCGCGAGCTCGACGTGTCGGTCGAGGTTCCACGCGTCGGCCGCGTCGACCTTGTCCTGCAGCGCGGCCTGCTCGTCGAGGAGCTTCTGCATCTCGTCGTCGTCCATCGGCTCGCCGAGCTTGTTGGACACCTCCTCGAAGCGCGTGAGCAGCGCGCGCGTCTCGGCGACGCCCTCGTTGACCGCGTCGATCACGGTCTCGGCGTCCCCGAGCTCGGGCTCTTGCGCGAAGTAGCCCACCTTGAGGCTGGGCGCAGGCTTCGCCTCCCCGATGAACGTCGTGTCGACGCCGGCCATGATCTTGAGCAGCGAGCTCTTGCCGCTGCCGTTGGGGCCGATCACGCCGATCTTCGCGCCCGGGAGGAACGCGAGGTGGATGTTGTCGAGGACCTTCTTGTCGGGCGGGTGAACCTTGGTCACCCCCATCATCGTGAACACGAACTCGGGCATGGAAGCCTCTCGCGCTGTGCGGCGGACTCTGACGTGTTGTGGGACAAACGCGACGAAGGGGACCGCCGCGCGTGGCGACCGTCCCCTTCGAGCGCGTGTGACGTGCGTTACTTCTTGGCGGGGGCCTTGGTCGCCGCGCCGGCGCCGGCCGCAGCCTTGGTCGCCGCGCCGCCGGCCGCGGGGGCCGCCTTGGTCGCCGCGGGCTTCGCGCCGCCG
>JAGQJA010000137.1:0-1004 GCA_020430845.1 Myxococcales bacterium
AGCAGACGATGCAGGACACGCTCTCTGCGTTCGACCGCGCGAGATACCTGCAACTTCCATCTAAAATTCCGCAGCGCGTCGCCGACCTCGCGCACCGCTGGGCCGACGGCGAGACCACCCCGTACGCCAAGGCGCGCGCGATCGAGACGCACCTGCGCACCGAGTACACGTACGACCTGGGCAGCCCCTCGCAGGGCAAGCCGCTGCCGGTCGACCACTTCCTCTTCGAGTCCAAGCGCGGCCACTGCGAGTTCTTCAGCACCGCGATGGCCATCATGCTTCGCCAGGTTGGCATCCCGTCGCGCAACGTGACCGGCTTCGTGGGCGGCACGTACAACCGCTTCGGCCGCTACTACGCCGTGCGCGAAGGCGACGCACACTCGTGGGTCGAGGCCTACATCGACGCGCCGGTGGGCGCGTGGGTCACGTTCGACTCCACGCCGCCCGCGGCCGCGCAGCCGCTCCAGCCCACGACGGGCCCGTGGGTCTACATGCGCGACTTCGTCGAGGCGCTCGCGCAGCGATGGAACCGCTACGTCGTCGGCTACGACCTCAAGACGCAGGGGCGCCTCTTCGACGAGGTGCGCGCCGTGTACGCCCGCGCGCGCAACCGCACCGGGCTCGACAAGGGGCCGCTCGAGAAGGTGACCCGCGCCCCGGTCATCGCCGCCGTCGCCCTCGCAATGAGCGCCGGATTCTACTTCGCGTGGAAGCGGCGCCGAGGCGGCAAGGACGACGACGACGCCAAGAAGGAGAAAGAGAAGCCCGACCCGCGCGCGGAGCTCGCCACGGCGCTCTACCGCAACCTCGAGCTCGCCCTCTCGACGCAGGGCATCGCGCGCCCCGCGGCCACGCCTCCGCTCCGCCACGCCGAGGACCTCACCGCGCGCCACCACCCGCTCGCGCAGGACGTGATGACGCTCACGCGCACGTACATCGAGGCGCGCTTCGGCGGCGTGGCGCTCGACGACGGCACCGCGAAGGACTTCGAACGCCGCGTCCGC
>JAGQJA010000137.1:1096-3027 GCA_020430845.1 Myxococcales bacterium
TTGACGGTCGAGCCCGGCGGGTAGTCCCCCGAGATGACGTGCCGCGAGAACGGATCCTCGAGCAGGCGCTGGATGGCGCGCTTGAGGGGCCGCGCGCCGTACTGGGGATCCCAGCCCGCCTGCGCGATGAAGTCCTTGGCGGCGTCGGTGAGCTCGAGAGAGATCTCGCGCTTGGCGAGGCGCGCGGCGACGCGCACCAGCTGGATGTCGACGATCTTGCGCATGTGCTCGCGCTCGAGGCGGTTGAACACTGTGATCTCGTCGAGGCGGTTCAAGAACTCGGGGCGGAACGCCTTCTGCACCTCTTCCATCACGGCGCGCCGCACGAGCTCGCGTTTGTCCTCGGTCTCGAGATCTCGGCGGTCCTCGATGCTCTGGATGAGGTGCGAGCCGATGTTGCTCGTGAGGATGATGACCGTGTTCTTGAAGTCGACCGTGCGACCCTGACCGTCGGTCAAGCGCCCGTCGTCGAGCACCTGCAAGAGCGTGTTGAACACGTCGGGGTGCGCCTTCTCGACCTCGTCGAAGAGGATGACCGAGTACGGACGACGGCGCACAGGCTCGGTGAGCTGACCGCCCTCTTCGTATCCCACGTACCCGGGCGGCGCGCCGATGAGGCGGCTGACCGTGTACTTGTCGTGGAACTCGCTCATGTCGAGGCGCAGCATGGCGCGCTCGTCGTCGAACAAGAACTCGGCGAGGGCGCGGGCGAGCTCCGTCTTGCCCACGCCGGTAGGCCCGAGGAAGAGAAAGCTGCCGATGGGGCGCTTGTCGTCGCCGAGGCCCGCGCGGCTTCGCCGGACGGCGTTGGCCACCGCCACGAGCGCCGGCTCTTGTCCGACCACGCGCGAGCGCAGCCCGTCCTCCATGCGGAGGAGCTTCTGCATCTCGCCCTCGAGCATCTTGTTGATGGGGATGCCCGTCCACTTGGACACGACCGCGGCGATGTCCTGGTCGGTGACCTCCTCGCGGAGGTACGTGGTCTTGGTCTGGACGTCCGCCAGAAGTGCCCGTTTCTCCTCGATTTTTCGCTCGAGCGCGGGGATGCGACCGTGCAGGATCTCGGCCGCCTTGCCCAGATCGCCGCGGCGCTTGGCCTGCTCGGCCTCGACGCGCAGCGCCTCGAGCTCGGGCGTCGACTTGCGGATGTCGTCGATGACCTCCTTCTCGCGGAGCCACTGGGCCTTCATGCCCGACATCGACTCCTCGAGGTTGGCGATCTCGCCCTTGAGCGCCTCGAGGCGCGCCTTGCTCGCGGCGTCGCGCTCCTTCTTGAGCGCCTCTTGCTCGATCTGGAGCTGCGTCAGCTTGCGCTGCACGGCGTCGATCTCGGCCGGCATGCTGTCGACCTCCATCTTCACCTTGGCCGCGGCCTCGTCGACGAGGTCGATCGCCTTGTCGGGGAGGAAACGATCCGAGACGTACCGGTCGGAGAGCGTGGCTGCCGCGACGAGCGCCGCGTCCTGGATGCGGATGCCGTGGTGCACCTCGTAGCGCTCCTTGAGCCCGCGCAAGATGGCGATCGCGTCGCCCACCGTGGGCTGCGAGACCATCACCGGCTGGAAGCGCCGCTCGAGCGCGGCGTCCTTCTCGATGCGCTTCTTGTACTCGTCGAGCGTCGTCGCGCCGATGCAGTGCAGCTCACCGCGCGCGAGCGCCGGCTTGAGCAGGTTGGCGGCGTCCATCGCGCCCTCGGCCGCTCCGGCGCCGACGATCGTGTGGATCTCGTCGATGAAGAGCACGATCTGGCCGGCCGCGCTCTCGACCTCCTTGAGCACCGCCTTGAGCCGGTCCTCGAACTCGCCGCGGTACTTGGCGCCGGCGACGAGCGCGCCCATGTCGAGCGAGACGATGCGCTTGTCCTTGAGGGACTCGGGCACGTCGCCGCGGATCACGCGACCGGCGATGCCCTCGACGATGGCCGTCTTGCC
>JAGQJA010000137.1:3032-6014 GCA_020430845.1 Myxococcales bacterium
GGCTCGCCGATGAGCACGGGGTTGTTCTTGGTGCGGCGCGAGAGCACCTGCATCACGCGCCGGATCTCCTCGTCGCGGCCGATGACCGGGTCGAGCTTTCCTTTGCGCGCGGCCTCGGTGAGGTCGCGGCAGTACTTGTCGAGCGCCTGGAACTTGCCCTCGGGATCGCGATCGGTGACGCGCTGCGCGCCGCGCACCGTGGCGAGCGCCGAGAGGAGCTTGTCGTACGTGACGCCGCCGGCGAGCTCGAACGCCGCCGAGACCTCACGATCGTGCTTGGCCATCCCGAGCACGAAGTGCTCGACCGAGACGAAGTCGTCCTTGAGGTTCTTCGCTTCGTCCTCGGCCTTGCGGAGCAGCTCGAGGGTGCGGCGGCTCAGGCCCGGCTCGGCTCCGCCCGTCACGCGGGGCAGACCTTCGACCCGCGACGCGACCTCGCGCTCGAGGCGCGCCGGATCGCCGCCCGCCTTCTGGAGCAGGGGTCGCGCGACGCCGTCTTCTTGCGCGAGCATCGCGAGCACCAGGTGCTCGGGCACGAGCTCGGGGTTTCCGCGACGCGACGCGATGTCGAGGGCCTCGCGGAAGGCCTCTTGGCTCTTCGTGGTCATTCGGTCGGGGCGCATGCGTCCTCCTCCTCGCGCAAATGCTGCGTGAGCGATCCTGCGGGGGAATGGTGTCGGCACCCCGCCGGGGCTGGTCTGTCGCGACCTCTACTGCGAGGCCGCAACGTCACGTTAACCACACGAGCGGAAGCCGCAAGACGCGTACCACCCCTCGCGCGCAGCGACGAAAGAGCGGGCGCCGCACGGCGCGACCACCGTCCCACGGGCGGCGCACGGCCGACGCGGGCGGCGCGCGATGAAGGTCAGATGTCGAGGTTGCGGACGTTGAGCGCGTTCTTCTCGATGAAGTCGCGGCGCGGCTCGACCTGGTCGCCCATGAGGATGCTGAAGACCTGATCGGTCTGCACGGCGTCGTCGAGGCGCACCTGGAGCATGACGCGCGCGTTCGGGTCGAGCGTCGTCTCCCAGAGCTGGCTCGGGTTCATCTCGCCCAGTCCCTTGTATCGCTGCAGGCTCCAGCCCTTGCGGCCGCGCGCGTCGATGTAGTCCCAGAGGGCCTCGGCGTCCTCGAGCTCGGCCTCTTTGGTGGTGTCGTCGTCGGACGCCTTGACCACCTTGGCGAAGTACGGCGCCGGACCGATGGACCGGACGTCTTGCTCGATGGAGTAGAGCTCTTCGTACTCGGCCGACTCGGCCAGGTTCCAGTCGATGAGCACTTCGCGCGCGGCGGAGCCCGGACGCGGCGTGATGCGCAGCGAGGCGGCGCCGTGCTCGGTGTCCCAGTCGACCGAGATCTCGAGCGGGAGGATGTCGGGGTACTTGCGCTCGATGCGCTCGCGGATGGCCGCGACCGACTGCTCGACCTTGCGGCGCTCGCGCAGCTCGGACTTGCCGAGACCCGCGGCGCGCAGGACACACGCGACGAGCTTGGCGTCGGCGCGACGATCGAGCTTGCCCAGCGTGCGACGGAACACGCGAAGCCGCTCGGCGAGGCGATAGAGCGGCTCGCCCGAGAGCGTGGGCCCGCGCGAGGCGCGCACGCCCAGCCCCTCGACGCCCTGCTCGAGGAAGAACCGGTCGAGGCTCGCCTGGTCCTTCATGTACAGGCCCTTCTTGCCCTTCCACACGCGGTAGAGCGGGGGCTGCGCGATGTACAGGTAGCCGCGCGCGATGAGCTCGGGCATCTGCCGGTAGAAGAACGTGAGCAGCAGCGTGCGGATGTGACTGCCGTCGACGTCGGCGTCGGTCATCAGCACGATCTGGTGGTAGCGGAGCTTCTCGATGTCGAACGTGCCGCCGTGCTCGGGATCGCCGATGCCGCAGCCGAGCGCCGAGATGAGCGTGCCGATCTCGGCCGACGAGAGCATCTTGTCGAAGCGCGCGCGCCGTTGAGGATCTTGCCGCGCAGCGGGAGGATCGCCTGGAACTTGCGGTCGCGGCCCTGCTTGGCAGAGCCACCGGCGCTGTCTCCCTCGACGATGTACAGCTCGCCCAGGCTCGGGTCGCGCGTCTGGCAGTCGGCGAGCTTGCCCGAGAGGCTCGCGTAGTCGAGCGTGCCCTTGCGCACGACCTCACGCGCCTTGCGGGCGGCCTCGCGGGCCTTGGCGGCCATGACGGCCTTCTCGAGGATCTTGCGGGCCGTCTGCGGGTGCTCCTCGAAGAACTGCCCGAGTCGATCGACGACGACCGACTCGACGATGCTCTTGACCTCGCTCGACACGAGCTTGGACTTGGTCTGCGAGTCGAACGACGGGTCGGGGTGCTTGACGCTGACGACGGCCGTGAGGCCCTCGCGGATGTCCTCGCCCGAGAGGCCGCTCTTGACGTCTTTGAACAGGTTCGCGTTGGTGCCGTAGCTGTTGAACGCGCGCGTGAGCGCCGCCTTGAGCCCCGTCAGGTGCGTGCCGCCGTCCTTGTTGTGGACGTTGTTCGTGTACGCAAAAATCTGCTCCGTGTACGACGAGTTCCACTGGAGCGCGACCTCGACCACGATGTTGCCTTGCTCGCCGGGCACGTCGACCAGGATGTGCACGACCTTGTCGTGGACGGGCTCCTTGGTGCTGTTGAGGTGCTCGATGAACTCGCGGATGCCGCCCTTGTATTCGAAGACGTCCTTCTTGCCCTCTTTGCCTTCGACGCGCTCGTCGGTGAGCTCGATGATGAAGCCGGCGTTGAGGAACGAGAGCTCGCGCAGGCGGCTCGACAGGATGTCGTGGCTGTACTCGGTGACCGAGAAGATCTCCGGGTCGGGCCGGAACGAGACCTTGGTGCCGGTGCGCGTGGTGGTGCCGATGACGTCGAGCGAGGTCACCGGGACGCCGCGCTTGTACTCCTGGTAGTGGACCTTGCCCTCGCGGCGGATCTCGAGCTTGAGCCACTCGGAGACCGCGTTGACCGCGCTCACGCCGACGCCGTGCAG
>JAGQJA010000137.1:6102-10175 GCA_020430845.1 Myxococcales bacterium
GACATGTCGACGTGCTTGCCCACGGGGATGCCGCGCCCGTCGTCCTCGACGGTGACCGACCCGTCGTGGTGCAGCGTGATCGACATCTTGGAGCAGACGCCGGCGAGGTGCTCGTCGACCGAGTTGTCGACCACCTCCCACACGAGGTGGTGCAGACCGGAGCCGTCGTGGACGTCGCCGATGTACATGCCGGGGCGCTTGCGGACCGCCTCGAGGCCTTCGAGCACCGTGATGCTCTCGCTGCCGTACGCCGCGGGGGTTGCGGTCTCTTGCCCAACTTCGGTCATAGTCACCGTCCGAGATCACTCATTGATCTAGAGCGCGTTTGCGCGATTGATTCACCCCAGGGCGCCGGCCCGGAGGGGCCCCCCGTCACGACGCAGGGAGTATACCCCCGCGCGCCTGCGCCGGCAATCGAAAGATTGGCGCCAAGCCCTCTCATTTCATAGACTTACGCGCAACTACCGCGCCGCGTCGAGGCCGCCCGCGGGCGCGCGCCGGCCCAGGGTCGCCGGGCCGAGGAGGCGGGGCCCGGGCCGCGTTTCGGGGGGCGCTTCGGCAATCCTCGAATCCGTCACGACGAGACACGCACCACGCCGTCGCGCACGACCAGCGACGCGCGCTCGGGCAGCTCGAGCATCTCGGGGCGTGTCGTCGACAAGAAGACCTGCCCGCGCTGCTCCGACAAGAAGCGGAAGAGGGCCGCCGTCCTCTCGCGGTCGAGCTCGCTCGAGACGTCGTCGAGCAGCAGCACCGGCCGGGCCCCCCGCGCGCGCCCCACGACGTCGATCTCGGCGGCCTTGAGCGCGAGCGTCACGGCGCGGTGCTGCCCTTGCGAGGCCACGCCGCGCACCGACCGCTCGTCGATCGACAACGCGAGATCGTCGCGGTGCGGACCGACGCTCGCGCTCCCCCGGCGCGCGTCGCGCTCTCGGTGCTCGACGAGCGCGCGCCTGAAGTCTTCGACCGACGCCGGCGCGGACGGCTCGTACGACACGCTGAGCACGAGGCCCGGCGCCGCGATGCGCGCGAACGCGGCCTCGGCCGACGGGACGAGCTCGCTCGACGCCCGCGCACGCTGCTCCATCACGAGCATGCCGTGCTGCACGACCAGCTCCTCGAACGCGTCGAGCTCGGAGGCCGACGTGCCGCGCTGCTCGAGCACGCGCTGACGCGATTTGAGCGCGCGCGCGTAGGCGTCGAGCGTCTCGAGCGCGCGCGCGTCGAAGAAGAGGGACACGCGATCGAGCAGCCTGCGCCGCTCGGCCCCCGGCCCGGTGCTGAGCACGATCTCGCCGGGGTGGAACACCACCATCGGCGTCTTCACCGCGTACGCCGAGAGCGACGGGGGGCGCTTGTCGTCGACCTTGACCGAGCGCGCGCCGCGCCCGATGCCCACCGACTGCGTGCGCAGCAGGCCGTCCTCACGCACCGAGGCGCGAACGCTCGTCGACTCGGCGCCGAACTGCACGCAGTCCTTCACCTTGGACGCGCGGAAGCTCTTGGAGGAGCCCAATACGTAGAGCGCCTCGAGCAGGTTGGTCTTGCCGTGCCCGTTGTCGCCGTGCACGACGTTGAACGTGGGCGCGAGCTCGATGTCGGCCGACGAGATGTTGCGAAAGCCGCGGACCGAGAGGTGATCGACGGAGAGGCCGCGCACGTCAGATGCGCATGGGCATCACGACCGCGAGGAACTGACGATCGGCCGGCGCGCCAGCCCCCGCCGGGCGCACGACGGCGGGATCGAGCTCGCCGCTGAGGGAGAGGTCGATCTCGTCCTCGGAGAGCGCGCCGAGCACGTCGAGGAAGTACTTGGCGTTGAAGCCGATGCTCATCGCCGGGCCGGTGTAGTCGATCGGCAGCTCGTCGAAGCCCTCTCCGCTGTCGGGCGACTCGCTGGTGATGCGGATCGTGCCGTTCGAGATCGAGAGCTTCACGCCGCCCGTGCGCTCGTTGGCGGCCACCGACACGGCCGAGAGTGCGTCGGCGAGGGGCACGCGTGGCGCGCGCACGACGCGCTCGCTCTGCGCGGGGATCACCTGCGAGTACGGCGGGAACTGCGCGTCGACGAGCTTGACGCTGAAGGTCGTGCCGCCGCCCTGGAAGAACGCGCTCGCGCCGCTCTGCGTGACGAGCAGGTCCTTCTTCTCGAGCGTGGGGTCGCCCAGGATGTCCTCGGCGAGGCGACGCAGCTCGAGCACGGCCTTGCGCGGGATGAGCATCGTCGACGACGCCTGACGCCCCGTGAGCGTGACGTCGTACTTCGACAGGCGGTGGCCGTCGGTCGTCACCATGCGCACCACGTCGCCGTCCCACTCGAACAGCGCAGAGTTCAGGTGCGCGCGCGTCTCGTCGGTCGAGATCGAGAAGTGCGTCTTGGCGATGAGCTCGGCGAGCACGCCGGCGTCGAGCGCGAGCGACGGCGCGCCTTCTGCGGGCTGCGGGAGCGGGGGGAAGTCGTCCCCGGGCATGCCACGGAGCGTGTACCTGCGCGCGCTGCCGCCCGACTTGATCGTCGTCGACGCGTTGTCCATCGACGAGATCGTGAGCGGGCCGTCGGGCATCTTGCTCACGCGCTCGAGCAGGTCCTTCGCCGACACGGCGACGCTGCCCGGCTTGCTCACCTTCGCGGGGATCTTGCCGTGCAACGACAGGTACAGGTCCGTGGCGGCGAGGCGCACGGACTCCGTCCCGTCGGACGTGATCAGCACGTTGGCGAGCACCGGCATCGTGCTCTTGCGCTCGGCGACGCCTTGCATGCGCTGCACGAGCCTGAGGAGGTCCTTCTTCGCGACTGTGAGCTCCATCGAGTGCCTCAAGTGCCCGGGAACCCTCGGCGCGTCAAGGGATGCCGGTCACCCGTTCTCGGGCCGCGCTCCAGGTCTCTCTAGATCACTTAATTAATTAAAAGGGTAGTCGTAAGAAGGGCCTGTGGATGGAGGGGAGAACCTCGCAGGGCCGCGAGATGGTTGCTCTTTTGGCGCTCGCGGGTGGGGAGTAGCTCCGGGGTAGGATAATGCGCGCACGTGTGGACGAACCGCGCATCCCGTCCCCTCAGGGATTTCCCGTCCCAGTCCCCAGCGATCGCCCTCAGGCTTTCCCCAGCGAAATCGTCACCCCGACCGTCACGACGCGCGGCGCTTGCGGGCCGCGGCGGTGGCCTCGAAGGTCCGCGCGAGGGCTGCCATGAGCTCGCGGTGGACGCGCTCGTACGTCTTCGGTCCCACGTCGCCGCTCGCTCGGGCGCGCTCTAGCTGCTCCAGCTCCAGGAGCAGCGTCTGCCGGCGCACCTTGGGGTCGCCACGGTCCTTGCGAGGGGCCGTGCCGAGCACGAGGCCGATGACGACGCCGAGGGCCGCCAGACCCGTCGCGATGAACTTGCCGGGGCCGGCCGTGGGTAGCCCCCGGATCTCGACCGTGAGCTGCTCGGGGCTGGGCTCTTGGGGCGAGAATCGTTTTTCGGTGAGCAGGACGCGCTGCCCCATGCCCATGGTGGGCTCGGGCGCGGGGAAGCCCGGAACCTCGAGCACCATGTCTTTGGAGGCCGGCGAGATGACGCGCGCTCCGAAGAGCCGCGGCGGCGCGCCGACGCTGATCTTGACCGACGCCTCTCCCGAGTACGGCAGCTGCCATCGGAACTCGACGAGGTGCTGGCCGGGAGGGAACGTGCCGCGAAAGCGGACGCCGACCTTGGGCACGGCCTCGGCGGCGATGTCGCTCATCTGCTGTTGCGTGGCGAACGCCGTGAAGTCCTCGGGGAGGCGGAGCACGAAGTCCTTGGGGACCCACGCCGCGCGGCCCGCGTTGAAGATGCGCACCGCCTGCTGCACCTGCACGCGATCGTCTTTGACCTCGGCGTAGAGCATCACCTGCGAGACGATGAGCGTGCCGGTCGGCTCGGTCACGACCGGATAGACGTGGAGCACCGCCGCGATGCCGGATTGCGCGGGCAGCTGGAACGGCGGCAGCGCGAACGACGCGCCGTCTCGCACGACCGTGACGCGGTACGCGACGCCCGAGCCGGTGTCGAGCGAGCTGAACTTGGCGTGGCCCTCGCCGTCGACGTTGCCGGT
>JAGQJA010000137.1:10274-10827 GCA_020430845.1 Myxococcales bacterium
AGATCGTCCCGGGGGGCAGCGACGGATCCGGATCGGCGGAGTCGGGGGGCGGCTCGAAGATGCCGTTCTCGTTGGTGCGTCCGCCGCCCGCCTTGGGCCTTCCCCCGTGGGGGCTCGCTCCGTGCGGGTCTGCGTGAGGGTCTGCGCCTTGCCCGTGCGGGTCTGCGTGAGGGTCTGCGCCTTGCCCGTGCGGGTCTGCGCCTTGCCCGTGCGGGTTGGTCGCGCCGGCGTCTGCCGACCTGGTCGCGCCGCCGGCGCCCGCGGCCGCTGGGGGCCGAGGGGCCGCGGCGTCTTGGGCTCGCGCTGGGCCCGCGAGCGTCGCGGTGACGAACAGGGCCGCCGCGATCCAGCTTCGTGCAAGGTCACGCATCGACGTCCTCTTCGCGCATCTTGGCGCCGCACTTCTTGCAGAACGCAGCGTCGGGCTCGTTCGACGTGTCGCACTTTTTGCAGAGTGCACGCGATGCCTCGACCTTCTTGCTGGGCGAGCCCGCGTCAGCCGCGACGTCGTCGGTGGAGCTGTCGCCTGCTGCGACGTCGTCGGTGGAGCTGT
>JAGQJA010000138.1 GCA_020430845.1 Myxococcales bacterium
TTCACCAGGGCGAAGTCGGGCTCGACGCCCGTGGTGTCGCAGTCCATGAGCAGTCCGATGGTGCCCGTGGGCGCGAGCACGGTCGCCTGCGCGTTGCGGTAGCCGTGCTGCTCACCGAGGCGCACGGCCTGGTCCCAGTCCTCGGTCGCCGCGCGGTAGAGCTCGGGCGGGCACTGGTCGCGGTTGATCTGGTACGCCGCGTCGCGGTGCATGTTCATGACGCGCAGCATGGGCTCGCGGTTCTTGGCGAAGCCGTTGAACGCGCCCTTGGTCGCCGCCATCTCGGCGCTCGCGCGGTACGCGTGCCCGCACATGATCGCCGTGATCGCCGCCGCGATCGAGGTCCCGCGGTCGGAGTCGTACGGCACGCCCATCTGCATGAGCATCGAGCCCAGGTTGGCGTAGCCGAGCCCGAGGGGCCGGTAGTCGTGGCTGTTCTTGGCCACGTCCTTGGTGGGGTACGACGAGAGGTCGACCAGGATCTCCTGCGCGATGAAGAACACGCGGCAGGCGTGGCGGAAGCCGTCGATGTCGAACGTCTGCGCGCCGTGCTCGTCGGTGTGGAGGAACTTGGTGAGGTTGATGCTCGCGAGGTTGCACGCCGTGTCGTCGNNGAACATGTACTCGGAGCACGGGTTCGACGCGTTGATGCGGCCCGAGTTGGGGCACGTGTGCCAGCGGTTGATCGTCGAGTCGTACTGCACGCCCGGGTCGGCGCAGCCCCACGCGGCCTCGGCCACCGTGCGCCACAGCTCCTTGGCCTCGTACGTCTCGCAGACCTCACCGGTCGTGCGCATGATCGTCTGCCACTTGCCGCCCGCCTCGGCCGCGCGCATGAAGTCGTCGGTCACGCGGATCGAGTTGTTCGAGTTCTGCCCGCTGATGGTGTGGTAGGCCTCGCCGTTGAAGTCGCTCGAGTAGCCGGCCTGGATGAGCGCGAGGGCCTTCTTCTCTTCGCGGACCTTCCAGGTGACGAAGTCCTTGATCTCGGGGTGGTCCATGTTGAGGCAGACCATCTTGGCGGCGCGACGCGTGGTGCCGCCGCTCTTGGTCGCCCCGGCCGCGCGGTCGAGCACCTCGAGGAAGCTCATGAGGCCGCTCGACGTGCCGCCGCCGGAGAGCTTCTCCTGCTTGCCGCGGATGTGGCTGAAGTTCGAGCCCGTGCCCGAGCCGTACTTGAAGAGGCGCGCCTCGCTCTTGACGAGGTCGTAGATGCTCATCAGGTCGTCGCTGACGCCCTGGATGAAGCACGCCGAGCACTGCGGGCGCTCGTACGCGCTCTTGGTCTCGACGACGTGCGTCGCCTTGGGCTGCGTCCAGTCCCACGCCCAGTTGCCGCCCGAGCCCGAGATGCCGTACTCGTGCCAGAGGCCGCAGTTGAACCACACGGGCGAGTTGAACGCGCCGTGCTGGTGCACCATGAGGTACGACAGCTCGGCCTCGAACGTGTCGGCGTCGGCCTTCGTGGCGAAGTAGCCGCCGAGGCGCTCGGCGGCGTCGCGGATGGTGTGCGAGATGCGGTGCACGACCTGGCGCACGCTGCGCTCGCCCTGCGCCTTGTCGCCGTGGAGGCCGGCTTTACGGAAGTACTTCGAGATGACGATGTCGGTGGCGAGCTGGCTCCAGGTGGCCGGGATCTCGGCGCCTTCCATCTTGAAGACGATCGACCCGTCGGGGTTCGTGATGACGCTCGAGCGGCGCTCGTAGACGAGCGGCACGCCGTCGGGGCCCGCCGAGCCGCCCTCGAGGGGATCGCGGCCGGCGCGGGTGAACATGCGGTTCATCGTGACGCCGCGGGCGCCCTTGACGGCGTGCTTGCGCGGCTCGCTCGTGGGCGCCGCCGCGGCCTTGGCCGCGCCGTCCTTCTTGGGCTTGCGCGAGGCGGGGGCCCCGCTGTTCTTCTGCTGCTTCCGCACGTTCCGATCCACGCCAAAGTTCGATTGTGCCATTTCCGCCTCCACCTCGAGCCCGCGACGTCCGCGCGCGGCGCCCGAGCCATGCGCGGGTACGCCCCGCGTTGACTGACCCCGGCGCCCTGTTGCTGATCGGTTCGTCATCCGCACCCGAGGGCGTGGGTCGTCGACGAGACAGACCAACCCCCTCGTGCTCGGAGCTCCGCAGCGCGGGACCCGGCACCCAAATGTGTGTTTCGCTTCTTCGATGCCCCCAGGTCTCCCCAGGGCTGCCACTCATCGTACGTTCAGTACATCCCCAAGTCGAGCAGAGCTGAACACCTGATAGCCCTGGCTGCGCCCCACCTACGTGTGACGACGGAGTGATCCCGTCGCCCACCGGTCAGAGGGGTATAACCCCAAGATGTAGTGGCTGGCAAGTAGTATGGATACTCCATGTCGTGCCTACATGGGGCGACCTCGCCCTCCATGAGCTAAACGCCCGACAAGACTGAACTCCCGTGCGGCGCTGCACGCAAGATACCCCCACGACGCCCCCAGGTTCGTTCAGGGGTTGCCCACAGGTTGCCCGCACCGCCGCCCCCTACAGGTCGTGGTCGCCCACGCGGCGCGGGTGTAGATTGGGATAGTGGGGGTCATCACGAGCTGAGGAGACGAGACATGGCAGGCGTGCGCGTCTTTTTCGAGGGATCCGCCTACTCCGTAGGCGAGGGCGAATCCGTCCTCGAGACACTCATCCGAGGGGGCGCGAACGTCACGTTCTCGTGTCGCAAGGGCACCTGCCAGTCGTGCATGCTCGAGACGGTGCGTGGTGAGCCCGGCGAGGGCGCGGCAAAAGGCCTGCGCAGCGCGCTCGTCGACGCGGGAATGTTCCTGCCGTGCTGCGCTCACCCCACGCGAGATCTCGAAGTACGACGGCCCGATCCGGCGAAGCTCTTCACCAGGCTGCAGCTCGCGGAGAAGGAGTGGCTCTCGCCCAGCGTGTGCCGCCTGTCGTTCGAGCCCGAGACCAACCTCGACTGGAAGGCGGGGCAGTTCGTGAACCTCCGGCGCAGCGACGGCGTGGTGCGCAGCTACTCGATCGCGAGCATCCCCGAGGAGGACTACTTTCTCACGGTGCACGTCAAGCGCATCGAGGGCGGCGTGATGAGCACGTGGCTCTGCGACGAGCTCGAGGTCGGCGACGCGATCGACGCTCAGGGCCCGATCGGCAGCTGCTACTACGACCCTGCCGACTCCGCCAAGAACCTCCTGCTGCTCTGCACGGGCTCCGGGCTCTCGCCGCTCTACGGCATCGTCCGGGACGCGCTCCGGCAAGGGCACACGGGCGAGATCCACCTCTTTCACGCCTCGAAGACCGCCGACGGGCTCTACCTTCGCGACGAGCTCCGCGCCCTCGCGCGGGAGCACGCGCAGCTGCGGTACACCGCGAGCCTCACGCAGCAGGCGGATCTGCCCGAGGGGGTCGTCGAGGGTCGCGTCGTCGCGCGCGCGTTCGAGCGCGGGCCCGACCTCGCGGGGTGGATGGTGTACCTCTGCGGCATCCCCGAGATGGTCTACGAGGGCAGGCACCAGGCCGTCCTCGCCGGCGCCGCGCGCGCCGACATCCGCGCCGACCCGTTCGAGTACGCGCACCCCTACCAGCCCGACGACAGCCGCAAGCTCGCCCAGATCGCCCCGGACCCGGAGCTGTGGGAGGCGCTCGAGCGCGGTCCGGGCCTCATGCGGATCCTGACGAGCTTCTACGACGCGGCCTTCGTCGACCCGCGGCTCGCTCCGTTCTTCCACCGCGTCACGAAGCAGCGCGCCATCGAGCAGCAGTACGCGTTCCTCGCGGACCTCTTCAGCGGACGGCGCGCCTACTTCGGCCTGCGGCCGTTCAACGCGCACCACTGGATGATCATCTCCGACGAGCTCTTCGACTACCGGGAGGCGGCGATGGAGGCCGTGCTGCGGGCCTACGGCCTGAGCGAGCCGCTCATCCGTCGCTGGGCGGCGGTGCACGAGCTCTTTCGCCGCGAGATCGTCAAGAGCTCCGCGCGCGGCATGATCATCGCGGGGGTCGAGCAGGCGATGGCGCCGCCCGAGAGGGTCGTCGTGGAGCTCCCGTGTGTGTGCGACGGGTGCGAGGCCGAGATGAACGTGGGAGAGACGGCCCGCTACCACGCGCACGGGGGCCAGCTCTTCTGCGAAGCGTGCGCGGGCGTGCCGTCGCGGAGCCGTCCGCCGCCGAGCATCTCCCCCTGAGCGCCGCCGCGCGGCGCGCCGGCGTGCTTCGTCAGTCCACCTCGCCGAAGCGGGCCGTGAAGTGCCGGAGGGCGCCCTCGGCGTGGACCCAGCGCAGGCCCTTGATGTCGTGTCGACGCTCCCAAACCGCCGCCACGACGCGGACGACATAGTCGAGGTGGGCCTGCGTGTAGACGCGGCGCGGGACCGCGAGGCGGACGAGGTCGAGCGGCGCGGGGATGGGCTCGTTGGTCTCGGGGTCGAACGCGCCGTGCATCGACGTGCCGACCTCGGACGGGCGCACGCCGCCCTCGCGATAGATGGCGCACGCGAGCGCCTGCGCCGGGAAGCTCACGGCGGGGATGTGCGGGAGGAACGCGCGCGCGTCGATGTAGATGGCGTGACCACCGGGCGGCCGCACGATCGGGATGCCTCGCTCGAGCAGCGCGTTGCCGAACGCCTCGACCTGCCCCACGCGAAAGCGCAGGTACTCCTCGTCGACGACCTCGCGAAGGCCGCGCGCGATCGCCTCGAGGTCGCGGCCGGCGAGCCCGCCGTACGTGGGGAAGCCCTCGTAGAGCAGGAGCGGCTGCGCGAGGCGATCGACGAGGCTCGGATCCCGGCTCGCGATGAAGCCGCCGATGTTGGCGAGCCCGTCCTTCTTGGCGCTCATCGTGCAGCCGTCGGTCGCGTCGAAGATGTCGCGGGCGATGTCGCGCACCGAGCGAGCGCCTTGGCCCGGCTCGCGCTGCTTGATGAACCACGCGTTCTCCGCGAAGCGGCACGCGTCGACGTAGAACGGCACCCCGCGCGCTTTGCACAGCGCGCTCATCGCGCGGATGTTCTCGAGCGAGACGGGCTGACCACCGCCGGCGTTGTTGGTGAGGGTGAGCATCGCCACCGGGATGCGGCCCGCCGGGGTCTCCTCGAACAGCCGCGTGAGCCGCGCGAGATCGATGTTGCCCTTGAACGGGTGTTGCGAGCCCGCGACGAGCGCCTCTGGGATGGGGAGGTCGACCGCGACGCCGCCCTGGGTGACGACGTGCGCCCGCGTCGTGTCGAAGTGCATGTTGCTCGGGACGATCATCCCGGGGGACGTCACGAGCCCGGCGAACAGCAGGTGCTCGGCGCCGCGACCTTGATGCACCGGCAGAAAGCGCGTGAAGCCGAACACCTCGCGCACGGCGTCGGCGAGGTGGAAGTAGTTGCGCGAGCCCGCGTAGCTCTCGTCGCCCATCATCATGCCGGCCCACTGCGAGTCGGACATCGCCGACGTGCCCGAGTCGGTGAAGAGGTCGATGAAGACCGCCTCGGAGGGGATGCGGAACAGGTTGAAGCCGCCCTCGCGGAGCCAGCGGTCGCGCTCGTCGGCGGGAGGGAGCCGGATGGGCTCGACGACCTTCACGCGCCACGGCTCGGGGAGCATCGGATTCATCGTCTTCCTCCGCCGTCGACATACCACCATCGGGCGCGCACGTTCCAGTGTCGATGGGGCCTGTCGCGCGTCGCGCCGAATCCGTATTGCCCGAGACGTCCCCGTCGGAATAATCGGGATTCGCGACCAACGCGCGTGCCTCTCCTGAAAACACGGCACGGCGGCGCCCGGCGCCTCCATCGGTCAGAATATTTGGTGTCGCGCGCGGTCGACAGCCCGACCCGTCATATCGCGCCAATCGCTAGTGGGCAGTGTCGACGCCATTGTGCGCCGTGCTATCGATACCCGCGTTCGACGGCTGCCGAGCTGGGGAGGCTGCGTTGCGGGATATCACGCCGATTCGCGATGTGTTGATTGTCGGGGGTGGGACGTCGGGCTGGATGACGGCCGCGTACCTATGGAAGGCGTTCGGCTCGCGCGTCCGCATCACCGTCCTCGAGGCGCCCGCGATCCCCAAGATCGGCGTGGGCGAGGCCACCGTGCCCAACCTGCAGAAGGTGCTCTTCGACTTCCTCGGCATCCCCGAGGACGAGTGGATGCCTCAGTGCAACGCGGCCTTCAAGACCGCGGTGAAGTTCGTCAACTGGCGAAAGCGAGAGCCCGGGGCTCCAGACAACCACTTTTATCATCCGTTCGGCATCCTGCCGAACATCGACGGCATTCCGCTCCCGCAATACTGGTTCCACCTCACGGGGGGACGCGGTGAGCCCGTCGACTACGCGTGCTTTCGTGAGCCGCCGCTCATGGACGCCAAGCTCGCGCCGCGGACACGGGACGGAAAGAAGGCCGTCCCGCATGCTTGGCACTTCGACGCGCACCTCGTCGCCGACTTCCTCATGCGGTGGGCGGTCGCCCGCGGCGTGGTCCACGTCAAAGACCAGGTGCGTCACGTGGCGCTCGACGAACAGGGTGCGATCGCGCGCGTCGAGTGCGTCTCCGGGCTGTCGGCGTCGGCGGACCTGTACGTCGACTGCACGGGCTTTCGCTCGCTCCTCATCCAAGGCGCGCTCGGCGAGCCGTTCATCGACATGAGCGACCAACTCCTCTGCGACAGCGCCGTCGCCGGGGCGATCCCCAACGACGACGCGCGTGACGGGATCGAGCCGTACACCTCGGCCATCGCCATGGACGCCGGCTGGACGTGGAAGATCCCGATGCTCTCGCGGTTCGGCGCGGGGTACGTGTACTCGAGCAAGTTCGCGAGCGAGGACCAGGCGACGCGCGACTACGCGGCCCTCTTCGGCCTCGACCCCGACAAGGTCCACTTCAACAAGATTCGTTTTCGCACGGGTCGCAACGCGCGCGCGTGGGTCAAGAACTGCGTGTCGATCGGCCTGTCGTCCTGCTTCCTCGAGCCGCTCGAGTCCACGGGCATCTACTTCATCACGGCCGCCATCTATCAGCTCGCCAAGCACTTTCCGGCCGAAGGGTGCGCTCCCGGCCTCGTCGAGAGCTTCAATCGCGAGATCGAGTTCATGTTCGACGACTCGCGCGACTTCTTGCAGGCGCACTATTTCACGACGTCGCGAGACGACACCGCGTTCTGGCGCGCGTGCAAGAACGAGCTCGCGCTGAGCGACCCGATGCGAGACAAGATCTCGCGATACAAGGCCGGGCTCCCGATCAACGCGCCCCTGTCGAGCGAGGACGACTACTACGCGTCATTCGACGTCGAGTTCAGGAACTTCTGGACGAACGGGAGCTACTACGCAATTTTCGCGGGAATGGGCTTTTTGCCCGACACGCCATATCCGCCTTTGGCGTACCGCGCCGACGCCGCCGACAAGGCGCTCGCGACGCTCGCCGCCGTCAAGCGCGCGCAAGCGGCGCTCGTGGCCGAGCTGCCGACCAACTACGAATTCCTCAAGCGTTTCCACGGACCGAGCCCGTCGGCCGCGAGGAGCCCCGCGCTAGCGATGACGCACGGGCCCGCGTCGTCGTCGTAGTCGAGGCCGCCGCTCAGCGGCGCTTGCCGAACATCTCGTCGACCTGGGCGCGCAGCTCGGGCGAGAGCGGCAACGTCTGCGTCTCTTCCTCTTCGCTGTCGGCGGGGCGGGGCGCGCCCGGGAGCGTGCCGTCGGCCTCGCGCATGCGCGCGGCAATACGGTCGCTGTGGCCCGGCACCGTGCCGTCCGGGTCGTAGCGGAGCGCGGCCGTGATGACGGTCTCGTTCTCCGGCGGAGGCCGCACCGTGCGCACGGGGCTGTCGGCCGAGTTCTCGTCCACCTCGACGTCGACCGCGATCTCGGTGACGTCGAGGCTCGGCGGACCGCCAGGCGTCGTGCCGTCCGCCAGGGCCGCCGCGATGGCCTGCTGGATCGCCGCGCCGCCCGTGCGCCGGGTCGTGGGGGACAGCGTGTCCACGGAGCTCTCGAGGGCGCCGCGCGCGTCGGGCACGAGGAACGGCGACCGCGCGCCGAACGGCGTCTCGATGCTCGCGTCCGAGTCGCGTAGGCGCGCCGGGGCGAACGAGTCGAGCCCGGGCGGCAGCGGCGCGCTCGAGGCCCCGGCCGGGATGTGCGCGGCGGGCGGCGCCATCACGGGCGGTGGGAGCGGCGCGACGGCCTGCATCGACGAGCTCGAGCGGGTGCGCTGCGGGGCAGGGGCCGCCACACGCGCGCCCTCGCAGGCCATGCGCAGATCGTCCTGCATCTCTCGCGCGGTGCCGTGGCGGTCGCGGGGGTGCTTGGCCAGCGCCTGCGAGAGCCAGCCGTCGAGCGACACAGGTAGCTCGGGCCGGTGCTCGGTGAGGGGCGTCGGCTCGCGCAGGCTGATCGCGTCGAAGACCGCGTCGAGCGAGTCGCCCGTGAAGGCGCGCTCGCCCGTGAGGGCCTCGTAGAGCAGCAGGGCGGCGGCGAACAAGTCGGCCCGTCGATCGGGCGGCGCGCCGGAGATCTGCTCGGGCGCGAGGTAGTACGGCACCGCGAGCAACCCCGAAGGGCTCTGTCCAGACGCGGCGCGCAGGACCTCCCACTCCGCGGCGACCGTCTGGATCGGCGTGAGGCGGTGCAGGCCGACGTCGAGGAGCTTGACCAGCGCGCGACAGCCGCGCCGGTGGGCGAGAAAGACGTTCTGCGGGCGCAGATCTGCCACCACGACGTCGGCCGCGTGCAGCGCGTCGAGCGCGCTCAGCACCTGCATGACCATGTCGACGGCGGCGGCGAGGCTGAGCGGCGTGCGCGCCGCGCGGGTGGCGAGCGTCTCCCCCTCGAGGCGCTCGGTGACGAAGAACGGGGCGCCGTCGGCGAGCGACCCGACGTCGATGACGTCGGGCATGCACGGGTGCGTCACCGACCACGCGGCGTACCCGTCGGTCTGGACGACGCGCAAGGCGGCATCGGTGAGCATGCGGCGCGAGCGGATGACCTTCATCGCGGCAAGGCGCGGGAAGTCGACGTGCTCGACCAAGAACACGGTGCCCGTGCCGCCTTGCCCCAAGATGTCGCGAACTTGATATCGATCCGCAACGACCGTGCCGACGAGGACCTCGTCCTCGTTGACGACGGTGTAGGTCGGGCCGGTGAGCGTGCGACCGGTGGCCGGGCAGACGTTCGCGTACACGTCGTGCTCGCCGCCGCAGTGGGAACAAGCCCCCATGTCCTGAAGGGTAGCCCACCCGCGCCCGATCTGGCGACAACCCTACTTTTTCGCCGGGACGGTCCTCAGCACCTTGAACTCAGCCTCGGGGTCCACGACCGTCACCTCGCCATAGGCCGCGAGCGGCGCGGCGATGGAGTCTGCGTCGCCGGCCACGACGAGCACGGCGTTCTTGGCGTCGAAGGTCTTGTGTGCGGCCTCGGTCGCCTGCACGGTCTCGGTCTCACGCACCTCTTTTCGATATGCGTCCCAATAGCCGTCGGGGAGCGACAGTGTGTCCTGCGTGACCACCATGTCGGCGATCGAGCCGATCGTCTCCATACGAATGGCGAAGATGTCGCTCAGGTACCGGCGCGCGGTCGCGTTCTCGTCGGTGTGCACGCCCGTCGCCGCGATCTTCTCGACGTTCTCGACGAGCCCGGCCACGGCCTGGACGGTCTTCGCGGTCTGCGTGCCGGCATAGGCGAGGATCGGCTGACGGCCGTGCGCCAGCTCGACGATGCTCGAGCGCGTGGAGTAGGCGAGCGACCGTTGCTCGCGGACGTCGGAGAAGAGACGGCTCGCGACGCCCCCTCCGAGCACGTGGTTGGCGACGCGGACGTGCGCCCAGCCCGGCGTCGCGCGCGCGGGGCCGAGCATCGCGAGGTAGATGTCGGACTGCACGGACTTGGGGCGGTGGCACACGACGACGCGACGGCCCTTGGGCGGCACCGCGTCGGGCACCTCGACCTTGGGCGGCGCGCCGCCGGTCCACGCGCCGAAGTGGGCCGCCACGAGCTGCTTTGCGGTCGCCTCGTCGACGTCGCCCGCGAGCACGACCGTCGTGGCCTTGGGGACGTAGAACTTGCGGTGGAAGGCGCGCACCGACGCGCCGTTGATCTTCGCGATCTCGCTCGGGAGCGCGTCGTACGTCGCGTACGGGCTCTTGGCCGGCATCAGCTCCTTGAACACGACGTGCGCGGCGGTCCATGCGCCGCTCGACCGCGCGTTGTCCTCGGCCTCGTCGCTGAGGCGCGACTTGAGCTTCTTGAGCTCTCGCTCGTCGAACCGCGGCTGGCGCACCGTCTGAGAGAGCAACGAGAGCGCCTCGCCCAGGTTGTCCTTGGTCACCGCCGTGGACAAGACGGTGCTGTCGAAGTCCGTCGACACGCCGAGGTTGGCGCCGAGCGTCTCGACGCGTCGCAACAGCTCCGCGCTCGAGAGGCCGCCGGCGCCGCCGTCCTTGAGCATCTGTGCGGTGGCGTTGGCGACGCCCGGCTCGCCGTAGCCCGACCCCGCGCGCACGAGAACGCGCACCTGCACGACCGGTAGCGTGCGCGACGTGACGACGGCGACGCCGAGCCCGTTGGGGAGGGTGACGCGCTTGACCGCCGGGAACGGCGACTCCTTGGCCGCCCCCGACGACGGCGGGCTCTCACGCGTCGCGCCGCGCGCCGCGCGCTTCTTCGCGAGCGTGGTGTCGGGGACCGGGATGTCGACCTTTGCCGGGCCCGACGTGGCGGCGGAGGCGCCCCCGCAGGCCGCGGCGGACACGGCGAGCCCCAAGAGCGCGAGCGAACGGATCATCGACGGCCTCACTTCTTCGCCTCCTGCGTGGTTCCGGGCTTGACCTCGACGCGACTCCTGCGCGCCGGGACGAGGTACTTGGCGACCGCCCGCTTGATGTCGTCCTTCGACACGGCGAGGTAGCGATCGAGCTCCTTGTTGAGCTCGTTGGCGTCTCCCCGATAGAGCTCCATCTCGGCGAGCTTCTGGGCTCGCGCGAAGTTCGACTGCAGTCCGAGCACGAAACGCGCGCGGATGCGGTTCTTGAGCTTCTTCATCTCGGCGTCGCTCGGACCGAGGCGCGCGACATCGGCGATCTGCGTCTCGGCGAGCTTGGCCACGTCGGCCACCTTGGCGCCCGTCGCGAGCTTGACCGTCACGGCCAACATGTCGGGCCCGCGGAAGTTCTCGACCCCGGCGTCGGCCTCGACCGCCCAAGCCTTCTCGCGGACGAGCGCGCGGTGCAGGCGCGAGCTCTCGCCGTCGCCGAGCAGCATCGCCGCGAGCACCAACGCGTAGTGCTCGGGCTCGTGGCTCGCGGGGATGACCCACGCGTCGAAGACGGCGGGGAGCTTGGCGTGGGCGTCTTCCATCACCGCGCTCCGCGCCTTGGCCTCGGGCAGCGGCGGCAGCTCGAGCTTGGGCACGTTGGGCTGCGCCTTGGCGTTCCCGAAGTAGCGCTTCACGAGCGCCATCGCCTCGGCCTCTTCGAAGTCTCCGGCGATCGCGAGCACCGCGTTGTTGGGCGCGTAGTACGCGTCGTGGAACGCGCGCACCCACGGCAGCTGCGCCGCGTCGAGATCGCGCATCGTGCCGATGGCCGAGTGCTCGTACGGCCAATAACCCTCGAACGCGAGCTCTTGCAGGCGCAGCAACGCGGGCACGTAGGCCGCGTTCTCGACGCGCATGCGGTACTCCTCTTTGACCACGGCCCGCTGGTTCTCGAAGTTCTTCTGCGAGACGTCGAGCGACTTCATGCGGTCGGCCTCGAGCCAGAGCCCGAGCGCCAGCTCGCTCGACGGGAGCATCTCGAAGTAGTTGGTCCGGTCCTCGCTGGTGGTCCCGTTGAGGGTGCCGCCGTGGCTCGTCACGAGCTCGAAATGCTTGCCCCGCGGCACGTTCGCCGAGCCCTGGAACATCATGTGCTCGAAGAGGTGCGCGAAGCCCGAGCGGCCACGCTGCTCGTTGCGCCCGCCCACGTCGTAGACGACGTCGACGGCGACGGTCGGCGACGTGTGGTCCGACAGCATCACGACCCGCAGGCCGTTGGGGAGCTTGTCGCGCTTGACCGGGAGCTGGACCTGCGCCGAGGTCGCGGGAGCCTTGGCGGGCGCGGGAGCCTTGGCGGGCGCGGCCGTCGGGGTCGGCTTGGCGTCGGGGGCGGCGAGCGCGGAGGGCGCGCCGAGGACCGAGAGCGCGGCGGGGACGGAGAGAGAGACGAGCACGCGTCGTAGCGTCATGGCTCCCCTGTGTACCACGTTCGACGCCGCCTGAGCCCCCGCGCGGGGGTCAGACGCCCTCGCTGAGCCTGCGCTGGAGAGAGACGTCGAGCTGGCTCTTCACCAGGCGCATCACGCTGTCGCACTCGTCGCCGCTGATGCGCGCGCGCAAGATGAAGACGCGGCGCGTGCGCGTGAGGAGCTTGTCGCGCGCGGCTTGGACCCAGCGCGCGGCCGTCGCGCGGTGCACCGCGTACAGGCGCCCGAGCTCGTCGACGTTCAGGCCGTCGACGATCTGCTGCTTGAGCAGGAGTCGTTCGCGCGCCGAGAGGGAGTCGAGCGCCTCTTGGAACGCGCCCTTGAACTCCGCCCGGTACGCGGCCTTGATGTAGGCGAGCTCCGGATCGTCGGCGTGCGCCCGCGCCTCGAAGATCGCGTCGTCCCCGGAGCCCGCGGGGGCCTCGCGCGACTGCGTCCGCACGAGCTTGAGGGCCGCGCGCGTGGCGGTGACGCGGAGCCACGCCTTGAGGTCACCCGTGCCGCGGTATTCGGCGATGCGCGGCGGACCGCCGTCGCCCACGAACAAGAGCTTGCGTAGCCCCTGCTCGACCTCGTCGACCTTGTCGGGCGCGATGCCCTGCTTGGCGAGCGTCGCGCGCATCGCGCCGAAATAGTGCGCCTCCACCGCGGCGATCGCCGCGGCGTCGCCGTCGACGCACGCGGCCGCGATCCAGAGGTCTGCGGCGCGCACCGCCCCAACCGCGATGTGAGGGTCGAGGTCGGGGTCGACGCGTGCACCCACGTACGCCGCGAAGCGCGCGGCGGAGCCCGGCAGCGACGGCCACGCATCGGCCGCGGCCTGGGCTGCGTTCGTCAGGGCGGCCTCGAGCGCCGCGTCGGGGCCTCTGCTCGGCGCCGCGCCACGCCAGGTGGAGAAGAAGGATTCCGAAAGCGCGTGCGCGCCCGTCACCTGACCACTATACCGCGGGCGGATGTGCCCTGACGAGGAGACCATCCTCGGCTATTTCCGAGGTCAGCTGTCTGCCGACGCGCGCGGTCGCGTCGAGCTGCACCTCGCCGACTGCGAAGAGTGCCGGGTGCTCGTGTCGGTGCTGGCTCGCTCGTCGGTCCCCGAAGGCGTGCTGGCGGCCACCGTCACCCCGCCGCAGGGGTCGATGCACGAGATGGGGGTGGCCGACACCGAGGCCGCGTCGAGCTCTGCGCCGCGCGTGGACGGCTCGGGCGGGCGCGGCAGGAGCCACCCCCCGGCGCCCGTGAAGGAGGGCGAAGTCGTCGCGGGCAAGTACAAGGTGGAGCGCGTGCTCGGCGCGGGCGGGATGGGCATCGTGGTGCGCGCGCATCAGGTCGAGCTCGACCGGCCCGTCGCGCTCAAGTTCTTGCTGCCCCAGGCGTGCGAGGCCCCGGGCGCGGTCGACCGCTTTCTGCGCGAGGGCCGCGCGGCCGCCAAGCTCGAGAGCGAGCACGTCGCGCGCGTGCTCGACACCGGCACGCTCGGCGGCGCCCCGTTCCTCGTGATGGAGTACCTCGAGGGCTCCGACCTCGCCGACGTGCTCGCCGCGCGCGGCCGGTTGCCGCCGCACGAGGCCGTCGCCTACGTGCTCCAGGCTTGCGAGGCCATCGCGGAGGCGCACGCCGCAGGGATCGTGCACCGCGACATCAAGCCCTCGAACCTGTTCCTCACGCGCCGGCCCGACGGCACGCCGCGCGTGAAGGTGCTCGACTTCGGCATCTCGAAGGCGGACGGCGGCTCGCGTCCCGACCTCACCGCCTCGGCGATGATGATGGGCTCGCCGAGGTACATGTCTCCCGAGCAGATGGTGAGCGCGCGCGACGCGGACGCGCGCACCGACGTGTGGGCGCTCGGCGTCGTGCTGTTCGAGCTCGTGACGGGCCGGCCCGTGTGGGACGCGGCGACCGTGCAGGGCCTCTGCGCGCTCATCGCCACGGCGCCTGCGCCGCGCCTGCGCACGTTCGCGCCCGACGCGCCGCTCGCGCTCGAGCACGTCGTCGCCAGCTGCCTCGTCAAAGAGAAGGACGGCCGGATGGCGTCGGTCGCCGAGCTGATGCGCGCGCTGACGCCCCTCGTCGCCGCGACGACGCCGCGGTCGGGCGCGAGCCCATACGTCTCGTCGGCGCTCCCGGCGCCGCCCGAGCCGCCGGCGAGCCGACGGGTGGTGCTCGCGCTCGCGGCCGTCATCGCGCTCTCGGCGCTCGCCGGCGCGGTGATCGTCGTGTCGCAGCCTTCGCCCGCGCGCGGGCCGAGCGCCACGGCGGGCGCCGCCGCCGAGGCCCCAGACGGGGACGCGGCGAGCGCCTCCGAAAAGCACAAGGTAAACGGTGATTTGGCGGATGGGATCGGCCCCGCGCCGAGCGCCTCCGGGGGAGCGACCGGGGCAGCGAACGCCTCCGGCGCGGCGGCGAGTGCCTCCGGCGCGGCCGCGCACATCGCGCCACCGCGTGCCGCTCCGCGTACCAAGGCGGCGAGCGCGGCGAGACCTCCCGCGCCGCCCACCAAGACCGCGAGCGCGCCGCGACCGCCAGCACCGCCGGCGGGGACCGGCGCGCCGTCGCCGGCGAGCGGCCTCACGGATCGGAAGTGAGCGTCAGAAGACGCTGGGCAGCGTGACAGAGACGACCGCGCCGTCGCGCGTCGGCGAGACGCCCACGCGCTTGACGCGCGGGATGAAGATGAGCGAGCCCATGGCGACGAGGCCCACGCCGAACGCGACGGTCGACACCCAAGCGCCCGCGCGCTCGCGCTCGGCGCCGGCAAGCGAGCTCTCCGAGCAGAACTGCCGCGCCGTGTCGCAGCCCGTCGTCCGTCGGAGCAGTCCCTCGAACCAGACGATCCCGCCGATCGTCCCGACGACCATGCCCGCCGTGCCCAGGCCGAGGGCACCCCAGTAGACGGGGTTCGTTCGGGTCTCGCTGGTCTCGCTCGGCGGGGCGGCGTCACGCGCGGGCACGCTCGAAGGCGGGAGCGGGGGAGGGGCGCCCGCAGGCGTCAACGCCGGGACCGTCACGGTCTTCTGTTCGCCGACTGCGATGACGATCTCGCTCCGGAACGGCGCGTGACCGGGCGCGCTTGCGTCGACGACGTGGCGCCCGGGGTCGACGCCGGCCGGGACGTCCCACGCCGGCTTGCGGATCGACGAGCCGTCGAGCGTGACCTCGATGCCGTCGACCTCTCGGGTGACGTGCACGCGCACCTTGGGGACCTGCGAGGCGATCGCCGCGATGTGCTCGCGCGCGATGTCCTCGCGGTCCTTGCGGCCGTCCTTGAGCGCCTGGCTCAGCGCCGCGTTGAGCTCGGTGTAGGCCGTCGCGAGCTTGTTCTCTTTTTCGTGGCAGATCGCGAGGTTGAGGAGCGTGCCGCCGCCGGGGTCGAGGCGCTGGCTCTCGGCGAGCTTGGGGCACGCCTCCGCGTAGTGCCCCTGCGCGATGAGCTCGCGCGCCTGATCGAAGAGCGACTGCGCGAGCAGCTGGTCCGACGGGCTCTGCGCGCGGGCCGGCGCTCCCGACATGTACGCCGCGGCGGCGAGGCCGACCGCGAGCCGGATACTTCTGATGCGCGCCACGCCGGAGCCATACGTGACACGCGGCGACCCCGCAAGGAGTCGCGTAAGTACCTGGAATTACGTGGCGCCTTGGAGCTATTCCTCCGCTTGCGCGGGTACCTACCTTGGAGTACATCCCATCACATGAGGAATGTCGTCTGGGTCGTGATGGTTTCTGGGGCCGTGATTGTGGGGTGCGGGGACGACAAGGGCGGCGGCTCGTCGGGCACGAGCGGCACGACGTCTTCCACTTCCGCTTCTTCGTCCGGCGGTGATCCGCAGCCGGCCGGGGACGACGCTGGCGGTTCGTCGGGCGCGCCCGCGCCGCAGGCCGTTCCCGCGCCGACGATGGACCGCCTCGTGAAGATGGGCGGCGCGCTGCACGTGATGTGGGTGAATCCGGCGAGCGCCGCGTGTGACGCGATCGAGCTCGAGCGCAAGGCGGACGGCGAGGCGTTCGCCGTCGCGTACACGCTCGGCGGCTCGATCGACAACAAGCACGACGGCCAGGCGACGAAGGACACGACCTACACGTACCGGACTCGCTGCAAGGTCGGCGCGGCGTACTCGCCGTACTCGAACGAGATCGCCCGGAACCCGATGAAGTGAGCGGCGGCGTGTCCTCGATCGCACGCCTCACCTCGGTCGTCGCGCTCTCGCTCGGCGCCGTCCTGCTCGCGTGCGGGGCGTCCGACGAACACGGCCACGCTCACCAGCCCGGCCCCGTCGTCGCGCCGCCGACCGGCGCAGAGGCCGAGCTCGAGGCGCTCGTGCCCGTCCCGAACAAGAGCCAGACGCCGGGCGTCGTCGAGGTCGACCTCGAGGCGAAGCTCGGCCGGAAGGTCTACGGCGACGCGCCCGAGACGGAGGTGTGGACGTACAACGGCACCGTGCCAGGGGCGTTCCTCGACGCGAAGGTCGGCGATCGGCTCGTCGTGAACTTCAAGAACGCGCTCCCCGAGCCGACGACCGTGCACTGGCACGGCGTCCGCCTCCCGGCCGCGATGGACGGGACGCTCGCGATGCAGCAGCCCGTCCCGGCGGGCGGCACCTTCCGCTACGAGTTCGTCCTCAAGGACGCGGGGCTCTTCTGGTTCCACCCGCACATGCGCTCGGACATCCAGGTCCAGAAGGGGCTCTACGGCGCGCTCCGCGTGCGCGCCGCGAGCGAGCCTGAGTCGGACGTGGAGCGCGTGCTCGTGCTCGACGACATCAAGCTCGAGCGCGACGGGCGCGTCTCGGAGACGCTCGACGACAACTCACGGATGATGGGCCGTGAGGGGAACACGCTGCTCGTCAACGGCACCTCGAACGCTCGCCTCACAGTGCCGACGGGCGGCGTCGTGCGCCTGCGCCTCGTCAACGTGGCGAACGGGCGGTTCTTCAAGGTGCGCGTCCCCGGCCACACCCTCCGCGTGATCGGCAGCGACGGCGGCTTCGTCCCGCGCCCCTACGACACGGAGACCGTGCTCATGTCGCCGGGCGAGCGCTACGACGTGCTCTTCGTGGCCAAGGGGGCCGAGGGCTCCGAGATCACCGTGATGAACGAGCCGCACGAGCGCGGTCACGAGTCCGGGATGCGCCCGGCCTCGCCGCTCATGAAGCTCCGCCTGGGCGCGCCACGCGCCACGCCCGCGCCGCCGCTCCCGGACGCCTTCGCGCCGATCGAGCGCCTCCCCGAGGGCCCGGTGGCGCACACCGTGACGCTCGACGAGAAGCCGAACGCGAACGGCGACTACGTCTTCACGATCGACGGCAAGACCTTCCCCGACGTCCCGCCGATCGTCATCCCGAACGGCCAGGTGCGCGTCTGGGAGGTGAAGAACGACAGCGACATGGAGCACCCGTTCCATCTCCACGGGTTCTTCTTCCAGGTGCTCGCCCGGAGCGGCGTAGCCACGCCGGCCGACCGGCTCCTCTGGAAGGACACGGAGATCGTGCCCTCGAAGGGCTCGATCCGCTTCGTGGCGCGGTTCGACGAGCCAGGGAGCTGGATGTACCACTGCCACATCCTCGAGCACGGTGAGCTCGGGATGATGGGCGAGATCAAGGTCCAGTAGCCACGTCAGAAGAGGCGGGCCGCGGTGTCGTCGGTGAAGAGCCACGCCCCGGCGGGCACTCCGATCCAGCCGGCGCGACGCTCGATGCGTCCGCGTGCGGCGAGCGACTCGACCGCGCGCGCGCGCTCCTCGGTCCACGGGTCGACGCCCAGCTCGGCGCCGGCCGCGTCGAGATCGATCCCGTCGCGCATGCGCAAGCCGAGCATGATCCGCTCGCGCAGCAGGGCGTCGGCGGCGAGCTCCTCGGCGCCCTCCGAGAGCCCGTCGCCCTCGCCCACGCGGACGCGAGAGACGGCCCGCGTGGCCTCGACGTAGCGCTCCGGGCCCGTCTCGTTCTTCCACCGGACGCCGCGCGCCGCGCCGTCGGCGTCAGGGACCCGCCGCGCGAAACCGACCGCCGCGCATCCGAGGCCCACGTACGGCTCACCTCGCCAGTACGCGACGTTGTGACGCGCGCGCTCCCCGGGCTTGGCAAAGTTGCTGATCTCGTAGTGCTCGAGCCCGGCATCGGCGAGCGCGTCGTGGACGGCCAAGAACGCGCTCGCCACGTCCTCGTCGAGCGCCACGGGCAAGAGACCTCGTTTGTGGCGGGCGCCGAACTGTGTGCCGGGCTCGATCGTCAGCTGGTAGCAGGACAGGTGAGACAGGCCGAGCGACGCGAGCTCGGTCGCCTGCGCGGCCGCGTCGGCCGGCGACTGCCCGTGGAGGCCGAAGATGAGGTCGGTCGACACTCGCACCCCCGCGGAGATCGCGGCCTCGACCGAGCGACGGGCGCCGGCGACGTCGTGGAGGCGTCCCAAGAACGCGAGCTGATCGGCGCGGAGTGACTGCGTCCCGACCGACAGCCGGTTGACCCCCACGTCGGCCAGCGCGCGCGCCCGGTCCGCGTCGAGCGAGGTCGGGTTGCACTCGACGGTGACCTCGAGCTCGGGGCGCGCGGCCACGGCGAGGCGCGCCTCGATCGCGGCGAGCACACGGCCGAGGGCCGCGGGATCCCAGAGGCTCGGCGTCCCGCCGCCGAAGAACACGCTCGTCACGGTCTCGAGCGGGCGCACGTCTGCCGACGACTCGAGCGCGAAGGCTCGGGCCTCGAGCTCACGCACGACCGCGTCGGCGTAGCCTTCGTGATCGATGCTCGCCGGGGTCGCCGCGTAGCTCACGAAGTCGCAGTACGGGCACTTGGCGAGGCACCAGGGAAAGTGCACGTACACGCTCGACACCTGGGCATCCTGCCCCACGCGACGCCGGCGGGGAAGCGGCGCGGCGACGCCCGTGCCCCGCGCGACGACCCTCGACAACGCGCCCGGCCTGGTCGAGCATGTCGCTCGTCGCTCGCCGTGCGGTCGCGCCCGCGGGACGAGCGCCAGGCAGCGGGGGCACGCGGAGGATGAGATGAGCGAGAACGTTCACGAATCGCAGGAGTTCGGATACATCGACGTCGGAAACCTCACGGGCGTGCAGACCGCCCTGGTCAACCTCGGCCTCGACCCGGGGACGATCGACGGCATCGACGGACCCAAAACGCAGGCGGCGCTGCGGGAGTTCCAGACGTCCGCCGGCATCGGCGTCGACGGCATCGTCGGCCCCGCCACGCGCAAGGCGTTGCTCGCCGCGCTCACGGCCAAGCTCGAGGAACAAGCTCAGGCGGGCGGCGCGGTCGAGCAGTCGACGACCTGACGACGTGCCCTGAATCACGGCAAACGGGCCCCACGGTCGCGGTCGCGGCGCCTCCCCCCGGGGCCTGGCGCGGGCCTGGCGCTGCCTCGGCGCGGCCTCGCCGTCGGGTCCCGCAATTGCCGGACTATGGGCCCGGTGTTACGTTGGGCTCGCTACCCTTGCGCGCTCCCCACCATCCGCGGCGCGAGGCTCGCTTATTGAATGGCCCAGGTCCAGCTCCCCGAGCTCATTGACCGCGTACGTACGTACCAGCCCGCCGCCGACGGCGAGCTGATCCGCCGCGCGTGGGAGTACGCCCGTCGCATGCACGACGGTCAGCTCCGCAAGTCGGGCGACCCGTACTTCATCCACCCCGCGAACGTGGCGGGCATCATCACGGAGCTGCGCCTCGACACCTCGAGCGTGTGCGCCGCGCTCCTGCACGACGTCGCCGAGGACACGCTCGCCACGACCAAGGACATCGAGCGCGAGTTCGGTAGCGAGATCGCCGCGCTCGTCGACGGCGTCACCAAGCTCAGCAAGATCAACTTCACGTCCAAAGAAGACCGTCAGGCGGAGAACTTCCGCAAGATGGTCGTGGCGATGGCGCGGGACATCCGCGTCTTGCTGATCAAGCTCTGCGATCGCGTCGACAACATGCGGACGCTCGAGCACATGAAGCCCGAGGCCCAAGAGCGCATCTCGCGCGAGACGATGGAGATCTACGCGCCGCTCGCGAATCGCTTGGGCATCCAGGCGTTCAAGAGCGAGCTCGAGGACCTGTCGTTCCGCTGGCTCGAGCCCGACGGTTACGCGGAGGTCGTCAGCGCGGTCCAGAAGACCAAGCGCGAGCGCGACAGGTACATCGCCGACGTGTGCAAGACGCTCGCGAGCCGCCTCGCCGAGCAGGGCTTCGCCGCCGACGTCACGGGCCGCGCGAAGCACCTCTACTCGGTCTGGCGCAAGATGAAGGCCAACGAGTGCTCGCTCGAGCAGATCCACGACATCATCGCCTTCCGCGTCCTCGTCGAGAGCGTGAGTGACTGCTACGCGGCGCTCGGCGTCATCCACTCCAAGTGGACGCCCGTGCCGGGGCGCTTCAAGGACTAC
>JAGQJA010000139.1:0-854 GCA_020430845.1 Myxococcales bacterium
CGCGCACGCGCACGCACTCCCGCCCCCGCGCCCGCGCGCGCCGGTCAGGCGCGGAGCAGATGCTTCGCGATCACCATCCGCTGCACCTCGCTGGTGCCCTCGCCGATCTCGCAGAGCTTCACGTCACGCAGGTGACGCTCGACGTGGAACTCGCGTGTGTAGCCATAGCCGCCGTGCACTTGCAGCGCGCGGTTGCACGCGCGCGTCGCGGCCTCGCTGGCGTAGAGCTTCGCCATCGACGCCTCTTTGCTGAAGGGCAGCCCCTGATCGGCGAGCCACGCGGCGCGATAAGTGAGCAGGTGCGCGGCGTCGAGCTCGGTGCGCGAGTCGGCGAGCATCCACTGGATGGCCTGGAAGTCGCCGATGGCCTTGCCGAACTGCTTGCGCTCCTTGGCGTAGGCGAGCGCCATGTCGAGCGCGCCCTGCCCGAGCCCGAGCGCCATCGCGGCGATCGAGATGCGCCCGCGGTCGAGGATCTTCATCGTGTCGGTGAAGCCGTGATCGATCTCGCCCACGCGCTGCGCGTCGGACACGCGCACGTCCTCGAGCGTGAGCTCCGCCGTGTCGCTCGAGCGGCAGCCGAGCTTCTCGAGGTGCTTCGACGTGCCGAACCCCTTGGTGCCGTGCTCGACGACGAACGCGGTGATGCCGCGCTGCTTGGGCACGTCGCTGTTGGTGCGCGCGAGCACGACGCAGAAGCCCCCCACGCTCCCCTGCGTGATGAACATCTTGGTCCCGTTGAGGATCCAGTCGTCGCCGTCGCGCTTGGCGGTGGTGAGCAGGCCGGCCGAGTCGCTGCCGCTGCCGGGCTCGGTGAGCGCCCACGCGGCGAGCCACTCGCCGGTGACCGCCTT
>JAGQJA010000139.1:935-6502 GCA_020430845.1 Myxococcales bacterium
AGCGAGCCGTCGGCGCGCGCGATCTCTTCGACGCAGATCGCGTAGCTGGTCGTGTCCATCGCGGAGCCGCCGTACTCCTCGGGGATGCGGATCCCGAGCAGGCCCATCTCGGCGAGCCGAGGCACGATCTCTTTGGGGAAGCGCTCCTCCTCGTCCCAGGCGCGCGCCTTGGGGAGCACCTCCTTCTGCGCGAAGTCGCGCAGCGTCTTGCGGAGGAGCTCGTGGTGCTCGGCGAACGAGAAGTCCATGACAGGCGTTTTAGGTGCGTGCCCCGCCCTGGGTCAACGGCGCGAGACGCGACACGCGCGTAACTCATTTTTGAGTTACGCCCCTCGCCTCGCGGAGCCGAAGGGCGACGTGGGCATCGGAGCCGGGGCGAACGTCAGGCGCGCAGGGCTCGCAGGCCTCGGACGCTCTGGAGCGCCCAGGGTGCGCCGACGAGCGCGACGATCACGAACGCGAGGATGGATCGCGGCCAGAGGGCGTCCGGCAGAACGCGCGCCAGCCCGACGCGCAGACCGAACGCGAGCGCGGCCATGAGCAGCCCAGGACCGAACGAGCCGAGGGCCATGGCGAGCCCCGTCCGCAGCGGTCGACCGATGAGCGCCGTCGCGCCGACGGTCGTGACCACGTGATAGAGCACCTGCCCGACACCCGCCCCCGCCGCGATCCACGCGATGCCTCCGCCGAGCCACGCCGCCGCGACGGCCGCGCCGATGCCCGCGAGCGAGCAGCCTATGATCATGAGCACGCTCGGCAGCTGCCGATCGAGCGCGTAGAAGACGTTGGGCGCGAACGTGGCGAGCACGAGCGGGTAGCTCACGGCGATCGCGATGAGCGTCGCGTTCTCGCCGCCGCGGAGGTTCGGGAAGAACGTGTGGATGACCGGGTCGACGAGCGTGGCGCCCACGGCGATGAGCGGCGCGAAGCCCTTGGCGGTCAGGCGCAGCGGGTCGGCCAGGAGCGGCATCAGGTCCTCGCCGCGCCCCACCCGCTCGAAGTAGCGCGGCGTCAGCACGTCGAACGGGAGCGCCGCGAGCGCGGGCAAGAGCAGCAGCACGTTGGCGCCCAAGTAGTAGAGGCCCGTCTCTGCGGGCCCGACGCGCCGGAGCATGACGGTGCGATCGATCGAGGTGAGCAGGACCATCCCCACCGAGGTCAGCAGCGTCATCATGCCGAGAGACAGCTGCTGCCGCAGGACCGTCATCTCGAGCCCGAACCGCGGCATGGCCACGCGCACGAGCATGTAGGCGCCCTCGACGCACGCCTGGGCGAGCATGCCGAGGAGCACGCCCTCGACGCCGAAGAGCCAGATCAGCGGCAACGTGATGACGCTGACCACGCCACCGATCGCCCCCACCGCCCCGAGCTCGGCGAAGCGGCCCTCTGCCTTGAAGAGCGTGGCGTAGTACGAGCGAAGGAGCGTGACCGCGAGCAAGAGCGCCGTGGCCAACGCCACGCGCCCCGACGACTGGGCGAACCGCACGGCGACGGGGACCGTGACGAGCGCGCCGAGCAACGTCCCGCCGAGCACGAAGGTGAACGACGTGCGGATCACCTTGTCGGCGCCGTCGTCGTCGCCGCGCGCCCGGGCGACCGGGACGTTGCGGAACATGCCGAAGAGGACGCCGAAGTGCAGGTTGGCCCCGTAACCCAAGATGAGCTGCAGCCCGAGCCACGTGCCGGCGTCCTCTGGAGAGAGCATCCGCGCGGTGAGGGCGACGCGCGCGATGCGCCCCGCCATCCCGAGGATGCTGCCGATCGAGTAGCGGCCCGCGCCGGCGAGGAGGCTCTTCTTGGGCTCCTCGCTCATCTCTTCTTTCGGCCGCGGGTCATGCGCCGCGAGGTTGAACACGCCTCCGGTCACCGCGCAAGGAGTTGACCGCGACGAGGTGGCCCGGGCCACCCGCGGGCCGGCGCGGCCAGGCCCGCGCACCCCACAAACGCAGTCATTTCATGCCGCTGCGCTCGGCACAGCGCGTGAAAAGGGGGCCGCGCCAGGAGGTGCTCATGTCGTTTCTCAAGCTCTCGATCCCGCTCGCCTTCATCGCCGCCGTGGGCCTCGGCGCGTGCGCGTCCGACCCGGAGGTCCGCGTCGAAGCGCGGCGCGCCACCGGCGACGAGCCGGCCGCGACCGACGCGGGGCCCCCGCCCGTCGCTGCCGACCAGGTGGAGATCGTCAAAGGCGTGCCCGACCGCGGGCGCGATCCGGCGATCGTCGCGCTCGACATCGGCGGAGAGGGGCTCTGCTCCGGCACGCTCATCTCGCCGCGCCTCGTGCTCACGGCGCGCCACTGCGTCTCGCGCACGATCCGCTCGGTGGCGTGCCCCGCGCAGTCGGTCCAGATCCTGGGCGATCTCGCCCCCTCGACGATCCGCGTGCTCGTGGGAGAAGAGGTGCCGAGCGCGAGGCATGTGGCCTCGGGGGCCGAGGTGCTCGCTCCGAGCGGCGTCACGCTGTGCGACGCCGACATCGCGGTGCTCGTGCTCGACCGCCCCGTCACCGTGGTCAAGCCGCTGCCCGTGGGCGTGCGCGGCCCCAGAAAGGGCGGGCACGTGCGCGCCGTCGGCTACGGCGTCAACCCGGCCACCGGGCAGAGCGGGGTCAAGCTGCTGCGCGAGCACGTCCTGGTGCGCGACGTCACGCACGCAGAGTTCGTGGTGGGAGAGGCGACGTGCCAAGGCGACTCGGGCGGGCCGGCCATCGACGAAGAGACCGGCGAGATCGTCGGCGTCGTGTCCCGCGGCGGCCCGAGCTGCACCGGTCCCGACGCGCACAACATCTACACGCGAGCGGACGCGTTCGCGTGGCTCATCGAGGAGGGGTTCGCGCGCGTCACGTTCGAGCCCGCCGACCCCGACGCCGGCCCCGACGCCGCGGTCGAGCAGCCCACGTCCCCTCCCAAGCGCGGCACCAAGGGAAAGCCGCCGACCGACATGGGGGCGCCCTGCACGACGGGGCGCGAGTGCGCAGCCGGCGTGTGCGTCAAGGAGGCAGGGCGTAGCTACTGCTCGAGGCCGTGCGGGACGGGCGATCGGTGCCCGAACACCTACCACTGCGAGCCCATCACCGGAGGGGCACGGGCCTGCGTGAACGTGCGCTGAAGCTGGTCTGCTCTGGCCACGGCGACGCGCGCGACGGCGGCCATGTGCGACGCGGCGTTTCGCGACACGCGACGTGAACCGTTCACGTCGTCGTCGCGGAGCGCCGCGTCTCGGTCGTCACAATCGCTCGAAACTGCTGGGATTCTCGCCCCACGGCGGAGGCACGGCGCTTGCGAAGAGGAGCGTCGTTGCTCCCTCGAACTCCGCTGCGCGCGCTGGCCTCGGCCTCCCTCCTTGTGTCTCTCCTCGTACCGGGGGCGGCGCGCGCAGCGGGCGCCGTGCTCACCCCGACGGCGGGCGCGACCCACGAGGTGCGCATCGACATGGCGATCGCGGCGCGCCCCGAGGGCTCGGTGCGCTGGGCGCGCGCGTCGATCAAGGGCTCGTCGCGCATGATGTGGCTCGTCCCCGTGAGGCCCGGCGCCGCGGCCGACTGGTCTGGCGACGCGTGGCTCGACGCGCTCGACGCCGCGACGCGCCCCATCGTGATGCGGCCGACGACGACGCCGCCGGGTTGCACGTTGGCCTCGGGTCCGGTCGGCACCACGAGCTTCAGCGCGAGCGCCGCGCCGCGAAAGTGGCCCGCGAGCTTTGCCGTGCTCGACGACGCCATCGGCGCGCGGGCGTACGCCGTCTCGCGCGGCTTCATGGTCGACGCCGCGACGGCCGAGCGGCTCGCCGCCGTGAACGCCGCGGGTTGGATGTTCATCGCGTTCGAGCTGTCGAGCGACGTCTCCGCGTTCCGCACGCCCGCCCTCCGCGTCGAGGACACGGGCGCGGGCGACGTGCTGCCGTTCGCCCTCGTCGGCGGCGCGAGCACAGATACGCAGGCGACGGTCTTCGTCGTCTCGAGCGGACGCGCCGCGCTCTCGGGCGCGGTCGAGCTCCCGGCCGGCTCGCTGTCGTGGTCGAGCGCGGGCTCGAGCTACGAGGTGGACCGGCAGAAGCTCCTCGGCGCCAGCGCCACGCCCGCGTGGATGCGCGAGTCCGACAGCGCCGCCGCGATCTTCTTCCCGACGACCGTGGTCGACGGCGGCATCATCCCGAGCGTGGTCGAGGCCTACTTCGCGTCGCAGGCGCAGGCCACGGCGTGCGTCGCGGCGACCCGGAGCGCGGCGACGAGCTCCAAGCGCGTGGGCACGGCGTGCGCGGCCGGGGCCCTCACGCGCGCGCCCGGGGCGAGCCCGTGCGCCGCGAACGAAGGCGAGCTCTCTCCGTCCACGTTCTCGTGCGGCACGCTCGACGACCTCGCGCTCGCGATGTCGGGACGCGTCGTGAGCGAGGCCACGGTGTCGCGCTGGGCGACGTGGGTGAAGCCCGGCGCGCGTGGCCTCGACACGCAGATCGCGCCGTCGGCCGCCGCCGGCAAGAGCGCCGCCCTCCGCGCCTCCGTCGCCGAGTGTGGCCCCGCGCCCGTCCCCGTCACGCCGGGCCCCACCTGGCCGGCGACGCCGCCCACCTCGTCGCCCGCCCCGCCCGTGACGGACGACGGCCCCACGACCACCGTGCGCCGCACCGAGTCGTGCTCCGGGAGCACGAGCTCCACGGTGTCGACGTCGGACGACTATTACGACGACGGCTACTACGGTGAGGGGTGCGGCGGCTCGACGTCCTCTTCGTCGTCGGGCTCGTCGGGCAGCAGCGACAGCAGCGGCAGCGGCAGCAGCGACAGCTGGGGAAGCTCCGACGACTACGACGACACCTCGAGCGACGACTCGTCGAGCGACTCGTGGGGCGACGCCGACGACTGGGACGGCATGTCACCCAAGGCGAAGAAGCTGAAGCTCAAGGGACACACGACGCTCGACCGCAAGCACAAGCGCGGTCGGGGCCCGAGCCCCCTGAGCCGCGCGGCGTTCGCGTTCGTCGCGCTGGCGCTGCCGCTCCGACGCGCCAAGAAGTGGCTCGAGCGCCGCTGAGGCCTTGTTTTTCGCCGCGCGACGGGCCCGTCCGGACACCGTTCCTTTCGCCCCGCGCCGCGCGTATGCTCGCGGCATGAGCGAGTCGAAGAACATGCTCGAGCAATACGCGTCGGAGATCCGCGAGGAGCTCAAGGTCCCCAAGCAGAGCGACGTCTTCCGCGCGGCGGTCGAGGCCGGCTATCTGGCGGCGCTCGCCGACGGAGAGGTCGACGCCACCGAGCGCGAGGTGATCGTGCAGGCGGTCGAGCTGCTCAGCGAGGGCCTCGTCATCGAGTGGGAGACGGAGTCGCTCCTCGAGGAGCTCTCGGCGCTCGCCGAGAAAGACGGCGCCGACGCGCGCGCCAAGCAGTGCGGCGCCACCCTCAAGGAGCTCGGCAAGTCCGAGGCCGGCCTGCTCGTGGCCGCGCTCGTCGCCCGCGCCACCAACGGCGTCGCCAAGAGCGAGGCCGACGTGCTCAAGGCCGTGGGCAAGGCCGCCGGCCTCAAGGCCGACAAGGTCAAAGAGATCGTCAAGAAGGCCAGCTCGCTCTACGCGTGAGC
>JAGQJA010000139.1:6631-9687 GCA_020430845.1 Myxococcales bacterium
GGGCGGATGTTCTCTTTCACCCAGCCGATGATGCTCTCGAGCGTCGTGCCCGGCGTGAAGACGCCCTGCACCCCGGCCGCGCGCAGGCGCTCCATGTCCCCTTCGGGGATGATGCCGCCGCCGAAGACCACGACGTCGTCGACGCCCTTCTCCTTGAGCGCGTCGATGACCGCGGGGAAGAGCGTGTTGTGCGCGCCGCTCATGATCGAGAGCCCGACGCCGTCGACGTCCTCTTGCACGGCGGCGTTCGCGATCATCTCGGGCGTCTGGTGCAGCCCCGTGTAGACGACCTCGAAGCCGGCGTCGCGGAGCGCTCGGGCGACCACCTTGGCGCCGCGATCGTGACCGTCGAGCCCGGGCTTGGCGACGAGGATACGGACCTTGCGCGCAGCTTCACTCATGGCCGGCGCGTTATCCGGCGGACGGGCGCCGGTGTCAAACCCCCAGAACGCTTTGGTTTCATGGGTCTACGCGGTCGAGACGCCGTTGAGTCGGTCCGCCGCTTGCCAGTAACTCACAAATGAGTCACTCATAGGGCCGCTCGTGGCGCGGAGCTCGCCGCCCACCGGCCCCTCCTCTACCCCCGGAGGTACGAGTGCTCGCTCGCGTCGGCGCCCTTCGCCCTGCCCTGCCTCTGCTCTTTGCTGCGGCCGTCGCCAGCTCCCTCGCGGCGAGCGCGTGCGGACGGAGCGACGACGCCGCGCCCGCGCGCGACAAGCTCAAGAGCGGCGAGGCGCTCTACGCGCAGATGTGCAAGAGCTGCCACGGCGCACGCGGCGAGGGCGGTCGCGGCCCCACGCTCCGCGATCTCGCCCGGCCCGAGCCTGCCCTCGCGGGCTTCATCGACGCCGAGATGCCGCTCGGCGAGCCCGACCGCTGCCGCGGCACGTGCGCGGAGGACATCGCGGCCTACATCCTCGCGGCCTTCCGCGGGCCCATCGTGTGCGAAGCGCCCCCTCCGCTCGCGCGCGGGCTGCGGCTCCTCACGCGGCGCGAGTACCGCGCGACCGTCGCCGACCTGCTCGGCATCGACCCCGGCGCGACCGGCTCGACCGGCCCGGCCAAGCCCGCGTGTGGCACGCACACGTTCGACTTCGACGCCAAGGGGCGCACGCTCCGCTCGGTGCACGTGGCCGGCTCGTTCAACGGGTGGGCGGGCACGGTGGCGGCCGGCGGGTGGCCGCTGACGCAGAGCGCCGGCAAGTGGACGCTCACGCGCGCCGTTCCGACCGGCAAGCACACGTACAAGCTCGTGCTCGACGAGGGCGAGTGGATCGCCGACCCGGCGAACGCGGCGACCGAGCCCGACGGGTTCGGCGGCAGCAACTCCGTGCTCGACGTGGCGCCGTGCCCGCCAGCGGGCGGCGCGACCGGCGGATCGACGGCGCTGCTCGACGCGACCGGGGGCCTGCCCTCCGACACGCGCCCCGAGGGCTTTCTCTTCGACGACCACGGACCGGGGCGCGTCGTGACCGCGGTGCTCGCGGGTGAGCAGCTGCGCGCCGCCCGGGCGCTCGCCGAGCTCGTCGACCCGGCCAAGCTCGCCGGGTGCGACCCGGTCGCCGATCGCGCGGCGTGCACCGGCAAGCTCGTGCGCGATCTCGGGCTGCGAGCCTTCCGGCGCCCGCTCTCCGACGCAGAGATCGCGCGCTACGTCGCCATCGGCGCGCAGGGAGACTTCGCCGCAGGTGGGCGCAACGCGATCGCGGCCATGCTCGCCTCGCCCAGCTTCTTGTACCGGTCCGAGGTGGGCGAGCGGCAGCCCGACGGCACGTTCCGCCTCACGCCGTGGGAGACCGCCAGCGCGCTGAGCTACTTCCTCTGGGGCTCGATGCCCGACGCCGAGCTGTTCGACGCCGCGCGATCGGGCGAGCTCGCCGCGCCCGCGACGATCGAGAAGCAGGCGCGACGTCTGCTCGCTCACCCGAGGGCGCGCGCGCAGATCGCCGCGTGGGCCGATCAGTGGCTCGGCGGCGAGAACGTGGGCGAGCTCGTCAAGAGCGAGGCGTTCCCGTTCGACCCGGCCGTGCGCGCCGCGATGCGCGAAGAGACCCGGGCGTTCGTCACGCACGTCGTGTTCGACGGCTCGCACAGGGTAGACGAGCTGTTCAATGCACCTTACACATTCTTGAACGAGGCGTTGGCCAAGCACTACGGCATCGACGGCGTGCGCGGGCCCGAGATGCGCAAGGTCGCGTACACCGACGGCAGCCGCGCCGGCGTGCTCGGACACGGGAGCCTGCTCGCGACGACCGGGCACAGCGATCAGACCTCGCCGATCCGCCGGGGCCTCTTCGTGCGCCGTCGCTTGCTCTGCCAGGAGTTCGCCCCGCCGCCGCCCAACGCCGGTGGCGTGCCCAAGGTCGACCCGACCGCGACCACGCGCGAGCGCTTCGCGCAGCACACGTCGAACCCGTTCTGCAAGAGCTGCCACCAGTACATCGACGGCGTCGGCTTCGGCTTCGAGCGCTTCGACACGGTGGGCCGCCCGCGCGACGGCGAGGTCGGCAAGCCCATCGACGCGCGCGGCGACATGAACGACGTCGAGGGCTTCGGCACGAAGACGAGCGCGCCGTTCGAGAGCCTCGCCGACCTGGGCAAGATCCTGGGCGCGAGCGGCGCTGGCCGCGCGTGCGTCGTCAAGCAGACGTGGCGCTTCGCGCGGGGCGTGACCGAGGACGACATCTGCAGCGTGATGCCCGTCGAGAAGGCGTTCGTCGACAAGGGCGGCGATCTCCGCGAGCTGCTCGTCGCCATCACCCAGGCCCCCGACTTCACGGTGCGCAAATGAGCCGAATCCACCGCCGCTCGATCCTCAGGGCGCTCGCCGGGTCGGCCTTGGCCGCCCCCCTCGCCGGTCTCTTCGCCAAGAGCGCGTCGGCCGGCCCCGGACAGGCCGCGGCCAAGCGCCTCATCGTGTTCTACTTTCCCGACGGCGTGCCCTCGCCCGGGGCGCGCGATCTGTGGAGCCCCAACGGGAGCGAGACGAGCTTCACGCTCGGCGAGTGCCTCAAGCCGCTCGAACCGTGGAGAAACCGCTGCGCGTTCTTCCGCGG
>JAGQJA010000139.1:9797-10443 GCA_020430845.1 Myxococcales bacterium
GTCGGCGCGTCTGCGCCCCACCGCCACCTCTACCTGGGCGCGATGGCGACCCACAACGGCGCGTCGGGAGACAAGTTCATCAGCTACCCGAGCGCGGGCACGACCGTCGCGCCCGAGGACGATCCGCTGCGCGCGTTCGGGCGCCTCTTTCCTGGAGCGACCGCGGGCGGCGGCGGCGGCGGCACGCCCGTGAGCAGCGCAGACCCAGCGACCGTGAGCATCCTCGACGCGGCGATGGGCGATCTCGCCGATCTGCGCGCGCGCCTGGGCGACGCCGAGCGGGCCAAGCTCGAGCTGCACGTCGAGGCGCTCCGCGACGTCGAGCGCAGGGTCAAGGGCATCGGCGCCGAGCCGCTCCCCTCGTGCAACCAGACGCTCGGGGCGCTCGCACGCGTCGACGGCGCCCGCCTCTTCGACCCCGCGCACTTCCCCGAGGTGCTGCGCGCGCAGATGGACGTGGCGGTGCAGGCCATGGCGTGCGGGCTCAACAAGGTCGCCGTCATCCAGGCGTCGCAGCACACGAGCGAGCTCATCATGAGCCGCTTCGCCGGCACGCCGATGTACAAGCCCAACTTCGACATGCGCAGCCACCAGGCGTCGCACTACGGCGATCCGAACGATCCGAAGTTCGCCGACTATGCCCTGC
>JAGQJA010000140.1 GCA_020430845.1 Myxococcales bacterium
TCCACGCGGCGCCGTCCCACTCCCATGTCTCGTCGAGGGCGCGCGTCGTGTAGCCGCCGAAGAGCACCGTGACGCCGCGCCGCGCGTCGTAGGCGATGGCGTGCGCGTGGTCCGTGTCGGGCACCACGGTGAACGACGGGCGGAGAGTCCACTGCGCCGCGCCCGTGTACTCCCAGAGCTCCCCGGGGTGACCGGCACCGCTGAACACGACCGCGGCGCGTCGTTGCGCGTGGTAGGTCATGCCCATGCCGCGGCGCTCGGGCGGGCCGCCAGCGAGCGCCGCGCGGGTCCACGTCGCGCCATCCCACTCCCACGTGTCGCCGAAGAACATGTTGCCCGCGGTCTGTCCGCCGTAGAGCACGACCCTGCGGCGCTCCGCGTCGTAGGCCGAGCGGCCACTGTGGCGCCCCGGCGGCCCCACCGCGGCGACCTTCCGCCACGCCCGCGGCCCGCGCGGTGCATCGGGCGCCGCGTCGACAGAGGGGGCGTCGCCCGTGGCGTCGGCGCTCGCCGCGTCGGGGGTCACGCCGGCTTCGATGGGGCCGTCCGCGCCGCCGGTGAAACCGTCGAGCGGCGTGAGCAGTGAGCAGGCGCTCACGAGGACGGCCCCGCCGAGCGCAACGTGAGTCATCGACCTGCGCGGCACGATCCCTCGATCCTAGGCGCGGGCCACGCGCGCGGCCACCTTCGAAGCCACCCGTGCAACTGGAGACGCGCACGATCGGGCGAACCGCGCGTGACCGCGGACGCCGAGCGCGCGTGTCCGTACGTTCACGGACGAGGCCGGACCGCGCAGAAAGGCCAGGTTTTTTCGGTGTCCCGAAGGTACGGGCCTTGCTTCGAGTGAGGGCGACGTCATGAAGCGCATGCTCGGTATCTGCCTCGTTTCTTCCCTCATCGCGTGTCAGCCTCCCAACAGCGCGCAGAGCCTCGACGTCACGTCGAACGCCGACGCGATCGTCGTCGAGGCGCGGACCGACGAAGAGAGCCCGCGCCTCTCGGTCCGCGTCGAGGCGCAGGACGCACCGGCGGGGGAGTACCTGCTCTTCAGCTCCGAGAGCGCGCCGACCGCCGTCCCGAGCGCGATGGCGTTCGACGCGGCGGCGTGCCCGCGCCCGAGCACGCGTGCCGCGGATGCGCCCGGCTGCGACCTCCCCAGCGTCGGCCGTCTCCGCGAGATCGTCCAGCAGAGCGCCTCCGGCAAGCTCTCGATGTTCGCGGGCGACAGCGGCTTCGCCTCGCCGCGCGTGGCGTACTACACGCTCGTACGACGCGGCGGCAGCGCCGGAGTCACGGTCGCGGCCAAGCTCACCGTCGAGGTCGAGCTCGCCGGGGGATGCGACAACCCCGACAAGCCGTCGGTTCGCGCGCTCTGACGCGCGCGCCGCTCACTCCCGATGGGCGTCGCTCACGCGGGACCGCCAGGCAGCGCGGCGCGGAGCTTTGCCGCGAGCTCCCCCGAGACCTCGGCGCGGACCTCGCGATCCTCGCCGTCACCTGCGCGGTGCTCCGCGAGCGTGTAGAGCAGCGCGCGCCCCACCTCGATGCCGCGCCGCAGCGGGGTCTCGTGGTCGCCGTCGGCGTGGCTCGCCGACGCCTCCGCCGCGTGCGCGAGCGCGTCGACGAAGGACGCGAGCGCCGGACGCTGCGCGAGGATCGCCTCGTCGCGCATGCCCGCGAGGTCGAACGCCGCGCGGTTCTTCTCGGCGACGCTCCCACGAGCGGCGCGCTCGAGGAGCGCACGCGCCGACGCGACGCCGGAGCGATCACGCTCGGACAGCTCCGCGCCGACCTCTTCGAACAGCCGCGCGAGCGCCTTGCGCCCCGTCGGCGTGGGCGGGACGCCGAGCAGCCACGCGAGCATGAGCGTCACGAGGCGCGTCTTCTTCCAGCCGTCGAGCGCGTCCTTGCACGGAAAGTCGTGCTCACGCACGGCGTCGACGAAGAGCGAGACCGGGCCGTCGTCGGTGATCGGACGCGCGACCTTCGGCTTCGCCGTCTTCGGCTTCGCCTTC
>JAGQJA010000141.1 GCA_020430845.1 Myxococcales bacterium
ACGACGCCGTGCCCGTGCCCACGCGCGGGACGTCCGTCGACAAGGCCGGTGCGTCGGCGTCGGCGCCCGTCAGCTTGCGCTGGCCGCTCACGTCGGGGGCGTGCGCGCCGGTACGAGGAGACTCGAGGCGCGGCCGCTCGAACGTGCCCGGCGTGGAGCCGCGAGAGCCCGAGCCCGTCGTCTGCTGGCGGTGCGCGCCGGTCGTCGTCCCCTTGGCGTGGGCGCCCACTCCCGTCTCGTGGGCGGGCTCGCCGTCGTCGTGCGGCGCTTCGAGAGGCTCGTCGAGCGCGGCGAGGATCTCGGCGGGGAGCACGGCCTCGATCTCCTCCTCGGGAGAAGGCAGCACGCCGTCGCTCGACTCCCGCTGCGCCTCCACGCGCACCTCGGCGTCCGAGAGCAGGCGCTGCAGCTCGGAGCTCATCGTGCCCATCGTCGCGATCGACCGGGGGAGCGAGTCGGGATCGCCCAGGTGCGCGACCGAGAGGGGCAGCGGGGGCCCAGGCGCGCGCATGCCCGACGAGGGTGCGCCCGACGGAGACAGGCCCATGCTGCTCGGTCGCGCCGCGGGAATCGACGGCGGCGGCGTGGAGATGCGCCGCTCGCCCTTGCCCGAGCCGAGCACCGACGGTCCGCCGGTGAGCGCCTCGACCTTTCGCACGAGACCCGAGACGTCGACGGGGCGTTGAAAGTAGGCGCTGCCTTCGTGGGCGAGCGCGTCGTCGGCGTCACGGATCGGGCCGCCGCCGCCTCCCACGAACAAGAAGTCGATCGACCCCGCGTCCGGCAGCTCGCGCACCTTGGCCACGTGCTCGAGCGCGCCGGCGGCGTCGGCGTCGACGAGCACCACATCGGGCCGCTGCACCGCCACGCGCGAGAAGAGCATCGCGAGCGGGACGTCGGCGACGATGTAGCCCGCCGAGCGCAGGACCTGGGCGATCCGCTCGGCCTCGACGGAGGCGTCGCTGACGAACACGGTCGGGGTCATTTCGCAAGCCAGCGACTGACCTTGGGCAGGAGCCCCGCCAGGTAGATCAGACCGAAGATGAAGGCGACGAGGGTAGCCTCTCCGCCTGTCAGCCCGAGGATCACCCCGCCTTCTTATCACGCGCTTTCGCGCCGCGGGCCTTTGGATTACGACACCAAAGGTGGCAGCCCCCGCGATCTTCCTCAGGGACGGCCCGGACGCGCCGGCGCGGGCCGTGGCGCCCCAGGAGCTCGTCGAGGCCGACGGCGAGACCGGGGCGCGCGAGGTCACCGCCTCGACCCTCACGTCGCTCTCGCCCGAAGGTCCCTTCACCCCGCTGGCCGCGGCCGTGCTCACCGTCGGGCCGCTGCGGGACGTGCTCGCCCGCACGACGCGGGCCCCGTCGCTCGCGTCGTGGAAGAAGGCCCGAGTCGCCGCGGCGCTGGGGCTCGTGCCGGTGCTGATGTTGCTCGAGCTCGATCGAGAGCTGCTCGCGGCGGGGCGCCTGCGCTGGGCGCGCCTGGCCGTCGACACCACGTTCGCCATCTGGATCACGTTCGAGATCACGCGCGCCACGCCCCGCCGCCCCGGCGCGACCGCGGCCGTGCTCGCGTGCGTGGCGTTCCGATACCTGGTCCTCGTCACGCGCGTCTGCGGCGCGGGCATCCACCCGGCCGCGTATGTGGCGATGGGCATCGCGGCCACGTGCGCGGGCGCGTTCCTGGTGCTCGCGCCGAGCCCCGCGCGCGTGACCCTCGAGGTGCTCGACAAGCTCGGGATCTCGAAGTCCGACGCGATCCGCGCGCGCGCGCCGCCGCTGCTCCCCGCCGCGTACGTGCCCGCGGCCCTCGCCGCCGCGGCAGGTCTACCGCTGCTGCTCTCGCTCGTGCGCTCGCACGGGATCTCCGCGCAGGTGCAGGCGAGCGTCTTCGTGGGCTACGCGCTCTTCGTGCCCCCGCTCGTCACGCGGCTGTTCGGCGCGGCCGCCAAGCCCGAGCCGCTGCGCTTGCCGCTCGCGCAGACCGCCGCGGCGCTGCTCCTCGGATTCGTGCTCGCGTTGGCGCTCGCGAACGGCGCGCGGTGCTTCTTCGACGCGGGGGCGTACCTCGCCCGCTGCACCGGAAAGCTCGACGCCGCGGGGCGCGCCCTGCTCGACGCCGAGGCGCGCGAGCTCACGTGGGGTCTCGCGCGCGCCAAGGGTCAAGTGCCGCTGGCCGTGCTCACCACCCTCGTCGTGCCGTTCGCCGAGGAGCGCATCTACCGCGGGCTCGTGCAGCGCGTGCTCTGCAACCGATACGGGCAGGCGTACGGCGTGTTCGGCGCCGCGTTCGTCTTCGGCCTCGCGCACATGGGCGTCTACCACGTGGCGCTCTACCAGACCGCGCTGCTCGGCATCGCGTTTGGCGTCGCCTACCTCGAGGGCGGCATCGTCGCCGCCACCCTCGCGCACGCCCTCTGGAACCTCCACGTCTTGCTCTGAGCCGCGAGCGCAGACGCAGACGCAGACGCAGACGCGAGCGCAGACGCAAACGCCAACCTGTGACCCATGTGTCCGGACAAATGCGTCACGGCGGCGGGCATGCGGAGATCCCAGTTGGGCACGCGCCGATCCACGGTACGCCCGTGATCGCCTCGCACGAAATTGTGTAATATCAAACACTTAACAACCTCGCACACTGTAGGCAAAGGGGGCACGGTAGGTGCACATTGGCCACCATGCGCCGTATTGCCCCCGCCGCCCTTCTCGCCCTCGCTTCTTCGATCGCCGCCTTCGGCACCGGCTGCTCCGCCCAAGAGGTCGATGCCGCCGACGCCGACCAGGGCGAGATCGTCCAGGCGCCCAGCCGCGGCCCCAAGGTGTGCGCCGCGGTGCGTGGCAACGGTCACTACGTCGTGACGCACTTCGCCTCGCTCGCGCGCATCGTCGAGCACTACGGCGTCGTCGACGGCATGGCCGGCGGCAGCTCGGGCAGCCTCTCGACGTTCATCTACGACAGCATGCTCAAGAACGACGCGATCCGCTCGTGCTCGGGCAAGCGGTGCAGCGAGGCCCAGCACGCGGCGCGCCTCGCCCTCGCGCTCAAGAGCGTGCAGGGCTACGCCGAGGCGGTCGGTGGGTCGGACGAAGCGGCGAGCATCGGGCAGCTCGTCGGCACCGCGATGAAGCTCAAGGCCGAGGTCGACGCGCGCGGCATCGCCGGCCTCGCCGACAGCGACACGGCCGAGGCGGCGCGCCAGCTCAAGGAGGTGCTCGCCATCCCCGAGGTGAAGGCGATCATCAACCCCGAGATCACCGCGATGCTCGCCGACACCGAGCACCTCGCGTTCAACGTGAAGGAGATCCAGACCTCGATCACGACGCTCGGCGCCTTCTCGGTCGACGACAACCGCCTCTTCTTCCGCCCCGGCATCCTGGGCTGGAACGAGCTCGCGACGCTCTTCGCGCGCGTCGCCGACTTCTACGCGGGTTACGGCCCCGCCGCCGACGCCCCGCTCGGCGCGTGGCTCGACGCCTGCACCGACGCCACCGCCGGCAAGCCGTGGGCCGAGGCCGCGATGACGGCTCACCCCGCCGGCGGCACCTGCGGCGAGGCCTTCCGCAAGATCACCGCCGACTACCGCGCCGCCGCGCGCGCCGCCGCGCCGGGCTCGTACAAGTCGCGCGTCGACGAGCGCGTGGGCGACGCGTCGGCCCTGCACAAGGTCATCTCGACGAGCGTGCTCGAGGGCGACGCCGTCGGCGCCTACCAGACCGCGCGCGCGGCCTACAAGTCGGGCGCGCACCCCACCGGCAACATCCCGTTCACGCCCAGCTTCTCCGACATCAAGTTCGGCTACTGGGGCTCCGACGCAGACCTCAAGACGATCGCGCGCAACGATCTGGGCACGAACGATCTCAAGACGCAGAAGCTCACGTCGCTCGGCAACGCCACGTGGCGACAAATCCTGCAGGCGTCGCCGGCCGAGCCGGGCCTCTCACGCTTCGTCGAGCTGGCCGACGGCCGCATCTCCGCGGGTGGCTGGTCGGACCTCGCGCCTACCCTCGTCCTCAAGAACCTCGGCTGCGAGAACGTGATCTACGTGCAGCGCGAGGGCGACGAGTCTCAGTTCGCGACGAAGATCGCCAAGCACCTCGGCATGAACGAGCAAGCGTGGTCGAGCCTCTTCGACCTTTCGAACCCCAAGAGCGCGTACTCGATCTCGGTCGCGAGCGCCGAGGGTGTGTGGTGCACCAACTGGAACAGCTTCGGCGACACGCAGATCGGTGAGATGGCGCTGGACGCATACTCGGCGCCGCTCGAGGTGCGCACGGGCTTCCACCTCGACGCGCTCTCTCCGTACCCGCGGACGACCGAGCGCACGGGCCGCCCGGGCTGCACGCCCGGCGTCGGCGGCGGCGCGACGTTCCCGCGCTGAGCCTCGCTCACCGGCACTGCCAGCACTGGTAGTCGCGCATGCGCATCATGCCGCCGCGTGCCTGGGGCTCGCGCTCCATCTGGGAGTAGTCGCGCTGCGAGGCGCGGTCGGCGGCGCGGGTCTCGAGCGGCTCGAGCCCTCCGAGGTGGCTCGGCGCGGCGCCGCCGATGGCAGGCACGTTGGACTCGCCGACGAGCGGCGCGCTGCACGCGGCGACGGACAAGAGGGCGAAAACGCTGAACAAACGGGCGACGTGACGCATGAGATGGATCTCCTTGTGGCCGCGCACCCCTCGTGTGCGGCATGAGCGAGGAGTCGTCTGGGCGCGGCGACAAATTTCGCGGCGCGTGACGTTTTCTCCGTTCGCGATCCGTCTCACGACGAAGGCGCGCCGAGGTTCCGCCCGCCGGCTTCTTTTCTGTGTCGCGCGCGGCGCCTACTCGAAGAGCCAGGTGTCGCCGTCCACGGCGCGCGTCGGCCCAGACGCGGACACGGTGCCGCCGAAGAGCACGAGCGCGTCGCGGGCCGCGTCGTACGAGAGCGAGCACGAACGGCGCGCCACAGGCGTCGACGCCGCGGACCTCCATTCATCGCCGTCCCACTCCCACACGTCGTTCAGCAAAGCGTCCTCGGTCCCTGCGACGATCGTCACGACCCGGCGCGCCGCGTCGTACGCGCCGCAGTGGCCGTAGCGCGCGCGTGGCTTGTTCGTCGGCGCGCGCTGCGTCCACGTCACGCCGTCGTACTCCCAAGTGTCGTCGGTCGCGCCACTGTCGAGCCGGCCGCCGAAGAGCACGACCTTGCCGCGAGCCGCGTCGTACACGAGCACGTGACCCCGCCGCGCGCGCGGCGACGTAGGCAGAGACTTCTTGCTCCACGCGGCGCCGTCCCACTCCCATGTCTCGTCGAGGGCGCGCGTCGTGTAGCCGCCGAAGAGCACCGTGACGCCGCGCCGCGCGTCGTAGGCGATGGCGTGCGCGTGGTCCGTGTCGGGCACCACGGTGAACGAAGGACGGAGAGACCACTGCGGCCCACCCGTGTGCTCCCACAGCTCTCCGGGATGACCGGCGCCGCTGAAGACGAGCACGGCGCGTCGCTTCTCGTCGTACGTCATACCCATGCCGCGGCGCTCGGGCGGGCCGCCGAGGAGCGCCGCGCGGGTCCACGTCGCGCCATCCCACTCCC
>JAGQJA010000142.1 GCA_020430845.1 Myxococcales bacterium
GTTCGCTCCTTACGGCGCGCCGTGACATAGCTCGAGCGAAAGAAAGCTCGGCGCGATGCCCTCATCGGATTTGCGTCGTATGGCGCGCGACGTGCAGGTGTAGGGTCGGCTGTGGCGCACGTCTCTCACAGGCTCAAGGGATCGTTCGCCGGTGCGCTCGCGGGCGGCGGCGATCCGGCGACCTCGCCGCTCTACGTCTTCGGGCCGTACCTGAGGCTGCTCGCCGCGAGCGGCATCGCCGCCGTGTGCTTCGGCGCGTCGATCTGGCTCGTGGTGCTGACCGTGATCGCGGTCTCGCTCACATATCGCAAGGTGATGCAGTGGGTCACCGACGGCAGCGGGGGGAGTGGGCTCTGCGAAGAAGAGCTCGGCGGCTGGGCGGTCAAGGTCAACGCGGCCATCACGGTCATCGAGTACACGCTCACGTTCCTCGTCAGCATCGCCGCGCTCGTCACGTTCGTCGCGGATCGTTTCCCGGCGTTCTCCAACCGCTGGGCACGCACCGCGCTCGCGCTCGCCGTCAGCGCGCTCACCGCCGTGATCGTGAACCGCGGACCCAAGATGGCCGCGCGCGTGTTCGGCCCGGCCACCGCGGCGGTCTTGCTCCTGCTCTGGATGCTCGTGATCGCGACCGTGGTCGAGCGGGGTCTCTCGCTCCCGGGCCTGCACTGGGGCGCGTTCGGCGCGTCGGGAATCCGCGTCACGCTCGGCGCCTACGTGCGCCTGCTCGCGCTCATGACGGGCGTGGAGGTCTTCGCCAACCTCGTGGCGGCGTACGACGGCAAGCCGCGCGAGCGCGCGCGGAAGGCGTTCGGCAGCCTGGCGCTCGTGATGGGCACCACGCTCGTGACGATGCTCGTCGTCGGGCCGGCGATCTTCGCGCTCGCAGACCCGTCGCGGAAGGACGTCTCTGTCATCACGCAGACGATGGACATCCTGCTCCCGGCGCCGCTCCCTTACGTCGGGACCGTCGTCGGGATCGTCGTCCTGCTCTCGGCCGCGGCGGCCAGCGCGCAGGGGCTGCAGAACCTCGCGCTGGGGCTCCGCTACCGCCACTACCTGCCGGCGTCGTTCGGCCAGCGTAATCGACACGACGTGGCCGATCGGCCCGTGTGGATCCAGCTCGCCGTCGTGTGCGTCTGCTTCTTGGTCCTCGGCACGCACGAGGATACGTACCTGAGCTTGTACGCGGCCGGCGTCTTCGTGCTGCTGAGCCTCACGGGCGTCGCCGCGGTCAAGCGCCTCTTTCGAGAGATCCGCGGCCGACTCTCGGCGGCTCGACTCGCGATGCTCGGCGGCGCCGTCGCCACGGCGCTCCTGACGACAGGCGCGGCCGTGCTCATCTTCGTCGAGCGCGGTCGGGAGGGCGCGTGGGCGTACCTGCTGCTCGTCCCCGCGCTGTACGTCGCGTTCGCGCGAGTCCGGGCGCGGCTCGGCAAACCCAACGACATCGAAGACCGCCTCGGCCGGGCGCTCGGGCTCGCCGTCCCAGACGCGACGATCGTGTGGCCCACCCGTCTGCTGGTCGTCGTCGACGGATCGTCCGACGCCGAGGCCGCTGTGCTCTGCGCCGTCGGCCTCGCGGCACGCTTTCGCGCGCCGGCCTACCTGTGTGTCTACTCCGCCAAGAGCGAGGATCTCCGCGCCTATGGCGAGAAGCTCGCCGCGCTGCTCGTGGAGATCCCGTCGCTCGAGAGCGCCACCGCCGCGTCGTCGCCGATTGCCGTCGAAGGCGCGGTTCGACGGGTGGGGGCCGACCTCGTGATCGTGGCCGCCGACGTGGCCGAGCTGCGCGCGTTGCCCGGTCGCGTGAGCGTCCCCACGCTGCTCGTCCATGCCGGCGCGCCCTCGCGGGAGCGCTATACGCTCTTCGAGCGCGTCCTGGTCGGGGTCGACGGGTCGGCGGCGTCGGAGGCGGTGCTGCCCATCCTGCGCACTTTCCTCCGAGGCGGCGCCAAGGTCACCATGGCCGTCATCGGCGAGAGCGAGAGCGAGAGCAGCAAGCTCGAGACGTACGGTCACCGCGTCGTCGAGTCTCTCCGTGAAGACGGCGTGATCGAGCTCGAGGCGGGCGGGTCGGGCCCGGCGCGCACGCTCGCCGCCCTCGCCGACGAGCGTGACGTCGATCTCGTGCTCGTCGCCACCCACGGGCGCGGCGGCATAGAGCGAAGCGACCATATCAAGCTCGGCAGCGTTCCGACGCGGCTGCTTACGGAGCTCTCGCGGCCCTTGCTCGTCGTTCCTTCCGCACCGGCGCCGACCCGCGAGCAGGAGTAGGGGGCGGAGCAAGAGAGGCGCGGCTAGGGTGTCGCGGATTGTCAGTATTGTCGCGTCTTCGCCGCTCCCGGCCGCGAACTGAACCTCCGCAGAGAGGCACGCCCCGTGCACTCGTCCATGGCGAGGAAGGATGTGCGCCATGGGTCGAGGAGCAGCCGAGAACGCGCCGCAATGAGGGCGGTGCCGTTCGCAGAGGAGGAGGTCCGGTGTCGATCCGGGGTGCTCCCCATCGGGTCCGTGCTCGTCGTCGACGACGACGACGACATGCGTGCGCTCGTGACGGGCTCACTCACGCGGGGGAACGTGCCCTGCACCGAGGCGACCAGCGGCGAGGCCGCGCTCGAACGTGTCATGGCCAACCCGAACGCCATCGACGCGATCGTCCTCGACGTCGTCCTGCCCGGCATCGACGGCATCGAAGTGTTGCGCCGCTTGAAGTGCAACCGAGACACCGAGCACATCCCGGTCATCGTGATGACGGGGACTGCGACGCTCGACCCACAGGTCGTGAACGGCGTCGAGCTCGGCGCGAGCGACTACCTGGCCAAGCCGTGCGCGCCGACCGTCCTCCTCGCGAAGGTGCGCGCTCTGCGAACGAGAGCGCAGGCCGAGCGCAAGCTGCGCCACGAGCTGCGGCACGCCCTCCTCGACGCCACGAGCGATCCGCTCACCGGGCTCTTGAACCGGCGGAACTTCGAGAGCCGCTTGGTCGAGTCGTCTGCGTTCGCGGTGCGTCATCACCAGCCGTTCGCCGTGATCATGCTCGACCTCGACCTCTTCAAGGGCGTCAACGACAGTCACGGGCACGCGGAGGGAGATCGCGTGCTCGTCCACTTCGCCGACGCGATCCGCGCCATCCTTCGCGCCGACGACGTCGCCTTCCGGTACGGAGGGGAGGAGTTTCTCGTTCTCCTGCGGGCCTGCGACGCCTTCCGCGCTACGGAAGTGGCGGTGCGACTTCGCGACGAGCTGCACGCGCGGCCGTTCCGCTTCTCTGACGGGACCCAGGCCCCCATCGCCTTCAGCGCGGGGGTGGCCGCCGCGGAGCAAGGCGAGTGTTTCGCGAGCGACGGGCTGGTGGCCCGCGCCGACGCCGCGCTCTATCGCGCCAAGCGGACCGGTGGCGACCGCCTCGAGCTCGGCTGAATTGCGTGCGGGCGGGAAGCTTGCTACCGCGCCGAAATAGGCCGATAGCCATGCGATGGGGGACGACGACGTGACCACAGCCGACGCCGGCGCGCCGTCGGTCGAACCCGCCTCGCCCGAGCCTTCGGCGAAACGCTTCGGGACGTTCGCGGGCGTGTTCACGCCCACGCTGCTGACGATCCTCGGCGTCATCATGTTCTTGCGCCTGCCGTGGGTGGTCGGCAACGCCGGACTGCTCGGCAGCTGGATCATCTTGGCGGTGGCCTTCGGGATCACGGCCTCCACCGGGCTGTCGCTCTCGTCCATCGCCACCAACACGCGCCTCGAGGCGGGCGGCCCGTACGCCATCATCGCCCGCTCCCTCGGCCTCGAGGTGGGCGGCAGCGTCGGCGTGCCCCTGTACGTCTCGCAGGCGCTGGCGGTGGCCATGTACGTCTTCGGCTTTCGCGAAGGGTACCACTGGGTCTTTCCTCAGCACCCGGCGCTGCTGGTCGACCTCGGCGTGTTCGCCACCATCTTCTTGCTCGCCCTGGTGAGCACACGGCTGGCGTTCCGCATCCAGTACGTGGTCATGGCGGTGATCGTCGGGTCGCTCGGGCTCGTGCTCGGCAATGTCTCGGTCTATCGCAGCGGCGCCGAGATCAACTGGTGGGGCTCGTATCCGGGCTCCGCAGAGACGGGATTCAGCGGCTCGAGCTTCTGGATGGTCTTCGCCGTCTTCTTCCCCGCCGCGACAGGCGTGATGGCCGGCGCCAACATGTCGGGCGAGCTCAAGAGCCCGCGCCGGAGCATCCCCAGGGGCACGCTGTCCGCGATCGGCATCAGCCTCCTCATCTACTTCGCGCTCACGATCTGGTCCTGTTACGCGGGCGCCTCCAAGGAGCTCGCGGGCAACTACACCATCATGATCGACAAGTCGCTCTGGGCGCCCGGCGTCTTGGCGGGTCTGCTCGGAGCCACCTTCTCGTCGGCGCTCTCGTCGCTCATCGGCGCGCCGCGCATACTGTTGGCGCTCGGTCGCGATCGTCTCATCCCGGGCGCGCCGTGGTTCAGCAAGGTGGGGCGTGACGGTGAGCCCCGGCGTGCGCTCTTCGTCACCGGGGCCATCGTGCTCGTCGCGCTCCTGCTGCGCGATCTGAACGTCATCGCGCCGCTCATCACCATGTTCTTCCTGATCACCTACGCGGTGATCAACCTCGTGACGCTCGTAGAGTCCAGCCTCGGCCTCATGAGCTTCAGGCCGACGATGAAGCTCCCTCGCGTCGTGCCGCTGTTCGGCGTGCTGGGTTGCACCTTCGCGATGTTCATCGTCAACGGCGTGTTCAGCCTCGTCGCCTGGGGCGTGGTGATCGCGATCTACATCTGGATCATGCAGCGAGGCGTCGAGCGGCCCGTGGATGACGTCCGCAGCGGGCTGTTCGTCGCGTTCGCAGAGTGGGCAGCCGGGCGGGTCACGTCGCTCGACATGGAGACGGCGCGCGGCTGGAAGCCGAATCTGCTGGTTCCCGTGTCGGAGCCGGCCGAGCTCCGCGGCGAATATCGCCTCCTCGTCGACCTGGTCCGTCCCGAGGGCAGCATCAAACTGCTCGGGCTCGCCAGCGGCGAGACCGTCGTCGACGTGACGCCACGCATCGCCAAGCTCGGGCGCGCGTTTCGAGAGCGCGACGTGTTCACCACGTGGTCGGTCGTCGACAGCGTGGGCTACACGCAGGGCATCGTCACGGGGCTGCAGGCGCTCGGCTCGGCGTTCTTCCGCCCGAACATGCTGGTGCTCACGGTCTCGCACGACGTGGGGCGCGACGTCGAGCTCGCTTCCGTCGTCCGAGAGACGCGCCGGCTCCGTGTCGGGCTGGCGCTCATCGGAATGCACCCGCAGGCGTCGACCGGCCGCGAGCAGGTCGTCAACCTGTGGATTCAGCCGGCGCCGGCCGGGGTAGGGGTCGAGGGCGCCCTGGCCCACGGCAACATGAACCTCGGCGTGCTGTTGGCGTTCCGACTGACGCGCGCGTGGAACGCCAAGGTCAACCTCATCTGCGTGGTCGAGGACCAGGCCGACGTCGCGTCTGCCGATGCATACCTCTCCGACCTGCGCGAGCAGTGCCGCCTCCCGGAGCGGACCGCCATCCTGGTCATGGTCGGCGACCTCTTCGAGGTGATGGCCGAGCAGGCGCCGCAATCCGACATGGACGTCTTGGGCTTGCCCGCGGAGGGCGACGTCGTCACGTTCGTGCGCGCCGCCATCGCGGCCTCGCGCTCGTCGTGCGTCTTCACCCAGGACTCGGGTGGCGAGAGCGCGCTCGCGTGAGTCGCTTCAGGCGGCCCGCGCGGTCGGCGCGGTCGGCGCGGTCGCTGGCGCCACGCTTCGCCGGGCGCGACGCCAGATGCGCCACCACTCGTTGACCGCGACCCCCAGCAGGATCGACAAGACGGCGAGATAGACGACCGTCATCGTGACGCCGATGGTCGCGAGACCAGCCAGGTACGCGCTGCCGTCGCCGGTCATGCGGATGACGAGGGAGTAGCCGAACGCGAGCACCGCCTGGAGCAACGTCGCGAGCACGGCGCCGGGGAGGATGGGCAGGACCCGACCCCTCCACGACGGCTTTGGGATGCCGATGGCGTAGAGGCTCGCCACGACGGCGAGCACGAGGACGCCGCCCGCAGCCAGGCGAGCGGCCGCCCCGATCGTCTCGGGGACCGGCGTGTCGGCCAGGTCGAGGAGCGCGCGCGTCCACACGACGCCTCGCATCAAGAGCGCCAGCGCAGCGCCGCCGAGGGCGAGGAGGACGCACGAGCCGAGGGCCGTGACGCGTTTGCGCGTCCATGAGCGCTCTCTATTCGTCATCGCGTCGAAGGCGTCGAACAGCGAGTGGATGCCGCTCGAGGCGAGCCAGACGAAGATCAATGTGCCGACGGGCCCGACCGTGCGGCCGCTCGACGCCGCGAGCTGAGCGAGCTCTCTCCTCACCAGCGCGCGGGTCGAAGGTGGGACCGCTCCCAACCACGAGCCGACCGCGGCGTCGTGCCCGACAGTGAGCTTGGCGGCGATGAGACCGGCGACGGCGACGAGCGGCAGGAGCGACAAGAAGAGCCAGAACGCCACCTCGGCCGCGAGCCCGAGCACGCGCCTGCGGCCCGAATACGTCCGCAGCCACTTGGCGGTCCGCGCGAACCACCGTACGGACGGCCGGGGCCGCGCAGTCAGTTCTTGGCGCCGGCCGGCTGGACGACGATCTCGACGCGGCGGTTGTTCGCGCGACCTTCGGGCGAGGTGTTCTCGGCCACGGTCCGCGTCTCACCGAATCCGTGCGCTGTCACGCGATCCGCGGCGATGCCGCGCGTCACGAGATAGTCGCGAACGGCCTGAGCGCGCTTCTGCGACAGGTCCTGGTTGAAAGCGTCGGCGCCTTGCGAGTCGGTGTGCCCTTCGACGACGATCTTCGAGGTGGGGTCCTCCCGGGTCAGCGCGGTGGCGACCTCGTTGAGCTTGAGCTGCGCCGCGGGGAGGAGCGCCCACTTGGCCGACGCGAACAGGACGCTGCCCGAGAGCGTGATGACCATTCCGCGTGGCTCTTGCTTGACGGACGCGAACTTGGCGAGGTCGGCCGCGGCCTGAGCTGCGCGCTTCTCGGCGTCTTGGCGCCGACGCGTCTCGGCCTCGAGCGCCACACCTTGCGTCGCGAGCTGGTTCTTGGTGCGTCCCAGCGCGGCCGACGTCAGGGCCACGGTCTGCTTCTGGTCGCTCTGCATGCCTTCGACGACGCGCTCCTTGGCCTGCGTCGACTGCGTTGTGCGCGCGTGCACCTCGGCGAGCTCCGTCTTGCGCACGGCGAGGTAGGCCTGATCGCGCGTCTGCTGGGTGTCGCCGTCCTTCTCGAACGACACCTCGGCCGCGTCGAGCTGCTGACGCGCCACGTGCATGCCGGCCGGGTCGAGCTGCTGCGCCGGGCCCTGCGAAGCGCGGCTGTACGCGGTCCGGGCGTTCTGGAGGTCTTGCGGGGGCGTGGCCGCCGCGCAGCCGAGGACGAGGGTGGTGCTCGCGAACGCGAGGAGAATGCAGGTGCTGCTCGTGGTCTTCATTTGACGGCTCCTTGTCCAGCGTTCGTGGCCTTCTGCGCCGCGGAGTCCGCGATCGCTCCCTCGGTCTCGGTCCGCGCCTTCTTCTCGCGCGCTTGGGCGATCGACAGCTCGGCGTCGGCCTTGGCGCGAACGAGCAGCGAGTCTGCGCGTCGGTTCTCACCGTCGACCATCGACTTCTCTGCTGCGGCGATCTGCTCCTGTGCGAGCTTCAGCGAGAGCTTCGCGTCGGGCACGTCGTTCGCGCCGAGCTCTTCGGCGCTCCGTTCGGCCGCCTTGGCGTCGGCCATGCGCTGCGTCGGCGGGGGAAATGTGGCGCCGCACGCCCACAAGAAGGGCGCCAGCAAGACGAGAGACGTGATCGGGCTTTTCATGAGGATTCTCCACGGCCGCGAATGAGCGCGGCATGACTCGTTGTTCGGGTACGCACGGACTAGTCCCGCTTCTTCGGCGGGTCGTGCTTCCCTGGGGTCAGCTTGGCGATCCACTCGTCGAGCTGGTTCTCGGCGTCCTCTTTGAGGATGCCGTAATGCTCCTGGAGCTTGCCCACGAGCTGGTCTCGCTTGCCCGCGGCGTTCTCGAGGTCGTGATCCGTGAGCTTTGCCCACTTGGACTTCACCTGACCTCTGAATTGAGTCCACTGCCCCTCGACCTGATTCCAGTTCATCGCTCGCTCCTCGGTGTGTGTGCGGGGGCCACTGCACGTTGCGGGCCGTCCGTGATCCACGCGCGTGCCGCGCCTCTTCGTGGGCGCGCTGCGCTCTCGTCGTCCGCGAGGGGCGTTCGTGCGCGCCAACAATGTCGGCCGTGGACAGAAATGCGTCGGCGCGTCGCCACCGAGGTCGACCGTCGGTCCGCGGGCGGCCGCGACGTCAGCGAGGCGACGCGAGAGCGGCCCTCACCTTCGCCGTCACCCGGTCCGCGGCCGCGTCGAGCGCGTCTGCCATGGCGGCGACCACGTCCTCGATCCTCCCGTTCGCGCTCGAGACCGGCCGGTCGATCGTGATCGTCTCTTCGTACAGGACGCCTCGATCGGCGATGAGGATCAGCTTGAGCTGGACGCGCGCGGCTCGGCCCGCGGGCAGGCGCAGCTCGTCGAACGCGATGACCTCGACCTCGAGCGTGGGCGCGTCGCCGCTCACGACGCGATGCAGCCCATGCTCCTCGAACAGCGCGCGCCCGAGGGCTCGCCGCACGAACGTCTCGGGACGCTCCGTCCAGCGGAGCTCCTCGTAGTAGCCGAGCTCGTACGCCGCGTCCCTGAACGCGATCCGCTCGTGCAGGTGCCCACCCGACGTGACCCGACCCAGGCGCAGGTCGAGCGAGGCGTCGGGGGCCGTAGCCGCGGTCGCGCCCGGGGCTTCGCTCGTGAGGTGGGGCCTCACGCGCTCCGGGCTGAAGTGACGGATCTGCACGATGGCGGCCTTCGAAGTGAGCGCGCATCCGCTCAGGGCCAACGTCGCGGCGATCGCGAGGGTCGCGATGGCACCCCAGCGCGTCTCGTGGGTCGTCGTCGTCATCGCGGCGCCCTCCGGCTCACCTGGGTCTTGCCCTTGAGGAGCATGTCCGGATCGCGCTCGATGGCCTCGGCGAGCGAACGGATGGCCGCGGCGGCCTCGCTCACGTCGCGGAGTGTGGTCTCGAGATCTCGCTGTGTGCCCCGGCCGGCGCGCCCCATCTCGCCGAACGCGTCGGTCGCGTGCTGCGCGCTCGCGACGAGCCCCGCGTCGCCGTCGAGTCGATCGATGACGGCGTTCATCCTTGCCAACGAGGCGTTGACGGCCTCGATCGTGGTCACGGCCTTGGCGCCGAGGTCTTGCGCGTCGATGCGCGCGAGCGTCTTCTGCATCACCTTCATCACGTCGTCCGCGTGCCCAAGCGTCGCCCCGACCTTCCCGGATACGTCCTCCTTCTCGAGCTTCGCGAGGAGCCGATCGACGCGGCCCATGATCATGACGACGGCATCGACCATCTCCGGGAGACGGTCCATCGCCTTGGTGATCGTGTCCTCGAGGTTCTTCATCATGCTCGGCGCCGCGGGGATGTAGCGGTCGTGTGGCGTCGAGAAGGGGAGCTCCGGCGGCGGATTGCTCTTCACGTCGAAGAAGTCGATCGCGATGAACTTCACGCCCGTGATCCCTTGCGACCCGAGCTGAGCGCGGAGGTCGGGCGGGATCGCGAACCTCGCCTTGCCGCCCGCGCGCCCGTGCTTCGAGGTGTCGGCCTCGGTGAGCCCCAGCCGTCGGATGTCGCCCGAGTCGAGCTCGCTCACGACGTCCACCCGCCGGTGGTCTGGCGCGATCTCGATGGCCGAGACGTGGCCGATCGTCACGCCGCGGAACTTGACGGGCGAGCCGACGTCGAGGCCCTGCACCGACTCGTTGAAGTAGCTGTGGTACTTCGAGGTCTCGCTGCGCATGCTCGCGGCGCCGAACAGGACGCCCAGCACGATCGCGCCGGCGAGGCCGAGCAGGACGAAGAGTCCGAGCTTGTAGTGATTCGTCGGCGTCGCCATGGCTCAGGTCCCCTTGCTCTTTCGGTTGAAGAAGCCGCTGACGCGCGGATCGTCGCTGTCGCGGAGCTCTCGCGGATCGCCCGTGGCGATGATGGTCTTCTCGTCTTTGCCGAGCATGATGATGCGGTCGGCGACGCGGAAGATGCTCTGGAGCTCGTGCGTGACGATCACGAGCGTGAGGCCCAGGCTCCTCGAGAGCGTAGAGATGAGCTCGTCGAGGTCGGCCGCCATGACGGGATCGAGGCCTGCCGACGGCTCGTCGAGGAAGACCAGCTCCGGCTCGAGGGCCATCGCGCGCGCCATCGCCGCGCGCTTCTTCATGCCGCCCGAGAGCTCCGACGGGAACTTGTCGGCGGCGCCGTCGAGGCCCACGAGCTTGAGCTTTCGCCGCGCGATCGCTGCGATGGCGTCGTCGGGCAGGTCCGTCCACTCCTCGAGCGGCAGCGACACGTTCTCGCCGACGGTCAACGCCCCGAAGAGAGCGCCGCCTTGGAACATCACGCCGAACGGCGGGAGCCCCGCGTCCAGATCGGGTGGGCCACGTCCTGCGATGTCGAGCTCGCCGGCCATGGGCGGCTCTAGGCCGACGAGGAAGCGGAGCAGGGTCGACTTGCCGGTGCCGCTGCCTCCGAGGATGGCGAACACCTCGCCTCGCTTTACGCTGAACGTCAGATCCTTCTGGAGCACCACGTCGTCCCAACCGATGCTGAGCCCCTTGACGTCGACGACCACCTCCTCGGCGGCGGCGCGTTCGCGCTTGGGCATGGCGCGCGTGAGCCGGACGAGGTCCGAGCGCTGTGGGCCGCGGGCCGTTCGCCTCACGAGCGCGCCGAGGGATCGGGTAGCCATCAGATGTCGAACGCTCGGAAGACGACGGTGAAGAGCGCGTCGATGACCACGATCGCAAAGAGGGAGGTGACGACGGTGGACGTCGTCCGCTTGCCGACGCCCTCTGCGCCGCCGGACGCTGCAAATCCCTGCTGACAGGCGATGAGCGCGATGGCGATGGAGAACACGACGCTCTTCACGAGCCCCGTGACGACGTCCCAGCCCTTCACGGCGTGGATCGTCTCGAGCAGATAGCCGTGCGAGGTGAGGTCGAGGTCCGTCACGGCGACCACCAGCCCGCCGCCGATACCCACGAAGTCGGCGATGAGCGTGAGGATGGGGACGACGAGGACGAGCGCGACCACGCGCGGAACCACCAGCCAGCCGAACGGTGTCAGGCCGAGCGTACGGAGCGCGTCGATCTCTTCGTTGACCTTCATCGAGCCGAGCTCGGCGGCGAACGCTGCCCCCGAGCGTCCGCAGACGATGATCGCCGTCATCAGCGGGGCGAGCTCACGCGTGAGGGAGATGCCCACGAGGTCGGCGACGTAGATGTTGGCGCCGAACATCTTGAGCTGGCGCGCCGACTGGAAGGCCATGACGAAGCCGACGAGGAAGTTGATGAGCAAGATGATGGGGACGGCGTCGGCGCCGGTCCTCTCGCTGAGCGGCGCGATCTCCTTCCAGTGTCCGGCGCGCGGGTTTCGCACGAGGGTGACGACGGCGACGAGCATGCTGCCGAGGAAGCCGAGGATCGCCTTCGCTTCGTCCTTGGCGTCCACGGTGGCGCGTCCGATCTGCGCGATGGTGCTCTCCGGCTTGCGCCGCTTCTGCGTCGTGGGGCCGTCGTGCCCTGCGTAGAGCTCTACGACGGTCTCGACGCGCTCGTTCGCGCCGGTGAGCGTGGCCTCGACGCCGCGCGCAGCGAGCGCGGCGCGGTGGTCGACGAGCAGCGCGATGACGCTCCCGTCGGCCGCCTCGACGCCGGACAGATCGAGCTCGATGCTGGTCCCCGCGCTCTCCGTCTGGTCTCGGATGTCGCGCCAGATCTCGGCCGCGTCGTGCAGGCGTAGGTCGCCGGCCAGACGGACGACGTCGCCGTCGCGGACGATCTGGTACGCCTCTGCGGGGCGGCGCTCGCGCGGCGTCCCGGCGTCGGCGGGGCGGGTGGGGATCGAAGGCACAGCCACAAGCACGTGACGTGCCGCAGCGCGCCCGGGGGAGGCTGGAGGCGATCGCGTGACGGATTGGTGCGCGTTGTCAGAAATGCGCGCGCAAATGTGTCTCGGTGAGCAGAAATGTCAGCGCGTCGGTGGGGCGGGCTTCTTCGTGCCCTTGGGCTCGATCGCGTGTCCGACGTCCTGGACGGCACGCGTGATGTTGCGGAGCGAGGTCGACCCCGCGAGCACGAACATCACCTGTATTTGTGTCAGCCGTGTCGCTTCCACGCGCGGCGGGAGCACGTACGCGTTGGTGGCGAGCTGCTCTCCCCACCCGTATGCGAGCTCGCCGCCCAGGAGCAGATCGCCGCCGGTGCCGTGAGAGCCGACCCCGAAGGACGTGAACGCGCGATGGGTGTCGGCCGAGAAGTAGGTGAAGGCGTCTCTCCCGAGCGCGCCGCGCGGCACGGCGCTGATGTCCGTGCCGAGACCGGCGAGCACGCTGAGGCCCGGCGAGAAGAAGTACTCTCCGCCGATGCCGATGTTCACCGCGCCGCGCGAGCGCGCGCTGAGGGCGAGCGAAGCCGAGCGATCGGCCGAGCTGGGCCCGCGCGCCTCGTAGCTCCGACCTTCGAGGTCCGCGCGGTAGGCCTCTCCGACGGGCGTGTGGAAGCTCACGTTCAGCTCCGCGCTACCCCACGCGCCGGCGATCCCCGTGCCGAGCGCGAAGCGCCACGGGGTCTGCGTCGCGAACGAGCCGCTCGCCGCCACGCTCGAGGTCCCCGACCCGCCCGGACCGTCGAAGTGACTGAAGTTGCTCATGCCTCCGCTGCCGAACAGGTGAACCGAGGGCACCTCGATGACCGCGGCGACCGTCTGCCGGCTCCCGATGCGGTACGTGGCGCCGATCGTGGCGCTGACGGCGTGTGCGTCGCCCCGCGCGGCATTCGACAGGACCGAGCTGATTGCCGCTCCGCTGCCGTAGAGCGTCGACGTGTTGCCGATCGATCTTCGAACGCTCGTGCGGTTGAAGTGCAACGAAGCGCCTACGGCGAGGGCGTTGTCGATGTACATCGAGTACGTCGGGCCGATGACGAAGCGGCTGAAGGTCTGACGGACGCTGCTCGCCTGGCGGCTCACGCCGAACGGTCCGGCCTGCGCGTAGGACTCTTCGTTGAACGTGTAGCTGCCTCTCTCGACGTTCGCGAGGCAGAGCCCGAGGCGCGCCCGACGCGCGCGCAGCTCCTCGGACGCCTCTCGCGCGAAGACCTTGATGTCCGCGATGGGGAGGTACAAGCAGAGGTTGCCGGGCAGACCGTCGATGTCGGTGTTGTGGGTCGAGGCGCCCTCGCTCGGTACGTCGCCGAAGGTCGCCCGATCGATCGCGCCGGGTTGATACCAGCGCGGGGCCTTCGCGAGCGTGAGCTGGTAGAAGCTGACCGCGAACGCGAGCCGCCCAGATTCGATGCGGACGACCGTCGCCGGGTTCAAGAACGCCGCCGCGCTGTCGTTTGCGTAGACGAGCCCGGTGCCGCCGACGAGCGTCGTGCGTCCGCCCACGGGCGCGAGGCGGTGGTTGCCCTGCGCGGACGCGAGGCTCACCACGAGCGTCACCTCCGCGAACGCTGCGAGGGCTGCGAGCGCGGCGCGAGGTATGCCGCTCGTCCTCACTCGAGCTGCCGCTCGCGCATGGGCGCGAGACGACGCCGGTCGCGGGTCTCGCGCGCGTAGAGGCGGAGCACCGCCACGGCGAGCGACATCACGACCGGCCCCACGATGAGCCCTTCGAGGCCGAACACCTCGACGCCGCCGAAGAGCGCCGCGAACGTGACGAGGGAGGGCACCTCGGTCTCGCTGCCGACGAGCCGCGGTCGAATGACGTAGTCGCAGAGCGCGACGACCACCAAGCCGCCCCAGAGCAGCTCGAACACTCCGCGCGCCGGGTGTCCCGTCAGGATGAGCGCGATGCCGGCGGGTAGCCACACGAGCATCGTGCCCGCCACGGGGAGGAGCGACGCCACCGCGGTCACGGCGCCGAAGAAGATGGGCTCGGGCACGCCGGCGATCCAGTAGCCGACGGTGGCGAGGGCTCCCTGCACGAGCCCGGTGGCGACCGTGCCCATGAGGGCCATGCGCCCCACGCGACGGAACTCCGCGAACAGCGCGCGCGTGTAGTCGGGACGCAATGGCAGGGTCGCCTGGGCGCTGAGCGAGACGCTCTCCCAACGTCGCAGCATGAAATGCATCGAGAGCAGGGCGAAGAACCCGGCGAGGAGCAGCGACGCGAGGGCGCCGGCGACGACCTCCGCCTCGCCGGCGACGCGGGCGGCGCCCTGCTCGGCGACCGCCCGCACACGTTGGGTCAGCTCCTCCGGCGTGACGCCCACGCGCGCCGTGACGCGGCCGAGCCATCCGAGCAGGGCGTCGCCCATCCCGCCCGGACCCAAGAGGGCGATGAGCTCGCGCGCCAGGCTCACGCCCCTCGCGACGAGCAGCCACGCGAGCCCGAGGCACCCCGCGGCGAGCGCGAGCGTGGCGCCGGATACGACGACGAGCGCCGACCACGCGGCGCCGAGCCTTGGCTTCAGGCGCGCGTAGAGCGGCTGCATGACGAACGCGAGCAACATCCCGAGGAGGATCCCGAGGCCGATCGGCATGACGAGCCAAGCGATGGCGATCGCCGCCGCGAGGGCGGCGAGCTTGAGCGCGCGGTGCTCGTCGCGGGCGATGGCCGCGTCCTGTTCTTCGTTCGTCAGCGCCATCGCCTCACGCGCTCGTCGAGCAATACGCATGCCGCCGGTGCGACGGCTCTACCGCTACGGCGCACGTGCGGGAGGTGTCACGCGTCGCGACTCGTGCGCGGCACTCTTGGTCGCTCGCGACACAAATGCACGCGAGGCGCCCGCGTCCTCGGCTGCGTCGCAGAGACGCTCTCCCCTACGTGACCCGACATCTACGCGGGCGATCCGCGTGAGAACGGGCGAATCCGTGCGTCACGTCGCCCTGGCCCGTCTCATGCGTAGGGCGCTTGCACACACGCGGCGTTCCGACGCCGCCTCGTCAGGAGATGCATCGCCATGGGTATCCTCGCATTCATCGTCTTCGGTCTCGTCGTCGGTCTCATCGCGCGCGCGGTGATGCCCGGCCCTCAGAGCATGGGTCTCGTCGCCACCGCGCTGCTCGGAATGGCGGGCTCGTTCATCGGTGGCATGGTCGGCAGCTTGATGCACGGCGGGCGGATCTTCGAGCTCCACAGCTCGGGCATCATCGGCTCGGTCCTGGGCACGCTCGTCGTGTTGTTCCTCACTGGGCTGAGCTCGCGGCGGCGCGTCGTGGGGTAGCGCGGGCAGGCGCGCCCGATGCTTCGTCCGTCAGGTGCTCACGGCGGCGAGAAGATCGGCGGCGGTACGGTCCGCCGGTCGCCGAGCGCGCGGCGCACCAACGTGACGACGTCCTTGACGTTGAACGGCTTGACCAAGAAGCCGTCGGCTCCCATCGCGGCGAGGCGCTTCCACTCCGACGCCCCGCCGCTCGCCGTGATCACGATGATGGGCATCGCCTGGGCTCCCTGACGGCCGCGGAGCAGCGACGTCAGCTCCATCCCGTCGATGCCGGGCATCTGGAGGTCGATGATCGCGACCGAGGGGCGCTTGGCGTCGAAGGCCGCCAGGGCAGCGCTGCCTTCGCTCACGCACTCGATCTCCACGCCTGGGAGCTCGCGCTGCAGGCTCGTCGAGAGCAGCTGACGAAAGTCCTCGTCGTCGTCAGCCACGAGAATGCGCACGGGCTCGCTCGTCTGGTCGGCCGCTGCGCGCAAGGCCCGTCGAAAGGCCTCGGCCGTCGGCGTTCGCGTGGCAGGATCCCTGTCCAGAGCGCGAAGCACGACGTCGTCGAACGCCGTGGTGAGGTCCGGTCGTCGTGCGCTCGGGCGCGGTGGCTCTTGGACGACGCGCGCCACCATCTGCTCGACGGTCGATTCACCCGCGAACGGGGGCGTCCCCGTGAGGAGCTCGAACGCGATGCAGCCCAGCGAGTAGACGTCGGAGCGGTACGATAGCTCCGGCGGGATCTCACTGCCGTCGACGATCTCGGGCGCCATGTACTCGGGCGTCCCGACGATCTGCAGCTCTCCGTTCACGCCCCGGCGCTGCAGACGGTCGGCGACCCCGAAGTCGGTGACACGAAGCTCGCGGCTCGAGTCGAGCAGGAGGTTGCTCGGCTTCAAGTCGCGGTGCACCGTCCCGGCAGCGTGGATGGCCTCGACTCCCTTGCACGTCTCGTCGAGCAAGCGCAGCGCGAGCGGCAAGTCGGGCGGAGCGACCCCGCTGCTCCAGCTGCGCAGGAGCGCCTGCACAGTCTGGCCCTTGACGAACTCCATCACGAAGTAGGGAACGCTCTCGTGCTGACCGAACGCGTAGATCTGCACGACGTTGGGGTGACGCACCCGCGCCATGGCGCGCGCCTCCGAGACGAACCGCGCGCGCAAGCCCTCATCGGCCAACAGCTCCTGCCGCACGAACTTGATCGCGACGTCGCGGTCGAGCTGCTCGTCGCGCGCCAGCATCACGACGCCCATCCCGCCGGTCGCGAGCTCCTCGACCACCCGATAGGCGCCGTGGATGATCGTGCCCGCCGGCGGACGCGAGGGCGCCCCGAGATCTGGCCCTTGGGTGGGCGCGTCCGTTTCGCCGAAGACCGTGCCGGCCGTCCGCCACTTGGCGCTCATGGACGCGTGAGCAGGGCGTGGACGGTCCGAAGGAGCGCGCGGAGATCCAACGGCTTGTGGAGGACCACGGCCGCCCCCGCGTCACGAGCGACCACGGCCGTGGCCTGGTCGACGAAGGCCGTGACCAGGACAATCACCGCCTGGGGCGCCAGCTTCTTCACCGCGATCGTGGCCTCGATGCCGTCGCATTCGGGCATGCCGATGTCCGAGACGACCAACGCGCGCGCTGTGGCGTGCTCCTTGAAGCAGGCCAGGAGCTCGTGACCGTTGTGAGCCTGGTGGACTTCGAAGCCAGCGCGACGCAGGGCGTTGGCCACGAGCGCGCAAGCGTCGTCGTCGTCGTCCGCGACGAACGCCTTGAGGTTCGCGGTGGTGCGTACGGGCTGTGGCTTGGGGGTCAAGGTTCTCGCTCCTGCTCGTCACAACGCAAGTTCCGGACCTCAGCCGCGGCGTCCGCGCTGCTGGGCTCGAGGAGCTGTCTGAGCCGGCCCACGAGCTGAGTGGCGTCGAGCGGCTTCACGAAGTACGCATCGAAGCCGCGTTGCTCGGCCTCACGGCGCTCGGCATCGCCGCTCCAGCCGGTCATGACGATCGCGGCTCGTAGGGGTGGCGGGCGACCGTTCGACAGTAGCGACAGACCGCTCCCGTCGGGCAGGCTGAGGTCGGTGACGAGCGCGGAGATCTCGCCCTCTCCGAGGGCGACGCGGGCCTGGGCCAGGTCGTGCACGAACGTCGCGGCCCAGCCCTGACGCCGGAGCCATGACCCGAGGAGCGCGCTCGTGTCCTCGTCGTCGTCGACCACGAGCACGTGGACAGGCGCGGCCGGCGCGCTCAACGTCCGCTCCGTTCTGCACGTGGCAGGGCCAGCACGACCCGCGCACCGGACAGCTCGGCCTCTCCGCTGCCGCGTGCCGCGTCGAGCTCGAGTCTCCCGCCGTGAGCCGCGACGGCGTCGCGAACCAAGTGCAGCGACAGGCCCACACCCCGCCGGTCGAGGGGCGGCTCGAAGCGGTTCGCGGGCGCTCGCGCGAAGCCGGGGCCGTCGTCGGCGATCGTGACTGTGACCTCGTCGCCCGAGATCGAGCATTCCACCGTCGTCGCGGACCTCGCGAAGCGAATCGCGTTTCCTACGAGCTCCGCGACGGAGAAGCGGATCCACGCCGGATCGACGGAGACCGGACAGGGATCGTCGGAGCACGACACGTCGACGCGCACGCCTCGCCGACCCTCGAGGAGGCCGGCCTGACTCGCGGCTTGCTCGACGACGCGCCGGAGGTCCGTCGGCGCCATCGCCCACTCGACCTGCCCGCGTTCCAGCTGCGCCGTTCGCTGGAGCCGCTCCGCCACACGAAGGACGCGCTGCACGCCGCGCCGGGCCATACCCAGGTATTCGCGGAGCTGCGTCGCGTCGGCCGAGACGGCGAGATCGATCTCGTCGAGCGCTCCCGACGTCACGCCGGCCGGGCCGCGAAGCTCGTGGGCGATCCGCTCGAGGAACTCTGTGCGAAGGTAGCCGGGACCCAGTCCGATCGGTGGATGGTCGGAGGCGCTCACGGGCCCACCGATGTGCCCTTTCCGTTGGTGCCCCGCGCGTCTGAGGCTGGCGGTCGCTGGTACTTCTCGAGGCGCCGGTACAGAGTGCGACGGTCGAGCCCGAGGAGCTCGGCCGCGCGGGCCGTGTTGCCCCCGAGGAGCTTCATCGCGCGACCGATGTATCGACGTTCGAGCTCATCGATGGTGATGATCTCCGCCGGCTCGTCGGCGGACACGACGAAGCTGTCGGCTCGGTACGAGCGCACCCTTTCGGGCAGGTCCTCGGCGCTGATGTGGTCGAGGCGCGCGAGGGCGACGGCTCGCTCCAGGCTGTTCTCGAGCTCCCGGACGTTCCCCGGCCACGGGTACGCCAGCAGCGGCGCGGCGACCTCGGGCGAGAGCGCCATCGGACCCTTGTGTGCGCGCTCCGCGAACTTGTCGAGGAAGTGGCTCGCCAGGATCAAGACGTCTCTGCCGCGTTCGCGCAGAGGCGGGACGGCGATCTTGACGACGTTGATCCGATAGAACAGGTCCTGCCTGAAGCGCTTCTCGTCGATCTCCCTCTCGAGGTCGCGGTTCGTCGCGGTCACGATGCGCGCGTCGAACGTCAGCTCCGTGCTCGCGCCGAGAGGTCTCACCACGCGCTCCTGCAAGGCGCGCAGGAGCTTGGTCTGCATCTCCAGGGGCATCTCGCCGATCTCGTCGAGGAAGAGCGTGCCGCCCGAGGCTTCGACGAACAGACCGTCTCGCTTTCCCTTCGCGTCGGTGAAAGCGCCTCGCGCATGCCCGAAGAGCTCGCTCTCGAGCAGGTTGGCGGGGACGGCGGCGCAGTTCAGGGCCACGAACGGCCCGGCGCTCCTCGGACTCGCCGCGTGTAGCCCACGCGCGACCAGCTCTTTGCCGGTGCCGGTCTCGCCCTCGATGAGCACCGACACGTCGTTGTCGCCGACGCGCATGATGAGGTCCCGTACGCACTTCATCGCTTCGCTGTTGCCGATGAGCGTGCGGCCGGTGCCATGATGCGCGGAGTCTGCGCGCAGTTGCTTGACCTCGGCTTGGAGCCGGTGGTGCTGCGTGGCGCGCGAGATGCTCATTCCGAGGAGCTTGCTGTCGACGGGCTTGTTCAAGAAGTCGTACGCCCCTGCGCGCATCGCCGAGATGACGGCTTCCATGCTCCCGTGCGCGGTGACGACGATGACGGGTATGTCGGGCCGGGTGCCGATGATGCGCTTGCACAGCTCGATGCCGTTCATGTCCGACATGCCGATGTCGGTGAGGATGGCGTCGAACGTCTCGTGGGACGTGAGCTCGAGCGCCTCGCGCGGCGACGTGCTGACGGTCACGTCGCAGTCGAGGCGCACGAGCGCCGCGCGGAGCAGGTCGCACTGGTCTTGGTCGTCGTCGACGACGAGAATTCGATCTTTCATGTCACCTCACGGAGGAGCGTCGGGGACGGCGGTCGCGGCCGGTGGCGCGACCTCTCACGCGCAGCACCGCAGGCCGTGAAAGACGGTGTCGCCCGTCAGCGCCGCCGAGCACACCGCCCCGAGAGGCGTGGTGGTCCTGCAAGTCTGCGCTGTTGTCGGTGCCGAACCGCTCGCGGGCTCCGTTCCTTACCCGGAACCCTAGCAGGAGTATGGGGATGTGCCTTCGTCGTCGGCGAGCCAGCGCCTGATCTCGTCCGCGAAGTCGGCCGCGCCCCGCGTGATGCTCCGCATGCCCAGCAAGATCCTCGCCAGCGCGAAGAGAGAGGACGACAGTCCTCGGATCACGCCGCGTTCGGCAGCGTGAAGCAGAAGGTGCTCCCGACACCCGGCTCGCTCTCGACCCAGATGCGTCCGCCGTGTCCTTGAACGATGCACTTCGAGATGTACAAGCCGAGCCCAGCACCTCGGCGATCGTTCTTCTTCACCTGATGAAAGCGCTCGAAGATGGCGTCGAGCTGGTCTGCCGGGATGCCGGCGCCGGTGTCGCTGAAGGTGAAGACAAGGTCGCTCCCGACGCGCTGGAGGCGCGCGCCGACGCTCCCTCCGGCCGGCGTGAACTTGATCGCGTTGCTGAGGAGGTTGACGAGCACCTGGAGGATACGCTCCGGATCGAAGAAGATGGGGGCCAGCGGTGCCTCTACCTCCACGACGAGAGAGATGTCCCGCGACAGCGCCACGGGCCGGAGCGCCTCGATGGCTTCGTCGACGACCTCGGTCGGGTCGCCGAGCGTCGAAGAGACGGCGAGCTTGCCGGCCTGGATGCTCGCGACGTCGACGAGGTCGCAGACGAGTCGGCTCATGCGCGAGCCGGCGCGCTGGATCCGTCGCGCGTGGAGCCCGGTGTCCTCGCCGCGCGGCGTGTGCGCCTCGCTCTCGATCAGCGCTGCGAAGCCCATGATCCCGTGAAGCATGTTCCGAAGCTCGTGGCCGACGATGCCCAGGAGCTCGTCGCGGGTCGCGAGGTCGGCGTCCGACCGCGCCCGTTCGCTCGAGAGATCCTTGTCCGTCTCGGCCCGGTCGATGGACAGGTTCGCGACCTGCTGGGCGCGCTCGGAGCGCAGCTTGTTGTCGGCGTCGTCACGGGCGCGGCGCACGGTTTCGTCCTCGATCTCACGCTCCGCCGCGAGGGACGCGGACGAAGGCGACGACGGGCGACTTCCCGATGACGGACCCCTCCGTGCTCGCGCGGCAGCGAGCACTTCGTCGGCGCGGGCGCGTGCTCGGAGGATGACGGCATCTGCCGTGTCGTCGATCGCCGCGAGCTTCTCGCCGACCGTGCGGTCCGTCTTCTCTCGCTCGAGCCGCAAGCTCTCGTCGGTCTGCTCGCGGTCTGAGCGGGGCATCGGCATAGGCCCCTCACGCTATCACCGCCGTCGCGGGGCGACCGCATCGTCGTCGGCCTATTTGCGTCGCGGCGGTGGGGGCGAGGAGCGCGCGTCACCTATGCGTGACAGATTTGTCGAGGTCGACACTTTTGCGCGTCTCCGCGCCGGGCCGTGCTCTTGGACGGCAGACGTCGTCGCTGGCTCCGACATTGCAGGCTTCGATGGGGGGCCGTCCGTCCACCTCTCCACGGCGTGCGCGCGGCCCGCACGAAACGCCAGAACGGAGCACCCACATGGGCATCGCAAAGAAGGGAACCCGCGCACCGATGGGGCGGGCAACCCCGCACGACCTCAAGCGCACCGCCGGACGGACGGACTCGGCACACACGCCGCTGAGCGTTTGCCGATCTGCCGCCGCGCTGCGTGAGGCGACATGAGGTGGTCCTGGAAGCTCGTCCGCCTCGCAGGCATCGACGTCTACGTGCACGCGACCTTCTTGATGCTGCTCGCTTGGATCGGCTTCGTGCACTGGCGGACGGGCGGGATGCAGGCCGCGGCCGCGGGGGTGGCCCTCATCGCGGCGGCGTTCGGCACGATCGTCTTGCACGAGCTCGGGCACGCCCTCGTCGCGCGCCGCTTCGGCATCCGCACGCGGGACATCACGCTGTGGCCCATCGGTGGCATCGCCCGGCTCGAGCGCATGCCCGAGAAGCCAGAGCAGGAGCTGCTCGTCTCCGTCGCGGGGCCGGCGGTGAACGCGGCGATCGCCGTCGTCCTCGGCGCCACGGTGCTGGTCATGGGGTTGTCGGTGTTCCCCGAGAGCCTCGCCGGCGGTGGCATCGGCTCGTTCATCACCAAGCTCTTCTGGATCAACCTCGTCATCGCGCTGTTCAACCTCCTCCCCGCGTTCCCCATGGACGGCGGCCGCGTACTGCGAGCCTTGCTCGCGATGCGAGGCGACTACGTGAAGGCGACGCGCACGGCGGCGACCATCGGGCAGGGCTTCGCGCTGCTGCTCGGGCTCGTCGGTCTCTTCACCAATCCGTTGCTGATCTTCATCGCGCTCTTCCTGTGGATGGGCGCGGCCGCAGAGTCTGGCGCCGTTCAGCTCAAGGGCGCCCTCGTCGGTGTCCCGGTGCACGTGGCGATGCAAACGGAGTATCGCGCTCTGTCCCCCGACACGTCGCTGGGGGACGCCGCGCGGACGTTGCTGGCTGGCTCCCAGACGGAGTTTCCCGTCATCGGCGCCACGCCGGGGCGCGTGCTGGGCGTCGTGACGCGCTCGTCGCTCGTCGCGGGGCTCGCGGCACGAGGCCAAGGCGCGCGGGTCGACGAGATCATGAACGTCCACTTCGCGATCGCGGAGCCCTACGAGTCGCTCGACGCGGTCCTCGGGAGAATCGAGGAGAGCGGATGCCAGCTCGTCCCCGTGCTCCACCAAGGGCGTCTCGCCGGAATCGTGACCAGCGAGAACATCAGCGAGCTCATCCTCCTCCGCGGCGCCATCGAAGTGCGTCAATCGCGCGTGCAGGGGCTCTCGCCGCATTATCCCAGAGCCGCCTGAGCTGCGCGCCGTGTCGCACGCGGGTGCGCGCGGGCCCACACGAGGCTCCGGCGCGACGGCTCGGTGCCGCACCCGCGTGATAGGCTCGTGAGGATGTGCGCGCCTCCCTCGCTCCTGCTCAGCTCCCGCGCGCGCGCCGCGAGGTGAAGCCGTGAGCGGCGGGCTCCAGAGAGTGGGCGATGACGGGCCCGAGCGATGCGCGTTCTGCTCGAACGAGGCCGCGGGGCCGTGCGCGTCGTGCCGGCGCTCGGTGTGCGGCAACTGCTGCACCCTCACCGAAGGCAGCATGAAGACTTGGGCGATTTGCCTCGAGTGCGACCGCAAGAAGGGCCGCTCGCTGCGGAGCGCGTGGCTCGGCTTCGGCGGCTTCTTCTTGGCCATCCTCGCCGCGCTCGCGGCGGCCGTCGGGTTGCTCGGCTGGTTGTCGTCACGCTGACGTCCGAGAGGTCTACGGCCCGCGGCGTCGACGACGGAGGGCGCCGCGGCTCACCCGCCGAGGCGCGCACCCTTTGCGAGGACTGCGCTGACCTCTGCGAACACGTCGGCGTCGTGCTCGCGCTTGGCCTTGGGGCGCTTGCGCAACGCAGAGAGCGGCACGACCATGCGCGGGTTGCCGGCGAGCGTCGC
>JAGQJA010000143.1:0-16235 GCA_020430845.1 Myxococcales bacterium
GCGTGGCACTTGGCGCAGAGCGCGGCGCCCGCCGACGCGAGCTGGAACGCGTGCGGCGCGTGGCACGACGAGCACGCGGTCGTCTTCGCGTGGAACGCGCGATCGTCGCGCGCCTTGGTGTGACAAGAAGAGCACGCCGAGACCTTGGCGCCCGCGCCGTGGGGCTTGTGGCACCCCACGCACGCCGCGCCCGCGGACGAGGCGAGCTTCACCGCGGAGGCCGGAGCGCCCGGATGCGTCGGCGACACGAGCGCGTGGCAAGACGCGCACGCGCTCGCGGGCGCGCGGTCAGGGCGGTGGGGATCGTGGCAGCTGTTGCACGCGGCGTGCGCCGTCACCGTCGCTGCAGACAGCGCCGCCTTGCCCTCGTGACACCGCGCGCACGCCGTCGCGGCCTCGCGCGGCGCGTGCGGCGCGTGGCACGTCGTGCACGCCGCGTGCGCAGAGACCTTCGACGCGCCCGCATGGTCGGCGTGGCACGTCGCGCAGGCCTTCGTCGCTGCCCGCGTCGCGTCGTGGGGCGCGTGGCACGTGACGCACGCTTCGTGCCCTGCGGTGCGCGGTCCGCGCGGCGTCACCTCGGGCGCGGCGGCGGCGATCGCGGCGAGCCCTCCCCCCGCGAGCACGTCGGGCGAAGTGCCGAGCCGCGCGCCCTCGCGCACGCGAGACGCGGCGACGTGACATCCCACGCACGCCTCGCGCGCGGCGGCTCTGGGCTGGTGCGGCGCGTGGCACGACGAGCACACCGCCCCGGCGGCGTCCGAAGGAGCCGGGTGCGGGCCCGCGGCGAACAGCGACGCCGCAAGGGGCGCGTTCACGCGGGCGGACTCCGGCGCGAGCACGCCCGCTTCGACGCCAGCGTCCGACGGCGCGACGTGAGCGCGGCCGTGCACGGCTCCCCCCGCGTGGCATGCGGTGCAGTCGCCGAGCACCGCGCGCTCGCCCTTGGCCCCGTGCACGGCGTGACACGACGCGCACGGCGCCGACGCGTGGGCCGCGGGCGCCGCCACGGGCTTACCCGAGTGACAGTCGACGCACGACGCCGCCGCCTTGTTCGCGCCGAACACGTGACACGTGAGGCAAGGCGTCTTCGACGAAGCGTTGCCCACATGCGCGGCGGCGGCGACCGCGCCGTGGCACGTGGCCTTCGCGCACGTCTCCTCGGACGGCGGCGCGTCGAACCCCTGCGCGTGACACTCCGTGCACGCGACCTTCTTCGATCCGACGTGGAGCGCGTGCATCGGGGACGTGCGCGCCTGCTCCCACGTGGCAGGGACGGTCTTCGTCGGTGACGTCGGCGCGTCCCTGTGGGCGATGACGACGAACATCACGGCGCCGACGATCGCCAGGGCGACCGCGGCGAGGCCTACACGCGCGCGGCTCATGGCGCGTGGCACTGACGACAGGGTTGATCGCGATCGCGGTCGAGCGCGCTCGAGAAGCCGTGACCGTGCGGGTTGCCTCCTGGCCCGCCGACGCGGTGGCACCCGACGCACAGCGCCTCACCCGAGCCTCCGTGGCACGTCGCGCACGAGCCAGGGTCCATGCGTGCGGCGCGTCCGTGCTCGCCGCCGCGCGAACGGACCCACCCCGCGGGGTGCGGGTTGCGCGATCCGGGCGCGACGCCGACGCGACGCTGCGCGTGGCAGTCCGCGCAGAAGCGCTCGTCTCGGTGGCACGACGTGCAGAGGCCCGGGCTCGCGCGAGACTCTTCGGCGTGGCGCTGCCGGAAGCCCGCGCGGTGCAGACCCGAGAGCTTGGGCTGCCCGAGCTCGAGCCGCCACGGCAGCGCGGCCACGGAGACGCCGTGACACGACAGGCAGAACGGCTCGCCGTGACACGTCGCGCAGAGATCGCGCGAGCTGGCCGCGCGCACGCCGTGCTCTCGCACGAAGTCGCCCTCGTGCACCACGTGACTGCTCGGGCGCGCGAGCTCCTTGGGTAGGTCGACGTGGCACCCGTCGCACGTGCGCGTCGTCCACTGGTCTTTGTGCTCGTGGCAGGTGAAGCACTGCGCCATCGTGGGCCGCATCGACGTCTGCACGGTCTCGCCCGCGGCCGTGTGACACGGCACGCACTGGCCGCCGACCTTGGGCACGTGCTGCGCGTGGGCGAACTTGAGGTGCTCGCGCGCCAATCGGTCCTCTTCGCGCGTGTGCGCGACGCCGTGGCATCCGCTGCACTCGCCATCGTCGTGTGGCTTCTTGTGGCACTCGAGGCACTTGGCCTTGCCCGGCAGGTGCAGCGGGCCCTCGTCCTTGGCCGACGCGATCCCCTCGTGACACTCGAGGCACGCGACGCCCTTGAGGGAGTGGGCGCGGTGCGCGAACGCACGCTGCCTCTCGCGCGGCTTGATGCCCAAGACGCCCGCGCAGGCCGAGAGCACCAGCACGAGGAGCAGGAGCAGCGCGCGCCTCAACGGCCGCTCCTGTCGTACGCGTACGACAGACGCGCGATGCCGTGCACCTCCCGTCGGTAGTCGGGCCCCGCAGACGCCTCGACGCCGGCGGCGGCGAACCACCGATCCGAGACGGCGTAGCTCGCGGCCACGAGCGCCCACGGCCAGAGATCTCCGCGGTCTCCGCCGTCGTCGGGGCGCACGAGCTCCAGCTCGGTCGAGAGCTTGACGCGCGTGACGACGGGTACGACGCCCGTGACGCGCACGCCGCTCCACCTGGCCGTGTCGAAGTGCACGCGACGCACCTCGACGCCGACCGACCCGTCCCACGTGTCGTCGAGCGCGAGCGCGACGCGCCCAAGGCCCTGCCCGCCCACCGCGCTACCTTGCGTCTGCGCGCTCCCTGTCGCGATGAGCTCGAGCCGCGGGAACGCGCGATAGCGCGCCGTGGAGCCCACGGTGGTGGCCGCGTAGTCACCGAGCACCGAGAAGAGCGACGTGCTCGGCAGCAGGCGCCCGGGCGAGCGGTGCGTGACGAATGCCTCGAGACGCGCGTCCGCATTGTGGACGCTCAGCGACCCCAGCGCGTCCGTCGTCCCCTTGCCCAAGACGTCGTATGCCCAACGTCCGGCGCCGGTGAGCCACGGCAGCGGCGTGAACGCGACGTCGGCCCCCACCTCCTCGTCGGAGCGCGCGCCGTCGAGCCGCCGGTGCAGGTACGACGCGCCGAACGCGGTGTGGTCGCCGAGCGTCTGCCCGAGCCTTCCGCCCGCGGCCCACTCGAAGTCGCGGTAGCCGAAGCGACGCACGACCGGCGCGCCCGCGAACGCCTCGGCTGTCGTGCCCCCGAGCACGCGCACCTGCCCACGCACACCGTCGAGGTGCACGGGCCTCACCGCGCCCGTCGACACGAGCATGCGCCCCACACGGAGCTCGGAGCCGGTGGCCGCGTGCCGCGCGCGCACCGAGAGCGAGAGCACGTCGCCCGTGGCGTCGGGCCGATCGGTGACCCCCATCCACGCGACGGCGTCCGCGTCGATCCACGGTCGGAGCTTGTCTTGGCCGTGAAGCAGGACGAGGCCGACGGGAGAAGGCGAGCGCGTCTGCACGAGCGCGTCGCCACGCAGTCGGAGTGGTTCGGCGCGCAACTCTTGCGCGCCCAGCGCGAGCGCCAGCGCGATCGAAACGTTGATCCCGACGTGCGCTTTGGTTCTCATGGGCTCGGCGCGACGCCGCATTCGTAACACGCGCGCGCATTCACACACTAGAAAGCAAGGAGCATGCACGGCGAGAGTCTGGGTTGGATGGGGACGCTGGCGGTCGCGAGCGCGATCGTCGCCGCGGTCATCCTCGTCGGCTACCTCGTGCGCCGCCCCTCCTTCGACGGCACGACGCGCCTCTGGCTGCTCTTGGGCCTCGGGGTCTTCCCGATCATGTCGGCGGGCGCGGCCAACGTGTCGGGCTTCCAGGCGACGCAGTCGCGCGAGTTCTGCGGCTCGTGCCACGTGATGGAGCCGCACGCGGCAGACTCGAACGACGCGAAGAGCACGGCGCTCGCCTCGATCCACGCGCGCAACCACTTCTTCGGCAAGGACAACTGCTACACGTGCCACAAGGACTACGGCATGTACGGCTTCGTCCTCACCAAGATGGGCGGGATGCGCCACGTCTACTACTACCTGACCGAGTACCGCAGCATGCCGCTCGAGCAGGCCAAGCGCGACATCCGCATCCGCCACCCGCTCCCGAACGGAAACTGCATGGGCTGCCACACCACCACGGCCCCGCGCTGGCTCTCCATCGGTGACCACGCGTCGTCGCTCGCGCAGGTGCGCGACGGCTCGCTCTCGTGCGCGAGCCCCGGCTGCCACGGCTTCGCGCACCCGGTCACCAAGCGAGGCGTCGAGCTGCTGCTCGACGGCGGCCCGCTCACCACGACAGACGCCGCCACGGCGCTGGGCCTCACCGACGGCGGGCCCGGCGACGCCGCGCCTGGCGCACAGGACGGCGCACCGTGAAGCTCGCCCTCCCCGACAACGAGCGCGTCGTGCGCGCCTCGTGCTACCTCGCGCTCGTCGCGCTCCCGCTGATGGTCTGGTCGATCTTCGACCCGCGCGTCTGGCCGGTGCTCGTCGCCCTGTCAGTGGGACAGGCCATCGGCACGGCGTCGTTCGCGCTCTTCATCGTCGCGGTCGTGCGCGACCTCGGCGTCCGACGCAAGCTCAAGGAACAAGCCGCGCGCGACTCCGCGCCCTGACGCCGAGCCGACCCGCGCGGCCGATCAGCCGGCGCCCGCGTCGGTCGCGCCGCCCGAGTCTCCACCGCCCGAGTCTCCACCGCCACCGCCGTCGTCGCCGGCGTCTGGCGGGGGCGGCGGGGGGTCGCCTCCCTTGGGCGTCGCCCCGGGCGGGATGGGGTTCTGCGGAGGCGCGTCACCCGGCGAGTACTGCCCGGCGGCGGCCGCGGCGGCGCGGCGCGCTTCTTCGGCCGCGGCGTCCTCGTCGTCAGAGCCTCCGCACGCGGCGACGAGGCCTGTGCCCGCGAGGAGCAGGGCGAAGAGCCCGACGAGGGAATGGAAACGTGGGACTCGCGCGCAAGAAGCCATCGGTCCTCAGTATCACGCGGGGCGCGCGGGTCGGCAACCGCGCGGCGCACGCAGATACGCTCGTCGCAGCTCCACCTTCGTGCTGCGACCGCACGGCACCCGCGCGCACGTGCATCATACATGTAGGCTCCCTCCGCACGCGCGACGCGAGGGTGAGGCCACCTCGCACGAGTGTGAGCCTGCGGCGCGCAGTGTCCTTGACGCACCTGGTACGAACAGTTGTCATTGAACGCTGGGAGGAGCTCACATGCTCGAGGCCAAGGCCCATTGGGCCGCGCGACTCCGCGCGCCCAGCGCATCGCGCGCGTTCACACTCGCTCTGCTCGCCGTCGGCCCCGTCGTCGCGAGCGTCGGCTGCAGCTCGGAGGACGAGGCCAACGACCCTTCGTCCCCTTCGTGCGTCAGCACGCGCGAGTACTTCACCACGCAGATCTACGGAAAGACGCTGCAGGCGTGCGCGGGCTGCCACTCGCCGGGCGGCACGGCAGATCAGCGCGGCGCGAAGTTCAAGCTGCAGCGCGAGACGTACCCGAACTTCGTCTCGGCCAACCTGGCCCACATCCGCGACTACGCGAAGCTCGACTACGACGGCAAGCCGATGCTCTTGCTCAAGCCGCTCGGTCAACGCGACCACGGCGGCGGCGCGGTGCTCAAAGAGGACTCCGAGGACTACAAGATCCTCACGAAGTTCGTCGGCGACCTGCGCGCGGGCCGCGAGTCGACCTGCAACGGCGACGCGCAGCTCGGCGTCATCTTGATGGACAACCGTGAGACGGCGCGAAAGGCCGCCATCACGCTCGCCGGTCGCTACCCCACCGACGCCGAGTTCACCGAGGCGGGCACCGACGAGGGGCTCGACCGCTTCGTCCTCAAGCTGACCTCGGAGGAGCTCTTCTACGACCGTCTTCGCGAGATCTGGAACGACGCGCTCCTCACCGACCGCGGCCTCGACGCCGGCGTCGGCGCGACCTACCAGAACGCGCCCGAGCTCTACGACGACCGCTTCCCCGGCTACACGACGGCGAACCGCCAGTGGGCGACGACGTCGGTGACCGAGGAGCCGATGCGGTTCATCGAGTACGTCGTCCGCAACAACCTGCCCTTCTCCGACGTCGTGACGGGCAACTACGTGGTCGCCAACCCGTACGTCGCCCGCCTGTACGGCCTCCCGCACGACAAGCCGCCCACGCCCGAGAACTACCTCGAGTGGAAGCGCCTCGACTTCTCTCCCGTGCAGTTCCCCACGTCGCAAGGCGCGCCGCGCGCCACGGGCGTCCCGGTCGCGGGCGTGCTCACGACGCCGGCGTTCCTCAACCGGTGGGAGACCACGCGCACGAACAAGGGCCGCAAGCGCGCCCGCATCGTCCTCAAGAACTTCCTCGCGACGGACATCTTCAAGTTCGCGCAGCGCCCCGTCGACTCGACGGCGCTCACTTCGGTGCAGAACCCCACCGCGAACTCGCCGATGTGCTCGGTCTGCCACACCGTGATCGACCCGATCGCCGGCGGCTTCCGCGGCTTCGACGAGAACTCGATGGCGCGCTTCAACCCCGACGACAAGTGGCACGACGACATGCTGCCGCCGGGCTTCAACAGCACGCAGATGCCGCCCGAGAGCTACGGCAACGCCATCATGTGGCTGGGCGCGCAGATCCCGCGCGACCCGCGCTTCGGCATCGCCGTGGCGCAGGTCATGTATCGTGGCCTCGTCGGTGACGAGCCGCTCACGTTCCCACAAGACAAGACCGCGCCCGACTACGAGGACCGGGTCAAGGGCTACGGCATCCAGAGCGACTGGTTCGTCAAGATCGGCTCGGACTTCGCGGCAGCAAAGTTCGACATGCGTCAGCTCGTGCTGGCCATCGTCAAGAGCGCGTACTTCAGGGCGAAGTCGGGCGACACGACCAAGGACGGCCTGCACGACGGCCTCGGCCCGGGACGCCTGCTCACGCCCGAGATGCTCGGCCGTAAGTACCGCGCCACGACCGGCCTCTACTTCTTCGCCAACGAGGCGGCCTCCAAGGACGACACGCGCGCGCGCGACGGCTTCCTGCGGAGTGACCTGGTGCGCGACCGCGACTGGCGGCTCGTGTACGGCGGCATCGACTCGGGCGACGTCACCAAGCGCACCGACACGATGAGCCCCATCATGCTGGCCACGAGCCAGTACACGTCGGCCATCGTGGCGTGCCGCACCACGAGCTACGACTTCACCAAGGTCGCCACCGACCGTCGGCTCTTCCGCAAGGTGGAGATGAGCACGACGCCGTTCACCGTGCGCGCCACCCCCGACGCGCCGCTCGTGCCCGTGCCGGATGCGGAGCGCAAGATCCGCGAGAACATCGTCGACCTCTACTTCCGCCTGCTGGGCGAGACCGTGGCGGCCGACTCCGACGAGGTCAACAAGGCGTACGCGCTCTTCGTCGACGTGTGGAAGGACCTCGAAGAGACCGACCTGCGCGACGGAAACAACAAGGGCATGTCCAACAACCGGTGCGTCGCGAACGACGACTGGGACAAGGGCGCGCGCTTCGAGGACCAGAACGGCCGCCTGACGGCCGTGTTCGACAAGCTCGCGCCGCGGCCCGACGCCAAGGCGCCGTACGAGCCGGGGCAGCGCCTCGACAGGGACGAGAACTTCACGGTTCGCTCGTGGCAGGCGGTGATGACCTACCTGCTCACGGACTACCGCTTCACGCACGAGTGAGGGAGACGACCATGGATCGCCGCGATTTCATCAAGCTGGCAGGGTTCACGAGCCTCTCGATGTTCGTGCCGTGGGCGGGCTCGTCGACCGCACGCGCCGAGGAGCCCGTGTGGCGTGGCCCGTACTTCTTGCATATGCATGCGTCGGGCGGTTGGGACCCGACGCTGCTGTGCGACGCCAAGGTCACCGCCGGCGGCACGACGCCCGTGTACGAGAACCGCGTCGTGACGGCGGTGACGGACCTCAACGGCATCATGGTGCCGTCGCAGACCCAGGGCGGGAAGTTCTTGCTCGAGAACAACGGCACGCCCGCCGAGGACCCGACGCACTTCTTCCAGACGGTCGGCAAGAACGTGCTCGTCTTCAACGGCGTCGACACGCAGACCAACAACCACGACGTCGGCGTGCAGAGCCTCGCGTGCGGTCACAACGACATCGAGCTGCCAGCCCTGGCCGCGCTCTTCGCCGGCAAGGTGGCGCGCGAGCGTGACATCCCCATGGCGTTCCTCGCGAGCGGCGCCTACAACCGCACCGGCGACGTCGTCGGCGTGTCGCGCTTCCCCGGCGACAAGATCCAGTTCCTCGCCGACCCGTTCCGCGCCTCGCCCAACGACGAGAAGCCCCTCATCAGCGACGTGGCCACGCGTCGCATCCTCGAGCTCCGCGCCGATCGCCAAGCGGCGCTCGAGCGCCAGGCCACGCTGCCGCGCAACAAACGCACGCTGACGGCCTTCCGCGACGCAGCCCGCGGCGGCGCGGCGGTCAACCTGCTCAAGCAGGTCGCGGCCAACGCCCCGCCCCCCATCGACGCGTTCGCCAACGATCTGCCTCCCGACGTGCGCACCTACCTGTCGAGCCCGGCGCAGGCCAACGGCACCGTCCCGCGCTTCATCGACTTCGGCAGGCCGCTCGAGACGATCCTCCAGTGCTTCGCCACAGGCGTCTCGGCGTCGGCCACGTACGCCCAGGGCGGCTTCGACACCCACGCCAACCACGACACGACGCAGCAAGCGTCGCTCGCGGTGTTCCTCGCGCGCATCCGGTACGTGCTCGCGCGCGCCGCCCAGCTCGGCCTCGCGGACAAGCTCTACGTGCTCGTCACGTCCGACTTCGGCCGCACGCCGCGCTACAACACGGGCAACGGCAAGGACCACTGGAACGTGACGTCGGCGATGGTCGCCGGACCGGGCATCCGGGGCGGCCGCGCGATCGGCGGCACCGACGAGGGGCACAAGTCGCTCCGCGTCGTGAAGACCAACGTGAGCCAGACCGTGCCCGACACCGACGCCAACGGCGCGCGCATCCACGCCTCGCACATCCACCGTGAGCTGCGCCGCGTGTTGCAGGTCGACGGGGCCCCGTTCATCAACGACTTCCCGCTGCCCTCGCAGCACACCCCGCTGCCCCTGCTCGCCTGATCCCACGAACGGGCGGGCGCGGTGCGATCCCGCTCGGCCGGCCTGGGCTTTGGCCGTAGGCTGCTCGCGCCCACCATGACGCTCCGCCGCACGGCTCGCCCCGGACCGCTCGCGCTCGCCCTCATCCTCGCCGCGACAGCGACAGGCGCCTCGCCCTCGGCGCGCGCCGACGACGCGGCAACGCCGCACGACACCGCGCACGACGCCGCGCCCTCGCAAGACACAGAGGAGGCGGTCGACGCCGGGCCGATCCCGTTCCGAAAGTTCGTGATGGTGCCCGACCCGAACGAGGACGCGAGCGCTCCGGCGAAGCCGCCACCCGGCCCCTCGTTCCGCGCCAGAGGGGCGCGCACGCGGCGCACCTCGACCGGCTCGGGCGCGCTGCTCATCGCCGTGCTCGTGGGCGGGATGGGCTACTACGTGATCAAGCGTCTGCGCCGGTGACGGCGGCCTCGAGCCGTCGGTGCGCGGCGGCGGCGCGGAGCTCTCGGGCCCTGGACGCGACGCGGAGGATCGGGCGATCGCGCTCCCACATCTCGCGCACGGCGACGTCTCCCGCGAAGAGGCGCGCCTCGTGGTCGGTGAGCGCTCGCTCGAACGACACGAACGCGCCCGCGAGCGCGACGTGGGTCGCGGGCGACGCGGCGTCGGCCGCCGCCAGCGCCCCGAGCGAGGCCAGCACCGAGGAGAGGTCTTCGAGCGCACGCGGCCCGCACGCCGAAGCTCGGCCGACGCGCAGCAGCATACCCACGGTCGCCGCGAGCACGTGCACGTCCTCGATCGTCCTGAACGGCTTGACGTAGCGCGCGTACCCGTCGCCCTCGAGCACGTCCGACGCGCCGACGCGCACGCCGTCGAAGGTCACCGTCGCGTGCGGGATCTCGGGCGCGAAGGGCAGCGCGGGGCGATCGACGATGGTGACCCCGCGCGCGCCGGCCGGCACGCGCACGAGCCGCAGGCGCTTGTGCCCGGCGTCGTCACGCTCCCCCGTCCACGCGAACACGAGCAACTGCTCACATTTCGAGGCGAGCGTGGCGAACGTCTTCTCGCCCGTCACCACCGCGCCCTCGGCGTCGAGGTCCACCCGCGTCTCGATCTCGCGCGGGCGCGCGCCACCCGACTCGGTGGCGGCGAGGCACACGCGCGGCGGGCCCCCGGGGGCGAGCAGCGCGAGCGCCGACGCGTAACCGCCGACGAACGCGAAGCCCAGGCGATCACACGACCAACCGACCCATGCCGCGCGCGACGCCGAATCCGGCATGGGGCACGACGAGAGGCGCGCGAAGACCGCGTCGAGATCCCGCGGCGACGGGGGGAGCGGGTCGGAGAGGCACGCGTCGAGCGCTCGCATGTCGCCCAGCATGGCGCGCGCGCGCGCCGACGTAAACCGGGTCGGCGGCATGCCCAGGCGTCGCGACATCTCCTATGATCGGCGGCGATGAGCGACGCAGAAGACGAGTCGTTGGCACCGACGGTCGCGAGCTTCGGGTCCGGCGCCCACAGCGCGCCGCACGCCAGCGTCCCCGAGACTCTCGTCTCGTCGGCGCGGCTCCCCGTCGACCCGGACCAAGAGCTGGGCGTCACCGTCGGCGACGCGCGCTACGAGGTCGAGGCGACGATCGGCGAGGGCGGCATGGGCGAGGTCCGCCTGTGCAGGGACCTGCACGTCGGACGGGAGATCGCCATGAAGGTGATCCACGCGACCCACCGGGGCGACGCCGAGGTGCGCGCGCGCTTTCTCCGCGAGGCTCGCGTGCAGGGCCAGCTCGAGCACCCGGCGATCGTGCCCGTCTACGACATCGGCCGGACCGGCGACGACGTCGACTACTTCGCCATGCGGCGCATCCGCGGCGAGACGCTGGCCGACGCGATCGACCGGCTCGCCGCCGGCGACGAGGCCGCACGCGAAGAGCACGCGCGCCACAAGCTGCTCGCGGCGTTCGTGCGCGTGTGCCTCGCCGTCGACTACGCACACTCGCGAGGCGTCGTGCACCGCGACCTCAAGCCCGGCAACATCATGCTCGGACGCTTCGGCGAGGTGTACGTGCTCGACTGGGGCATCGCGAAGCTCGACGTCGCCGAGACCGAGCCGCGGTCGGCGGCCGGCGGCGCGCATGTGGTCGAGGCGCAGATCGACCTGCAGGCGGAGGGCACGGCGTCGGGCGCCATCTTGGGCACCCCCGGGTACATGGCGCCCGAACAGGTGCTCGCGAGCGACGCGGTCGACGGGCGCGCCGACATCTACGCGCTCGGCACGATCCTGTTCGAGATCCTCGCGCTCGAGCCCTTGGTGCAGGGCAAGACCGCGAGCGATCGTATCGTGAGCACCCTCAAGGGGGTCGACGCGCGCCCGTCGGAGCGCAAGGTCGCAGACGTCCCGCCCGAGCTCGACGCCATCTGCGCCATGGCGACCGCGCGCGAGCCCGCGCACCGGTTCGGCTCGGCGCGCGCGCTGGCCGACGCGGTCGATCAGTTCCTGAGCGGTGACCGCGACCTGGCGATGCGCCGCGACCTCGCCGAGAAACACGTGACCGACGCGCGCGAGCACATGGACGACCAGACGCCGGCCCGCGCGAGCCGCACCCGCGCGCTCCGCGAGCTCGGCCGCGCCCTGGCGCTCGCGCCCGATCACGTGGAGGCCAAGTCGATGCTCGTGGCGCTGCTCACGGCGCCGCCGGCCGAGCCGCCCGACGAGGTCTCGCGCGATCTGCGGCGCGCGGAGACGGCGCGCCTCAAGCGCGTCTTGCCGTGGGCGGCGGCCGCGTACCTGAGCGTGTGGGCGCTGCTCTTGCCCGCGGCGTTCGCGCTCGGCGTGCGCCGCCCTTGGATGCTCCTCGCGCCCTTCGCGGCGTGGGCGCTCACGGCCGGCTTCGCCTACGGCATGTCACGGAGCGAGCGCCTGCTGCGGAGCGAGACGCCGTGGACGACGCTCCTCGCGATGGGCGCCGCGAGCACCACGAGCTTGTTGTTCGGCCCGTTCGTCGTGGCGCCGATCGTCGTGTGCGCCAACGCGATGGGCAACGTGCTCACCGGCGACCGCTCGAGCCGCGCGGCCTCGCCGTGGGCGGCCACGCTCGCGATCGTGGTCCCCATCGTGCTCTCTTGGGCCGGCCTCCACCCCGTGCGCACCGAGTTCGACGGCACGTCGATGCACGTCGTCGGCGCCCCTCTCGCGCTCCCCCAGCACGGCACGTACGCCTTGCTGCTCTTGTCGCACGTGGCGCTGCTCTTCGGCACGCTGTTCTTCGCGCGGCGCTTTCGCGCGGTGCTCGACGCGGCGGAGCTCCGCGGGCGCGTGCACGCGTGGCAGCTCGAACAGCTCGCCCCGCGCGGGGCCCGACCGAGCCCGAGCCTTCCGCCCGCCGCTCCCGCGTGACGCGCGGCTACTTGCCCGCGAACTTGGGCGCGCGCTTCTCGGCGAACGCCGCGAGCGCCTCGCGCCGGTCCTCGCTCACGAGCACCTTGTCGTAGCTCACCTTCTCGAGCTCCATCCCGAGCTCGAGCGTGGTGTCGAACGAACGATCGATCGCCTCGAGCGCCGACGCCTGCGCGAGCGGCGCGCCCTCGGCGATGGGCTTGATCCACTCGAGCGTGTCCTCGAGCACGTCTTTGCCCTTCTCGGTGACCCGGTTGACGAGCCCCCACGCGAGCGCCTCGTGCGCCCCCATGCGCCGGCCGAGGAGGATCATCTCCTTGGCGCGCGCCTCGCCCACGATGCGCGGCAAGCGCTGCGTCCCGCCGGCGCCCGGGATGATCCCGAGCGTGGTCTCGGGCAGACCCAAGACGGCGTGCTCGGCCGCGACGCGCATGTCACACACGAGCGCGAGCTCGAGCCCGCCGCCGAGCGCGACACCGTTGAGCGCGGCGATCACGGGCTTGGGCGAGCGGTCGAGCGGGCCGAGCTGCGAGCGGTAGAGCTCGACCTGCACGCGGATGTCGTTCTCGCTCATCCCCTGCCGCTCTTTGAGGTCGGCGCCCGCGCAGAACGCCTTCTGGCCGCGGCCGGTGATCACGATCGCGCGCACCGACGGGTTGTCGAGGGCCTCTCGGGTCAGCTTGCCGAACGCGTAGAGCAGCGGGCGCGACAGGCTGTTCATGCGCGCCTCGCGATCGATCGTCCAGATCGCGACGTGACCTCTCTGCTCGACCTCGACCGGGAACGACTCGTCTGCCATGGGCGCGTGTATATCGCGTGACCGGCCGACCGTCGCGCCGAAATCGCGCCCGGCTCACGGCTCCGAGAGCGGCCCGGGCCCGGAGCGCTCGGCCCACCGGTGGTGCAGGCGCACTTCGTCGGAGTAGCTGATGACGTCGTCCTGGCCGCCGTCGAGGATGCGCTGCTTGGTGGCCGTCCACCACGCCGGGTCGGCCAGGTCGGCGTGGCGCGCCATGAACGCGTCGCGCTGCGGCCCCTCGGGGAAGAGGAACATGGGGAACTGCTCGGGGAACACGTCGTTGGGCTCGATGTTGAAGAACGGCTCCGCGCGCATCTCTTCTTCGTCGCTCGAAGGCGTGGGGATGCGCCGGAAGCGGCAGTCGGTCACCTCGCAGAGCTCGTCGTAGTCGTAGAAGACGACGCGACCGTAGCGGGTGAGCCCGAAGTTCTTGAGGAGCAGGTCGCCCGGGAAGATGTTGGCGCCCGCGAGATCGCGGATGGCGTGCCCGTACTCGTCGATGGCCTCGGCGGCGCGGTCGCCGTCGGCCTTGGACAGGTAGACGTCGAGCGGCACGAGCCGACGCTCGATGTAGAAGTGGCGCGTCACGAGGTGCTCGCCCTCCACCTCGAAGCTCGAGGGGGCGATGCGCTCGAGCTCCGCGATGAGCTCGTCGCTGAAGCGGTCACGCGGGAACGCCACGTGGGCGAACTCGAGCGTGTCGCTCATGCGGCCGGCGCGGTCGTGCAGCTTGACGAACCGGTAGCGCTCCTCGACGAGCTGTCGGTCCGCGTCCTTGGGTGGCTCGAACCAGTCGCGGATGACCTTGAACACGAACGGGAACGACGGCAGCGTGAAGACGAGCATGACCATGCCGCGCGTGCCCGGCGCGATGGTGAACTTGTCGGTCGAGTGCTTGAGGTGGTGCTCGATGTCCCTGAAGAAGAGCGTCTTGCCCTGCTTCTGCAGGCCGATCATCGTGTAGAGCTCGGCGCGGCTGCGCGAGGGCACGATCGTCTCGAGGAAGCTCACGTACGCGGCCGGCACCTCCATGTCGACGAAGAAGTACGAGCGCCCGAGGCTCAAGAGGCGCCCCACGTTGCGCGCGTCGAGCAGCAGCGCGTCGACGTACGCCCTGCCCTCGGCGTCACGCAGCATGGCGACCACGAACGGCCAGCGGCGGTCGCCGTTGACGACGCGCCCCACCACGTACGCGCCCGTGTTGCGAAAGAAGAGCGAGCGCAGCACGTGCACCTGGAAGTTGGGGCGCCGATCCCAGCCCGTCGGGAAGTGCTCGTCGATGGCCTTCTGCACGAGCTCGATGTCGCGGTCGAGATCGGCGAACGGCACCTCGAGCTCGAAGGCCTCGATCGCGGCGCGGAACGTCTCGCGCAGATCGTTTGTCGGCGGGTAGTAGCAGCGGTACGTGGGCTCGTCGCCGTCGAGGTGCTCGGTGGCGATCGCCGGGCGCGAGAAGATGTAGTCGTTGCGGTAGTAGCGGCGGTCGAGCACGTGACGCGCGACGGAGTTGAAGAACGTCTCGGCGCACTCGGGCTGTTTGTGGTCGAGCAACATCCCGACGTACGCGCGCTTGATCGCGGGCCAGCGCGCGTCGACCGTCGCCGACTCTGCGAAGCGCTCGCGCACCGCGCTCACGGCCTCGGCGACGCGCTGGTCGTACATGTCGATGCGGGCCCGGCTCGCCTGCCGCGCCCCGGCCCAGTCGGCGCGCTCCCACCGCTCCTTGCCGCGGGCGCTCGTCTCGCGGAAGAGCCGGTAGTGCTTGTCGAAGCCCGCGAGGATGGTGGCGGCCATCTCGGCGGCGAGGTCTTCCATGACGCAGCATGTTATCGCGCGAAGGCCTTACGAGGGCCCTTGCCGGTGCCGCGGGAGGTGCTAGCCCTACCTCATGAAATGTGCGCCGATGTACGTCGCGTTGGGAGCGCTCGCGCTCGGTTCGATCGCGGGATGCGCGTCGAGCCCGCCTCCGCCGCCCCAGGCCGCGCCGGTGTCGCTCACGAGCGCCACGCTGCCCGGTGAGTCGCCCCTCCCGGCCGCGGGTTGGGACGACGGCGAGCAAGAGGCCGCGCCCGTCGTCCGCACGTGGGGCGCTGGGGGCACCGTCGACGCGGCCCGCTCGCAGCCCTGACGCCCGCCGGTAGGAACTCGCGCGCACAAAGACTAGGCTCTCGCCGGCGCGGTGCGCGCGCGGAGGAGCCATGACCGACATCACCAAGCTCGACCCCTCGACGGGTCCGTACCTCCAGGGGCTCTACGCGCCCGTGCTCGAGGAGATCACCGCGCGAGATCTCACCGTGGAGGGCAAGCTCCCGGACGATCTCGAGGGGTTCTTCGTGCGCAACGGCGCCAACCCGCGCCTGCCCCCGCGTGGCCGCTACCACTGGTTCGACGGCGACGGCATGGTGCACGCCGTCGAGCTCGGCGGAGGCAAGGCGACGTACCGCAACCGCTTCGTGCAGACCGAGGGGCTCGCGGCCGAGATGGCGGCGGGTCGCCCGCTCTGGACGGGCATCCTCGAGCCCCCCGATCTGCAGAGCCCGCACGGTCCCTTCAAGGACACGGCCAACACGGACCTCGTCTTCCACGCGGGCAAGCTCCTCGCGCTGTGGTGGCAGACGGGCGTGCCCCACGTGCTCTCGCTGCCCGGCCTCGAGACCCGCGGCAAGGAGCTCTTCGGCGGCTCGCACACACGCGGCATCAGCGCCCATCCCAAGGTCGATCCGCGCACCGGCGAGATGATCTTCATCGCGTTCGGCATGCGCCCCCCGTACCTCGAGTACGGCGTCGTCGGCGCAGACGGAACGCTCGCGCACTTCACGCCCATCGAGAGCGTGCCGGGCGTGCGCTACCAGCACGACATCGCCATCACGGAGCGCTTCGCCGTGCTGATGGACCTGCCCATGTTCCCCGACCCCGCGGCCCTCGCGAAGGG
>JAGQJA010000143.1:16321-22837 GCA_020430845.1 Myxococcales bacterium
GCGAGTGCATGTTACATCTATCACACCATCAACGCGTGGGAGGAGGGCGACGAGGTCGTGCTCTTCGGGTGCCGCATCGCCGACCCGCTCTTCGGTGACCCGCAGAACCCCACCGAGCGCGCGCCCATCCCCTCGATCGGCCTGCAGCGCCTCGAGCCGTACCTGCACGAGTGGCGCTTCAACATGGTGACGGGCCAGACGACCGAGCGCCCCATGGGAGACACGCTGCTCGAGTTCCCGCGCATGGACAACCGCCTGCTCGGCAAGGCCTCCCGTTACACGTTCGCGCCGCGCGTGGCGCACTCGGCCACGCTCATGTTCGACGCGCTGGTCAAGCACGACCGAGAGACCGGAAAAGAGATCACATACACGTACCCGCGCGGGTGCTACGGCGGCGAGGCCGTCGTCTGCCCGCGCACCGGGTCCACCGCGGAGGACGACGCGTACGTCGTCACCTTCGTGACCCACGAGAGCACCGACGAGAGCGAGCTCTACGTCTGGTCGGCGCGCGAGTTCGGGGAGCCCATCGCGCGCGCCAAGATCCCTCAGCGCGTACCGCTGGGCTACCACGCGTGGTGGGTGCCCGCGGGCGACGTGCCCCCTTCGAACGGAGAGACCACATGAGCACGGGCGACATCTACATCCTCGGCGGCTTCCAGACGGACTGGGCGCGCAACTTCACGCGCGAGGGCAAGGACATCGCGGACATGATGCGCGAGACGGTCCAGGGCGCGCTCGACGCGACGCGCCTCGACCCCAAGGACGTGCAGGTCGCGCACGTGGGCAACTTCGTCGGCGAGCTGATGTGTCGCCAAGCCAACCTGGGCGGACTCGTCATCGAGGCCGAGCCCGCGTTCGACGGGATCCCGACCTCGCGGCACGAGGGCGCGTGCGCGGCGGGCTCGCTCGCGGCGCTCGGGGCGACGGCGGAGATCGAGGCCGGTCGATACGACGTCGCCTGCGTCGTCGGTGTCGAGATCCTGCGCAACCTCCCCGCCTTCGAGTCGCAGAAGAACCTCGGCGTCGCCGCGTGGGTCCCGCGTGAGACCGAGGGCCTCGAGTACCCGTGGCCCGAGCTCTTCAGCCGCCTGGGCGACGCGTACGGCGAGCGCTACGGGCTCGACCGCAAGCACCTCGTGGCCCTGGCCAAGAACGCGTTCGCCAACGCCAAGCGCAACCCGGGCGCGCAGACGCGCGGCTGGTCGTTCGAGGACAAGGCGTTCGGCGAGGACGACGCGCTCAACCCCAAGTACGCGGCGCGCATCCGCCGTCAGGACTGCAGCCAGATCACCGACGGCGGCGCGTGCGTCTTCCTCGCGAGCCGCCGCTTCGCCGAGACGTGGGCCAAGACCCGCGGCGTCTCGCTCGACCGCCTCGCGCGCATCGAGGGCTGGGGTCACCGCACGTCGCGCATGGCGCTCGCCGACAAGCTCGCCGCGAGCAGCGACGCCGAGTACGTCTTCCCGCACGTGCGCGGCACCATCCAAGACGCGTTCAAGCGAGCGTCGATCCCCGGCGTCGAGCAGATCGACGTCATCGAGACGCACGACTGCTTCACGACGACGGCCTACATGGCGATCGACCACTTCGGCCTCACGCCCGCCGGCAAGTCGTGGCAGGCGATCGAGGACGGCACGATCGCGTTCGGCGGAAAGCGGCCGCTCAACCCGAGCGGCGGGCTCATGGGCGCGGGGCACCCCGTCGGCGCGACCGGCGTGCGCATGCTGCTCGACGCCTTCAAGCAGGTGACGGGCCGCGCGGGCGACTATCAAGTCGACGGGGCGGCGCGCGTGGCGACGCTCAACCTCGGCGGCAGCGGGACGACGAGCGTGAGCTTCGTGGTCGGCCGTGGGAGCGCCTGACGCGCGCGTCCTCTCGGGCATGTCGCGCCGAGAGCTCACCGAGGTGATGCGAGGCGGCGCGGCGATCGACCCCGACGCGCTCGTGGGGTGGGCCTACCGCGGCGTGAGCCTCGGGCTGCCGACGTTCGTCGAGCGCCTGAGCTGGAAGACGTTCGTGAAGACCTTCGTACGACGGAGCGACGGCAGCGTGGGCGGCTACAACGTGCGGGTCGTCCAAGGTCCGCTCACCTTCCCCGCCGAGCCGCCCGAGCCGTTGCGCGCAGACGACGGCGCACCCGTGACGTTCGGCCCCTACGGCGTCGAGCCGTTCGACCCTTCGCGTCACCGGGCGCCGTGCAGCGCGGGTCTCGTGCTCGACTACTCCAAGGGCGAAGGCGCGCGCGGTGTCATGGCCTTGATGCGCGATCCGATCACCGCCGTGGTCCCGGGGAGCACCGAGCTGCTGCTCGGCTGGATGTACGCCGACGTGGGCTTCAAGGTCCCCACGCCCAGCTTCTTCACGCTCGAGCGCGTCGCGCGTGTCGAGGGGTGGCTCACGTGAGCGCGACGCGCTTCGTCGTCGTCACGGGCACCGACACGGGGGTCGGCAAGACCTGGGTGACGTGCGCGATCGCGAGCGCGATCGCGTCGGTCGGTCGTCGCGTCGTCGCGATCAAGCCGATCGAGACGGGCTGGGGCCCCGAGCCGTCGGGCCTCGAGGACGGCGCCCTGCTCGCCAGCGCGACGGGACAGTCCGCCCCGCGCCGAGCCCTCCGCGTCTTCGCCGCGCCCGTCGCCCCGCCCGAGGCGGCCGAGCGAGAGGGCAAGTCGCTCGACTACGAAGGTCTGCTCCGCGAGGTGCGGGCGCACGCCGAAGGCGCCGAGATCGCGCTCGTCGAGACGGCCGGTGGCGCGCTCTCGCCCTTCACGTGGACGAAGACCGCCGTCGACCTCGCGGCCGACCTCGGCGCGCGCGTGGTCCTCGTCGCGTCCGACCGCCTCGGCACCATCCATCACACCCGCGCGGCGCTGAGCGTCCTGGGAGAGCGCGCTTCCGACGTCGCGGCGGTGGTGCTGTCGGCGCCCGCCGAGGCCGACGCGTCCACGGGATCGAACGCAGACGCGCTCACGCGCTTCACACAGATCCCCATCCACGTCGCGCCACGCGACGGCGCCAGCGCGCTCCGCGACCTCGCCCTCTCGCTCTGATCGCGCGGCGAAGAAGCTGCGGCGGGCGCAAACGCTGCGCGCCTGATCCGCGGCTGCACAAGTCGAAAACACGGGCGTTTCGAGGCCATCCCGCGGCGCGAGGCGGTGGAACGGTGTTTGCTGAGGGCGCCGTTCGTGACGCTCAGCTCGGCCACCACGTGGGGGGGACCCGCGCGGGGAGCCCCCCTCGCCGCAGCACGCTCGGCTTGCCTGCACTGCGGCCTGCCGGTCGACTCCGGCGCGGGCGCGCCGTTCTGCTGCGACGGCTGCGAGGCCGTGTGGACGCTCCTCCGAGACGAGGGCCTGTCGCGCTACTACGAGCTCGGCGGCGGCGAGGGCAACCCCGTCACGCACGCCGGCGCGGCCGACCACATGTGGCTCGCCCCGCTCGAAGACGGGCTCGCGCGCGCCGAGGGCCTGCACCGCGTCACGCTCGACGTACAAGGTCTGCACTGCTCGGCGTGCGTGTGGCTCATCGAGCGCATGTTCGAGGGGACCCACACGCGCGGTCGTGTGCTCGTCAACCCCGCGGTCGGCCGCTGCGAGCTGCTCGTCCCGCGCACGTTCGACCTCCGCGGCTTCGTCGGCAAGGTCGAGCGCTTCGGCTACCGGCTCGGCCCGCACCTCAAGGCCGAGCACGCCGTGGGCTCCGACCTGGTCTGGCGCCTGGGGCTCTGCGTCGCGATCGCGATGAACACGATGATCTTCGGGATCGCGATCTACGCGGGGCTGAGCGAAGGACCGCTCTTCCGTACGTTCCACGCGCTCAACTTCGCCCTCTCGTTCGTGAGCGTGGCGGTCGGCGGCCCTGTGTTCTTCCGCTCGGCGTGGCGTGCGCTCCGGCGCGGCGTGCTGCACCTCGACCTGCCCATCTCGCTCGGCATCGCGCTCGCTTTCGGCGCGTCGGCCCTCTCGTTCGCGGTCCGGCGCGGCGAGACGTCGTACTTCGACACCCTCAACGTCTTCATCGCCCTCATGCTCGCCGGCCGCTACGTGCAGGAGCGCGTCCTCGACCAGAACCGCCGCTACGTGCTCGCGAGCGACGGCGCCGAGGGGCTGCTCACGCGCGTGACCCGCGGAGGCCGCGTGTCGATCGTCCGCTGCGGCGAGCTCACCGCCGGCGACGAGCTCTTGCTCGCGCGTGGCGATCTCGTCCCCGTCGACGCGACGCTCCGCGAGGACGAGGCGGGCTTCTCGCTCGACTGGATCAACGGCGAGAGCGCGCCGCGCAGCTTCCGTCGAGGGGACGTGATCCCAGCGGGAGCGTTCTGCGTCGCGGGCGGCGGCGCGCGCCTCACCGCGTGCACCGACCTCGCGGGCTCCCCGCTCACGGCCCTGCTGTCCACGACGCGCCCGTGCGAGACACGCGCGGCGCCGTTCTGGCAGGCCCTCTCGAAGCTCTACGTCGTGGGCGTGCTCGGGCTCGCCGCGCTCGCCTTCGTGAGCTGGGCGCTCATCACGCACGATCTCTCGCGGGCGCTCGACGTCACCGCCGCCATCCTCATCGTCACCTGCCCGTGCGCGTTCGGCATCGCGACGCCCATCGCCCAGGAGCTCGCGCTCACGCAGCTCCGTCGGCGCGGCCTGTTCGTGCGCACCCCCGACTTCTTCGACCGCGCGCTCGGCGTGCGGCGCATCGTGTTCGACAAGACGGGCACGCTGACGACCGGCCGACTGGGCATCGCCACCGCCCACGGCCTCGACACCCTCTCGCCGCGCGAGCGCGACGTCTTGTACTCGCTCGCCTGCCGCACGACCCACCCCAAGGCCGACGCCGTGCGCGCCGCCGCCGAGCCGGGCGCTGCGCTGATCGACCTCGAGGCACACGAGCACGCGGGTCGCGGTGTGTCGGCCGTCGTCGACGGCGCCACGTATCGCCTCGGCGCCCCGTCGTTCGCGAGCCCAGCCGGTGCGGCGCCTGACGCCGGTGACGTGGCGTTCACGCGAGACGGGACGCCGCACGCCACGTTCGTCACTCGCGAGACGCTCCGCACCGACGCCCGACGCGAGATCGCCCAGCTCGAGAGCGACGGCTACGAGGTCTCGATCCTGAGCGGCGACGAAGAGCCCCGCGTGCGCGAGGCCGCCCGCTCTTGCGGCGTGGCTCCGGAGCGCGCGTTCGGCGGTGCCGACCCTGCGCGCAAGGCCCGGTGGATCGAGGAGCGCGGCGGCGCCGACGTGCTGTTCGTGGGCGACGGGATCAACGACGCGCTCGCCGCAGACGCGGCGCTCGTCTCGGGCACGCCGGCGATCGACCGCCCGTTCCTCGCGTCGCAGGCGGACTTCTACTTCATCACGCCGGGGCTGGCGCCCATCCGCGGCGCGCTCGACGTGGCGCGGCGGCTGCGCGCGGTGGTCCGAAAGAACCTCGCGATCGCGCTCACCTACAACGCCGTGGCCGTGACCCTCGCGTTCGCCGGGCTCATGAGCCCGCTGCTCGCCGCCGTGCTGATGCCGGCGAGCTCGATCACGACCGTGCTCGCGACCGTGCACGCGATGCGCCGCCGCGCGGAGGGCCGACGATGGAGATCGTGATCCTGCAAGTGTTCGTGAGCCTGCTCCTCGTGGGCAGCTCCTTGATCCTCTGGGCGGTCACGTGCCGCCAGCGCGACCTCGATCACGCCGATCGACTCGCGCTCCTCCCCACCGAGAACGAAGAGTCGCTCCCAGCCGACGAGAGGAAAGTGTGATGGAAGACGCAACCGCGCAGAGCCCGAGCGACGCACCGCCCGGGGACCAGGAAGTCCAGAAGATCCGGTACGACGACAGCGTCGTCCGCGCGTTCCTCTGGGCCTCCGTGGGCTGGGGCATCGTTGGCATGTTGGTCGGCGTGATCGTCGCGCTGCAGCTGGCCTGGTGGCCCGCCAACGTGCACACGTTCCTCACCTTCGGACGCCTGCGGCCGCTGCACACCAACGCCGTCATCTTCGCGTTCGTGGGCAACATGGTGTTCGCCGGCATCTACCACTCGTCGCAGCGCCTGTTGAAGGCGCGCATGGCGTCGGACCGCCTGAGCTGGTTCCACTTCTACGGGTGGCAGACCATCATCGTCGCCGCCGCGATCACGCTCCCCCTCGGCTACACGCAGGGCAAGGAGTACGCGGAGCTCGAGTGGCCCATCGACATCGCCATCGCGGTCGTATGGGTCGCCTTCGCCATCAACTACTTCTGGACGCTCGCCAAGCGCAACGAGAAGCACCTCTACGTCGCGATCTGGTTCTACATCGCGTCGATCGTCACCGTCGCGGTGCTCCACGTCGTCAACTCGGTGGCCATTCCGGTCTTCGCGCTCAAGAGCTACTCGGCCTACGGCGGCGCGCAGGACGCGCTGGTGCAGTGGTGGTACGGGCACAACGCGGTCGCGTTCTTCCTCACGACGCCGGTGCTGGGCATCATGTACTACTACCTGCCCAAGGCCGCCGACCGCCCGGTCTTCAGCTACCGGCTCTCGATCATCCACTTCTGG
>JAGQJA010000143.1:22957-56322 GCA_020430845.1 Myxococcales bacterium
CTGGGGCGGCATGATCAACGGCCTCTTCACGCTACGCGGCGCGTGGGACAAGCTGCGCGAGGATCCGGTCCTCAAGTTCTTCGCCGCCGGCGTGACGTTCTACGGCATGGCCACGTTCGAGGGCCCGCTGCTCTCGATCAAGAGCGTGAGCGCGCTCGCCCATTACACGGACTGGATCATCGGCCACGTGCACTCCGGCGCGCTCGGCTGGAACGGGTTCATGGCGGCCGGGATGTTCTACTTCTTGGTGCCCAAGCTCTACGGGCGAAAGCTCTACTCGCCGCGCCTGGCGAACATGCACTTCTACGTCGGCACGTTCGGCATCATCCTCTACATGGCGTCGATGTGGGTCGCGGGTATCACCCAGGGCCTCATGTGGCGCGCGACGAACGCCGACGGCTCACTCACGTACGAGTCGTTCGTCGAGACGCTGCTCGCGCTCCAGCCCATGTACTGGACGCGCCTCGTGGGCGGCACGCTCTACCTCGTGGGCATGATCGTCATGCTCTACAACCTCCTCATGACGGCGCGGGGCGCTCGCGCCACCGACGGCGTCGTCGACGTCGTCGTCGAGCGTGACCTCGTCCCGGCGGTCCCGTGGCGGACGATCGTGCTCGGCAAGCCCGTCGTCCTCACGCTGGTGGTCGGCGTCCTGGTGGGAGCCACCGCGGTCGTCAACGGGTACGCCGGGACGCTCTTCGCGCTGACCGCGGTGACCGTGGCGACGCTCGGTGCGGTGGGCGCGTCGTTCGCGCAAGAGGACGGCAAGACGTCGTGGCACCGCCTGCTCGAGGGTCGGGCGCTGCTCTTCACCGCCCTCACGGCGATCGCCGTCCTCATCGGCGGCATCTGCGAGCTCATCCCCGTCTTGACCATCAAGCCGGCCGAGGTCGCGAACGCGAGCGACATCCAGCCGTACCGCGCCCTCGAGGTCGAGGGCCGCGACGTCTACCTGCGCGAGGGTTGCTACACGTGCCACTCGCAGATGATCCGGCCCATGGTGCACGAGACCAAGCGCTACGGCGACGTCTCGACGATGGCCGATTCTATGTATGACCATCCATTTCAGTGGGGGTCGAAGCGCACCGGACCCGACCTCTCGCGCGAGGGCATCCGCAACCCCAGCGTGCTCTGGCACTACCAGCACATGCGCGACCCGCGCGCCGTCTCGCCGGGCTCGAACATGCCGCCCTACGAGCACATGGCCACCTCGCGCGTCGACTTCGCCGACATCCCCGCCAAGATGCGCGCGCTGCGCTCGGTCGGCGTGCCGTACACCGCCGCGCAGATCCACGAGGCCCAGGCCGACGCGCAGGCGCAGGCCGACGGCATCGTGGCCGAGCTCAAGGCGGCGGGCGCGGGCGACGCACAGCCCGACACGCAGCTCGTCGCGCTCATCTCGTACCTGATGAGGCTCGGCAAGGTCGGCCCGGCGCCCAAGCCGGCCCCGGCGGTCGCGGCCAGCAAGCCCGAGGTCGCGCCGGTCGGCGCGCCCCACGAAGGAGGACACTGATCATGCTCCGCGAGCTGCTCTCCAAGAGCCCCCTCACCGCGATCCCCATGGGGACGCTGCTCCTGTTCATCATCCTGTTCGTCGTCCTCGTGATCGCCGTCTACGGACGGCGCGCCGCCGCGTGGGACCCCATCGCGCACCTGGCGCTCGAGGGAGAGGACGACGCGCTTCCCAAGGAGGACCCGCGATGAGCGCCAAGCACGACCACGAGGCCGAGCCCGTCGTCCACGAGTACGACGGCATCCAAGAGTGCGACAACAGCCTCCCCAACTGGTGGCTGGCCACGTTCGCGGCGACGATCATCTTCGGCGGGCTCTACTGGTTCCACTACGAGGCGTTTCACTTCGGTGAGTCGCCCAACGAGGTGTACCAGACCGAGCTCGACCAGCGCGCGGCGGCCGAAGCCGAGAAGATCAAGAAGGCGGGCGCGATCACGCCCGAGGCGCTCGTCAGCTTGTCGAAGGACAAGGGGACCGTCGCGACCGGCCAGGACATCTTCAAGAAGAACTGCGTGCAGTGTCACCGCGAGGACGCGGGCGGCAACGTCGGCCCCAACCTCACCGACAACGCGTGGCTCCACGGCGGCTCGCCCGACGCCATCTTCAAGACGGTGTCCCAGGGCGTGCCGGCCAAGGGCATGCAGCCCTGGCAGCCGCAGCTCGGCGTCGAGCGCACGATGGCGGTGGTCGCCTACGTGCTCACCCTCAAGAACACCAACGTACCCGGGGGGAAGGCGCCGCAAGGGACCGTCGAGTGAGCGAGCCAGCACGAAAGCACCTCCCGCTCCTCGAGGACGACGCCCGCTACGCGCGGCGCTCGTCGCTGCGCAAGGACGGCTCGCGCGTCAAGGTTGTGCCCGCCGACGTGCGCGGGCGCTTCCAGACGGCGCGCAAGGCCGTGTTCGCGCTGCTCATCGTGGTGTGGGCGGCGCTGCCGTGGATCCAGATCGGCGGGCACCCATCGGTGCAGCTCGACGTCGCCGCGCGCCGCTTCTACCTGTTCGGCAAGGTCTTCAACGCGCAGGACACGTGGCTCGTCTTCTTCTTGCTGACCGGCGCCGTCTTCGCCTTGCTCTACGTGACGGCGCTCGCGGGTCGCGTGTGGTGCGGGTGGGCGTGCCCGCAGACCGTCTTCCTCGAGGGCATCTTTCGCCCGATCGAGCGGCTCATCGGCGGGACCCGCGAGAAGCGCCTTCGGCGCGCGGCCGGCCCGTGGAACGCCGAGCGTGTGCTGCGCGGTGGCGCCATCCGGCTCTTCTGGCTCGTGGCGGCGCTCTTCGTCGCGCACGTGTTCCTCGGCTACTTCGTCTCGCTCCCGCGGCTCTTCGTGATGGTGCGCGAGAAGCCGAGCGAGAACTACGAGCCGTTTCTCTGGATGGTCGCGCTCACGGTCCTCTTCTACATCGACTTCTCTTGGTTCCGTGAGCAGCTCTGCCTGGTCGTGTGCCCGTACGGTCGCATGCAATCGGTGCTCTTCGACTCCGACACGTTGGTCGTGGGCTACGACGAGACGCGCGGTGAGCCGAGGGCCAAGGGAAAGGCCAAGGCCGAGGGCAAGGGCGACTGCGTCGACTGCAACCGTTGCGTCGTCGTGTGCCCCACGGGCATCGACATCCGCAACGGCATCCAGGTCGACTGCATCGCGTGCACGCAGTGCATCGACGCCTGCGACGCGATCATGGACAAGCTCGAGCGGCCGCGCGGCCTCATCCGCTACGACTCGCTCGCGGGCCTGCAGCACAAGCCCAAGCGCATCTTGCGTCCGCGCATCTACTTCTACACGGCGCTGATGTGCGTCGGCGCCGCGGTCGCCACCTTCGCGTTCAGCAAGCGCACGTCGTTCGAGGCGAACCTGCTCCGCCTCCCGGGCGCGCCGTACGTCGTCGAAGACGGCAAGGTGCGGAACTCGTTCGAGATCCACCTCGTGAACAAGCGCGGCGAGACCACCACCTTCGTCATCGAGCCGGTCGAGAGCCCCAACGTGGAGCTCGTGACGCCCACGTCGCGCGTCGAGCTCGGATCGTTCGAGAGCCGACGCATCCCCATCTTCGCCGTGCAGCCGCAGGCACACGCGGCCTCGAAGATGCTCACGGTGCGCATCCGCGCGGTGGGAGGCCCCGAGGAGGTGGCGCGCGAGGTCAAGGCGCTGCTGCTCGCGCCGTCGGGGGGACACACGTGAGCGCGGAGCTCGCCGCCGCGGCGCTGGGCATGGGGCTCGTGGGGAGCCTGCACTGCGTCGCCATGTGCGGCGGCGTGTCGGCCACGCTCTGCGGCGCCGGCGGCGCGTGCGAGCGCCCCCGCGATCGACTGCCGCGCAGGGTCGGCTACGCGGCCGCGTACAACCTGGGGCGCGTGCTCACGTATGTCGCGCTCGGCGCGCTCTTCGGCGGCTGGGCGTCGCTCGGGCTCGAGATCGCGCCCGGGCTCCCCGTGCGGACCGGGCTGCGCGTCGTCGCCGCGTTGGCCGTGCTGGCCGTCGCGCTCCACCTCGCGGGCGTCTTCCCCGCGTACAAGGTGGTCGAGCGCCTCGGCGTGCCGCTCTGGTCTCGCGTCGCGCCGCTCGCGCGGCGTCTCTTGCGCGAGCCGACACCCGCGCGCGCGCTCGCCCTCGGCGCCGTGTGGGGCCTCATCCCCTGCGGGCTGCTCTACGGCACGCTCTTCGTGGCCGCCGGAGCCGGCAGCGCGGCCGGCGGCGCGGTCGTGATGGCCGCGTTCGGGTTGGGCACGTTGCCGGCGCTCGGCTCGATCGGCGCGTTCGCGAGCAGCGTGGGGTCGTGGCTCGCGCGCGCGTGGGTGAGGCGCACGGCGGGCGTCGTGCTCGGCGGTCTCGCCACGTGGAGCCTGCTCGCCGCGCTCGCGGGCTCCGGCGTCATCGACGGCGCGTACGTCGGCCTCGGCCCGGCGCACGCGTGCTGTGGAGCGGGGAGCCCGCACGCGCACCGCTGAGCGCGCTCGCCGTTCGAGAGAGACGCTCAGGCCTCTTCGCCGTCGCCGCCGCTCAGGTAGGTGTACTCGCCGAGGCTCTCTTCGTAGTGGCGCATGAGGATGCGCATCTGCTGGAGCGTGATCTGGCCCTTCTTGAGGGCGCGCTCGGCCTGCTGGCGCACGCGCTCGACCATCGACTCCGGCGAGTACTGCACGTAGTGGAGCACCTCGGCCACGCTGTCGCCCTTGACGACGTGCGCGACGTGATAGCCCTCTTCGCCCAAGCGCACGTGCACGGCGTTGGTGTCGCCGAACAGGTTGTGCATGTCACCCAAGATCTCTTGGTAGGCGCCGTTGAGGAAGAGCCCGAAGTAGTACGGGTGGCTCGGCTCGTACGCGTGCACCTCGAGCACCGGCTTGACGTCCTCGCGATCGATGAAGTGATCGATCGCGCCGTCGGAGTCGCACGTGAGGTCGGCGAGCGTGGCACGCTCGGTCGGCTCCTCGTCGAGCCGGTGGATCGGCATGATCGGGAAGAGCTGGTCGATGGCCCACGTGTCGGGCGCCGACTGGAAGACGGAGAAGTTGCAGTAGTAGATGCTGGCGAGCACCTTCTCGAGGTTGCGCAGCTCGTCGGGCACGTAGCGCATGCGGCGCACGTTGTTCAGGATCTTCTCGCAGCAGTTCCAGAACAGGCGCTCGGCGTAGGCGCGATCGCGCAGCGAGAGGTAGCCGAACTTGAAGAGGCTCTGCGCCTCTTCCTTGGCCTGGCTCGCGTCGTGGAACGACTCCTGGACGTTCTTGGGCACGATGCCGCGCCACGTGTCGTAGAGGTTGCGGATGACGCGGTGCTGGTTGGGCCGCGGCTCGTTGGGCGCGCCGAAGCGCACCTCGTTGGTGCCCACGATCTCGAACACGAGCACGGACTGGTGCGCGCAGATGGCGCGGCCGCTCTCGGTCACGATCGTCGGGACAGGGATCGACGCCTTGTTGCACGCCTCTTGGATCGAGGCGACGACGTCGTACGCGTACTCTTGGATGTTGTAGTTCTTCGACGCGTGGAAGTCGGTCTTCGAGCCGTCGTAGTCGACGGCGAGCCCGCCGCCCACGTCGAGGTAGCGCATGTTGGCGCCCATCTTCGCCAGCTCGACGAAGATGTTGGCGGCCTCGCTCATGGCGTTCTTGATGGGGATGATCGACGAGACCTGGCTGCCGATGTGGAAGTGCAGCAGCTTGAGCGAGTCGAGCAAGCCGCGCTCGGCCAGACGATCGACGACTTCGACGATCTCGGCGCTCGTGAGCCCGAACTTGGCCCGATCGCCGGCGGAGTCGGCCCACCGCCCCACGCCCTTGGCCGTGAGCTTGGCGCGCACGCCGAGCGACGGCGCGATGCCGAGCTTCTCGGAGGCGGCGAGCACGTAGTCGAGCTCCTCGATGCGCTCGAGCGTGACGATGACCTCTTTGTCGAAGCGCTGCGCGAGGAGCGCCGTCTCGATGTACTTGGTGTCCTTGTAACCGTTGCAGAGGATGAGCCCGCCGGCCTCGTTCATGTTCGCCAGCGCGATCAGCAGCTCGGGCTTGGAGCCGGCTTCGAGGCCGAAGCTCCATGGACGGCCGAACTCGATCACCTCTTCGACGATGTGGCGCTGCTGGTTGACCTTGACGGGATAGACGCCGCGGTAGATGCCAGGATAGTTGTACTCTGCAATGGCCTTGGCGAAGCACTCGTTGAGGCGACGGATCCGGTCGGCCAAGATGTCGGAGAAGCGGATGAGCAGCGGCAGCTCGAGGCCGCGCGCCTTGAGGTCCTGCGACAGCTCGAAGAGGTCGATCGTGCGCTCGGGCTCCTCGGGGTTGGGGCGCACCTCGACGTGACCGGCCGCGTTGACCGTGAAGTACGGCTCGCCCCACCCGCGGATCTGATAGAGCTCGATGCTCTTCTCCACGCTCCAGAGGGGCAAGGCCTCCGAGGGCGCGGCGGCGGGGACGGGCGGCGCGGACGCCCCGTTCACGTGACCGACCTCGGTCGGATCGGCGTCGTTGGCGGGCTTGACTTCGCTCTGGCTCACGGCGCCAGCATACGACATACGGCGCCAGGGCCCTCACAGTGTTCGCACACGACGCGCGTGTTCAGCGGTGCGGCGAGGGGCGCGCGTGGCTCGGCGTTTCGTTTCGGTGTCATCCGCGTTACGAAAGGGCGCATGAGGAGGGTCTTCGCGGCGGCGCTGGCGGCGTGGGGCGTCGCGAGCGGATGCACGGGGCGAGGCGGCACGTCGGCGGCGGACGGAGCGGGGAGCGTCCACTATTGCCGCGACGCCGCGCTCGCCCCCGGACGCGCCGGCCTCGCCTCGGAGGTCGAGGCGGCCGTCGCGGTGATGGGATTCGGCCCCGACGGTGACTCCTTCTTGTGCTCCGGCGTCGTCGTAGGGCCCACCAAGGTGCTGACGGCGCGCCACTGCCTCGACGATCGCGAGGACTGGGAGGTGCTGGTGTTCTTCGGGGCCGACGCCGCGGGAGATCTCGACCCCGAATCCGTCGGCGTCGCCGAGCGCGCGCTGCACCCCACGCGCGACCTCGCGGTCGTCACGCTGGAGGAGCCGACCGACGTGACGCCGGTCGCCTGGACGGGGGCCGAGTCGATCGGCGCCGGCGCCTCCGTGCTCGGCGTGGGGTACGGCGCACCCGTCGGAGAGGCGACGCGGTGCCTGCGGGCCGAAGCGAGCGGCACGAGCGCGGCCTACGCGCGGGGCGCCCCGACGCTCGACGTGCGGCTCGGCGACGACCTCCTCTGCGAAGGGGACTCGGGCGGGCCGTTGCTCGTCGAGCGGGGCGATGAGCTCTTCGTCGCGGGCGTCCTCGCGACGTCGCTCCGACCGGAGGGCGAGGAGTGCAGCGCGCAGGTCACGTTCGCGGCCCTGTCGGCCGACGACGCGTGGACCGTCGCCACGATCGGGCCCCCTGGCGACTGACGCGCCGGTGCGCTCCGTGCACGCTCAGCGACACGCCTCGACGCGGAGGTCGTCCATCTCGACGGTGAGCTTGGAGCCGTTCGTCGTCGACGAGAACCGCACGATGCCGCATTCGAGCAGCAGCGAGCTCGGCGCCTCCGTGGGCAGCGGTCCGACGCTCACGTTGCCGAACGGGCCGACCGTGCTCTCGGCGTAGACCCCGTCGGGGCTCAGAGACAGCTTGACCATCACGCTCCCTGCGACCGCCCCTGCCACGGTGCCGAGCGCCGCGGGCGCAGGTCCGGGCCCGCCGTCTGCCAGGTCGAGATCCGCGTAGAGCTTGGGCTCCTCGTAGTAGAGCTTGTAGGCCGCACCTCCCGCGGACGCGCGGAGCGTGAGGCCGCAGCCGAGCACGCTCCCGCCCTTTCCGGCGGTCACGTCGATCGAGTACGACACGGTCACGGTGCGCGTGCCGGGTGCCAAGTCGAGCGGCTTGACGAAGTACGCCGACGTGCGGCCGGGGCCGTCGGTCGCGCTCGCGACGAGCTTGCCATCGGTGGCGAACGTGCTGTTCCCCGCCTTCTGCACGTCGAAGGTCTCGGCCGCGTCGAACGATGTCGCGTAGAGCACTTGGCACGGACCGGCGTCGGCGGGGGCCGCGTCGGACGACGCGTCTTCGGAGGTCGCGGCGTCGGCGCCCTGGGGTGCCGCGGGCGCAGAGGAGAACGACCCGCAGTGCGCGAGCGAAGCCAGAGCCAGCAGGACTGTCACCACACCGAGCCGACGACCCACCCCCACATCGTAGTGCGCAGGCGCCGGCGCGGCGTCACGAAATCGCCGGGCCGCGCGACGCCGATGCATGCGCCCCGCGTACCTCGTCTCGATCTCGCTCGTCGTTGCGCTCGGTGGATGTGCGCCGAGCGCCCCGCCACCCCTTGCGGTCGCGGGTGTGGACGCGCGGGCGCCAGCGGGGGCGGACGCGCGGGCGGGGGCGGATGCGCGGGCGGGTGCGGGTGGGGATGCGGATACGCGAGCGCGAGCGCCAGCGGGGGCGGGGGCGGATGCGCGGGCGGATGCGGGTGTGGGTGCGCGGGCGGGTGCGGGTGGGGCTCCGTACACCGGGACGCGGTCGCCGCCGCTCCGCAACGCCGAGCTCTTCTCGCCGATGCCGGGGGGCGCGATCGGCGGGTGGTGGGGCGACACGGGGCTCGACATCGCCGGCGATCACCTCGAGGTCTTCGCCATCGCCGCCGGCACGCTCGACTACTCGGAGCGCGGGCACACCCACTGGACGCATGGACGCGACACGCCCTACAGCGTGCGCCTCGCGCTCGACACGCCCATCCCTTGGGAAGGGCACCGTATTACACATGTATACTACACTCACCTCTCCCACCTCGAGACGACGCAGGCGGAGGGTGCGACCCCCCGAAAGCACGTCGAAGGCGGCGAGAAGCTCGGCGTCTCGGGGATCGGCAACGGTACGCCGCACCTGCACCTCGGCCTCTTGCTCGACGGCGAGGTCGAGCAAGACTCGTGGACGTTCATCTTGCGCGAGAGCGACGTGCGCAAGGTGATGGGCGGCTACAAGAACGGCGTACGCCTGCCCGCGCTGCGCGGCCCGGGCGCGACGCGGTGACCCTCGGCGCGGCGCCGCGGCGCTGCACGTTTCAAAGGCACCGGTGGTAGCCGCTCAGGAGCGGCGTCGCGGCGGGTTGGCACGTGCGTCCGCCGAGGCACTCTCCGACGTTCGCCGGGTTGCACAGCTGCCCGAACGGCGGTTGCCCTCCGTAGCCGTTGGGACAGCTGTCCGCGCTCAGGCTGCAAGTGAAGGCGATGCGGCTGTCGCTCATCCTCCTGCCGCAGCACGGTCGGCGCCCCGGGCAGTCGTCTGCGGAGTCGCAGTAGATGCGGTACGCCTGGCAACCGGGTCCTTCCATGATCGCGCCGTTCCGGCAGATCGGCGCCTCGTTGTAGGTGAGGCAGCAGAACGGCAGCCTGCCGTCGCCGCACTGCACGTCGCCGGCCGCCGTGCGGCACGTGGGCGTCCCGTCTTGGTACGGCCCGCCATCGTCGGGGACGCCAGCGTCAACCATGCCCGCGTCGTCCCCGCCTCCGCCGCCCGCGTCGACATCTCCGCCGCCCGCGTCGTCCCCGCCTCCGCCGCCCGCGTCGAGATCGCCGCCCGCGTCGACATCTCCGCCGCCCGCGTCGACATCTCCGCCGCCCGCGTTCGCATCGCCGGGCTCGACCGGCCCGATCAGCCCGCCATCGCAGAGTGGAGGACCGCCATCGTCGTGCGGCGCGCCCGGGTCGACGGGGGCGACGGGGCCCGGCAGCGGGTCCGTCCCTGGAGCCGGGCCCGCCTCGGGCGGCTCCGTCACGTCCATCTTTCCCAGCCCGGAGCACGCGGTGGCGGCGAGGATCAACGCGAGGACGGAGGGCAGAAGCGCACGCGAGCTCATGCGGCGCACATCGCAACGTCCGTGCCGTCGTCGAGATCGCCGTCGCCTACGGCGCGAGCCAGCGAATTACGCACGATCACACGGCGTCGCACCGGCGGGGGGCCGAGTGGCGCGTGATGCGCGTGATGCACTGTCACGCCGCGCGGAGATACACCGGCGCGCCGGGGCCGCCGTACGGTCCGTGACTCCACGGGGGAGGCGCGGCGTGGTGCGCGTGGCCCCATCCCATCGACGCGAATCGCGTCCACGCTGCGTCTTGTCGGCGGCCGAGCGCGGTCACGAAGCTCGCGAGCGCGGTCGCCGCGAGCAAGCCGAAGGCGGTCGCGACGAAGCCGACGGTGGTGCCCGCGCTCGGCTCACGCCACTGGATCTGCGCCGTGATGTTGTTCAGGAAGCCGGAGAGCAGCCACGCCCCCCACCACAGCCCGAGCACCTTGGGGACGCGACCGCCACGCCATGCCGCCCCACCGCCGATCGTCTGCGGATCGCTCGCGGCGAAGATCTCCTTGAGCGCGATGTAGGGGCGCACGAGGTTCGCGAACGGGATGAACCACACGCCCACGGCCCACCCCGGGGTCATCTGCAGGCCCTCTTGACCCAGCGCACGCACGTTGCTCGCGACCCGATGCACCCACGCGAGCACGGTCGCGGCCGCGAGCAGGAGCGTGAAGAGCTGGGCGAGGCTGGCCGCGAGGAGCAAGAGCGCGCCGCCCAGATCATCGTCGGCGGGCTGGCCCACGGCGAGGGTGACGGCGTCGAGGAAGAACGCGGCGCACACCTGGAGGAAGACGAAGATCGTGGCGGCGGCGCCGAGGGCGCGGGGCGAGCGAAAGTAGTAGGTCACGTGGACCAGAGCCTCGCCGCGCGGACGCGTCGCGATCTTTTTCGCCGCCGTCGTCTGAGAGCTGTCCCCTGAGAAGAGGAGGAGCACGCGCCACGGGGAGACGTTGTCTCCGCGGATGGACCACGGGTGATCCACCGGAACTCCGAGGGATCACGAGACCTTGCGGCGAAAGGGGCTAGTGTGAGGCGAGGGCGCACTTTGTAAGGAACGGTACGCGGTTTGCACTGTGGGCCGCCATGCTCGCTCGCCGCTTCTCGGAGCGGATCGGTCGCGCGCGCCCGCTCTCGGTGGCCGCCGTCTTGATCCCTGCCCTCGCGCTCGCCGCCGGCCTCGCCGCCGGACGAGGCGCCCACGCCGACGACGCCCCCGCCGACCGCGCCGAGCGAAGCGAGCGCTGCGCCGTGCGCCTCTCGATCGCGTTGACGGGCAAGAGCCCCGACGCGGCGCTCATGGGCTCGGCCGACCCGCAGTCGCGCGTCGACGCGATGCTCGCCTCGCCCGAGTTCGCCGAGCGGATGGCGCGCTTCGTCAACGCACAGCTCAACGGCGGACCGCAGGCCGACGCGACCGACGATCCCGTCTACTACCTGGCGAAGCACGTCGTGTCCCGCGGTGAGCCGTGGGCGGCGCTCTTCACGGGCCCCTACTCGGTGACCCCGACGGCCGACGCCATGCAGGTGACCGACGATCCGGCGGGCCTCGGCTACTTCCGCACGCCCTCGTGGATGAAGCGCTACGCGGGCAACGAGGACCAGGGCTACATGCTCGTCGGCGCGTTCCGCATCATCGCGAACACGACGGGCCTCGAGCTGATGGCGTCGGTGGGCAACCCTGGTGACGACCGCTCGGCCGAGGGCCGCAAAGGCCCCGAGTGCAAGGGCTGCCACTACGACCGCTGGTACGCGCTCGACACGTTCGCCAAGCTCCTGCCGCGAAAGCGCGGACAGGGCGACGCGATCACCTTCTCGCCTCCGACCGAGGGCCCGCAGCAGCTGCTCGGAAAGACGATCAAGGACGACAAGGAGCTCGTCTCGACGCTCGTCGCGTCCGACGCCTTCAAGTTCCACCAGTGCCGCATGGTGTTCCAGTTCCTCTACGGACGCGCCGAGAACCAGTGCGAGGCCACGGTGTTCGACGCGTGCGTCGACGCGCTCTCGAGCGCCGGCACCATCCAGTCGGCCGTCGCGGCGGTCGCCAAAGATCCCACCTTCTGCGCGAACTAGGAGATGCCATGAAGACCTACGCGCTCCTCTTCGTCTCCCTCGGCCTCGTCGCTTGCGACGACGATCCCAACGCGCTCCTCGGCAGCCGCGGCCCCAACGCCGCGGGCGGCGTCGACGGGACCACGGGCCCCGCCGCCCTCGAATGCACCGCCGAGGCCAAGGGCCGGAGCTACGCGCTCTTCGACGGCTCCAAGCTCGAGGCGTCGCGCGCGAACGAGAACTTCGGCGTCAACCGCGCCCGGCTCAAGCCGTACGACGTGCTCGCTGGCGAGTTCCAGCGGGTGCTCGGCGTGACGCCCCCGAGCCTCGCCGGCGCGGCCTCGTCGTTCGACGCGCCGCCGCCACGCTGGTTCGCGGAGACCAAGTACGGCGGCGTCGCGGTGCACGCGATGTTCGACATCTCGTTCGAGGCGTGCGGCGCGTGGACCAAGACGCGGCCCGAGATGGCGACCGCGCCGACGGCCGAGACGGCCCGCGCGCAGTGCTCGGAGCTCATGCGCAAGGCGTGGAGCCGCACGCCCGCGCCCGAAGAGGTCGACGCGTGCGTCGATCTCGCCACCACCAAGGTCTCGTCCGAGCCCGACGCGCGGCGACGCTGGTCGTACGTGTGCGCGTCGGTCCTCTCCTCCAGCCAGTTCTTGACGTTCTGAGGTCCGCGATGAAGCTCTCCCGACGACAACTCCTCAAGGCGGCGATGGCGACCGGCGGGGCCGCGGCCGGCGCGCGCGCCCTCGGGCCTCTCGGACAGGCGCTCGCGGCGCCCGAGCCCGCGCACTTCGTGCACATCTTCTTCAACGGCGGGCTCAACGCGCTCTTCGCGGGCAACGCCGACAAGTTCCTCACGTCGGGCACGTTCGGCGTCTCGAACGCCAACATCAAGCAGGTGGGCAGCGGCGTCTTCACCGACGCGACCACGTTCGGCACGTTTCCGCAGCTCGCGCTCGACCACTGGGCCGCCATCGGCGTGCGCCACGGCAACGCGCTGCACACCACGCCGCAGAACCTCAACTCGGGCGGCGAGCGCGCCATGATCATGGACGGCGCCGACTGCTTCTTGAACCAGCTCGCCTTTCACATGGGCGGCGACAGCGCGTTCAAGGCCGTGTACTTCGGCGACCGCGCGCCCGCGTACCGCGAGCAGAAGGCCTTCAACGGCGTGCCGCTCCAGCGTGTGTCGGACCTCTCCGACGCCATCAAGGCGCTCGGCGCGCAGGCCCCCGACGCCGACGCCCCGTCGCGAGAGCATTCGGCCGCGGCGCTCGAGGCCGCGCAGGCCATGTCGGCCCGGCAGATCCGGACCAACCCGGGCGCGCTGGCGGCGTTCGGCGACGCGATCACGTCCGCCGTCGGCGCGCTCCGCAAGCCGCTCCCGCCGCCCGTCACGTTCGCCGAGATCGACGCGGCGTACGGGCTGGGCCAGAAGACCGCGGTCGACTCGTTCGCGTCGATGCTCGCGGGCGCCGAGATCATGATCCGCGCCGCCGGCACCAACGTCGTCAACATCACCGACTTCGGCCTCGCGTCGTGGGACTTCCACCAGACGAGCGGCGGCGCGTCGTCGAACGGCACCTTCTCGCGGCAGAAGTTCCTGGGCACCGGCGGCTTCCGCGGAAACCGCATCGCGCCCATCAAGACGTTCCTCGAGCGCATGCTCGCCCTGCAAGACCGCAACGTGGTCGTGTGCGTGTCGGGCGAGCTCGTCCGACTGCCGAGCGGCGATCACGGCAACGGCACGGTGGCCGCGCTGTTCGGCAAGTACGTCAAGCAAGGCGTGAGCTTCCCGGTGAGCACGGGCGCGGCCTTCTCGGCGTCGACGCCGGGGCCCAAGGCGTTCTGGGCTGCGGTCGCGGCGGCGTGCAAGGTGCCCGGCCAGCCGTTCGGCGCGAACCCGCACCCGCTCATCGTGTAGCGCGCGGCGCCAGAGAGGACGCCGACGACGCGGCCCGGGCGCGGTGTCCGGGATCGTGTCCTGGTGGCACGAGGTGGGCGCGCCATACTGGGGCCATGAGCTACATCATGGTCGACATCGAGTCCGACGGGCCGATCCCCGGTGACTACTCGATGGTCTGTTTCGGCGCGGTCGTCGTCGAGCCGGGCCTCGAGCGCACCTTCTACGGACGCACGCGGCCCATCTCCGAGAAGTGGATCCCGAGCGCCCTCGAGGTGAGCGGCTTCACGCGTGAGCAGCACATCGGCTTCGACGATCCGCGAGACGTGATGGCCGAGTTTGCGGCCTGGCTGTCGGGGCTCGGCACCAAGAGGCTGATGTTCATCTCGGACAACAACGGCTTCGACTGGCAGTTCGTCAACTGGTACTTCCACCACTTCCTCGAGAAGAACCCGTTCGGCTTCAGCTCGCAGAACCTGGGCTCGCTCTACAAGGGCGTCGTCAAGGACACGTTCGCCACCTTCAAGCACCTGCGGAAGACCAAGCACACGCACCATCCGGTCGACGACGCGCGCGGCAACGCCGAGGCGCTGCTGCACATGAAGGAGCACATGGGTCTCAAGATCTCGTGGACGTGACGCGGCGGCCGGACGCGTCACGCCTCGACCTCGCGCGCGGTCGGCCTCAGCCGCCGGCGTCGTCGGGCGGGAGCTTGAAGATCACGAGCTTGCGCATGGGGTACGCGAAGAGGACGAACACCGCGAACGTCCCGACGAAGCTCGCGAGCTCGGGCGGCAGCCACGTGATGCGCGGCTGCACCACCCGATAGACACCCCAGTTGAGCAGGAGCGTCGCCACCTCGAAGACGGCGAACAGCCTGGCCTGGCGCGAGAGGCTTCCGCGCTGCGCACGGAAGGTGAACCGGCGGTTGCCGAAGAACTGCACCGACGCGCCGGCGACGAGCGCGGGGAGGCGCGCCGACGTGGGGGCGAGCTCGAGCACCCGGATACACGCCGTGAGTACCGAGAAGTCGACCAGCGTCGCGCCGCTGCCGACGATGCACGCCCGCGCGAACCGCCACGCACGTTCGAGGAGCGGCTCGCCCATGTCACGAGCATATCGCGGCGTCGCCGGGACGCCCCTGACACGTATGTCATGGCCACGTCACCCGGCACGCGTGGCACAGCCCGGCGCGACTCCGATGCCGCACCCGTCGGCCTCGAGCGCGCGATCGCGCGGCAAATCAGGCCTGCGCCGGCGTTGGCGCGACGCTTGCGATGTGTCGTTCTCGAAAGGGAGACCTCACAGATGATCCAGCGTTCGCTTCGTTTGACCATGGCCGCCTCGGCGCTGCTCTCGCTCACCAGCACGGTGGGCTGCGGAAAGAGCTCTTGCGACTTGATGCTCGCGTCGGCCGACCCGACCGCGGGACAGGCGCCCGCAGAGCGCAACGCAGGCAGCCCGACGCCGAGCGCCGCCGCGGCGCGTGTGCTCGAGGAGGCGGACATCATCCAGACCGACGGCGATCGCCTGTACACGATGTCCAAGGCCTCGGGCCTCGCCGTCGTGGGCATCGCCTCCGCAGACAAGCCGACCCTGCTGGGCAAGCACCCGCTCGCGGGTCGGCCGTTCGAGATGTATCGCCGCGGCGACGTCGTGCTCGCGATGTCGAACGACGTGTTCGATCGCAACGGGGCGGAGCGGACCGCGGCCCAGGTCGACCGCGCCACGCCGTCGCCGCCGCCGAGCGAGCTGCCGAGGTCTACGCCGGTCACGGGCAGCGCCCAGATCGTCGCGCTCGACGCAAAGTACCCAGGGTCGATCCGCAAGATCGCGAGCTTCGAGATCCCCGGCGAGATCGCGGACACGCGCGCCGTCGGCGACGTGCTCTACGTCGTGTCGTACGAGGGCGACGCGTGCCACGGCTGCGCGTCCGAGCCCCGCACCGTGATCACGTCGTTCGACGTGTCCGACCCGGCCAAGGCCAAGCAGATCGACCAAGTGGCGTTCAACGCAGACCGAACCGCGACGAGCTGGAAGCGGAGCGTGGCCGCGAGCGCGCAGCGCCTCTACGTGGCGGGCCTCGAGATCGTCCGCAACGCAGACGGCACGCAGACCCAGTCGGCGATCGACGTGCTCGACGTGAGCGATCCTGCGGGTCGCATCGGCGTGGGCGCCAAGCTCCGCATCAAGGGCGAGATCTTGAGCCGCTGGCAGATGGATGAGCACGACGGCGTGCTCCGCGTCGTGAGCCAGCAGGACATCTCGCGCACCCGCAACGGGACGGGGGCGCCGTACGTCGACACGTTCACGATCACCGACTCGCGGACGATCTCGCCGCTCGGCGAGACCACGTTGAACACCCACATCCAAGAGGCGCTCAAGTCGGTGCGCTTCGACGGCCCGCGCGCCTACGCGATCACGTTCCAGAACACCGACCCGCTCTTCACGATCGACCTGTCGGATCCGGCCGCGCCGAAGCAGGCCGGCGAGCTGAAGATCCCCGGCTTCGTTCACCACATCGAGCCGCGCGGCGACCGCCTCGTCGGGCTCGGCGTCGAGCAGACGGCGAACTTCGGCCAGCTCCAGGTCTCGCTCTTCGACGTGTCGGACATGGCGAGCCCCAAGATGCTCGATCGCGTCGCCTTCGGCGCCTACAACGGCCTGCAAGACCTCACCGAGGATCAAGATCGCATCCACAAGGCGTTCCGCGTCTTCGACGACCACGGCCTCATCGCGGTGCCCCACACCGCTCGCTACGCAGACGGCTACGGCACGTCGAGCTGCGCTCCGAGCGACGGCGCCGTTCAGCTCATCAAGCTCGACCGCGACGCCCTCTCCAAGCAGGCGCTCCTCACCACGCCCGGCGCGCCGCGGCGCGCGCTCGTCCACCGCGACCACCTCTTCACGGTGTCGGAGACGAACATCCGCGCGTTCACGCTCGACGTGCAGGACGGCGACAAACCCGTCGGAGATCTGACGATCGGCGAGTGCCAGCTCACCACGCCGCAGTGGGGCGACGACCGCGAATTCGAGGGGCGCGGTCGCATGGGCAACGACGTCTGGCGTGGCGGCACCTGCGAGTGACACCGGATTGCCCATGAGAATCGGACCGGCCGAGTTGTGACGACACCGGCCGAGTTGTGACGACAAGACGCCGTTGATACCGTTCGTAACCATGGCCCTCTCTCTCCCGGTCCGTGGGCGGCACGCCGCGCTCGCAGCGTTCTTGCTCGGTATGGGTGCGCTGCACTGCGGCGACAGCGACACCAGCGTGTTCGACGGCGGCGCGGACGCCGGAGAGGACGGCGCGGGCGGCAGCAGCGGAGGCTTCGGCGCCACGTCGTGCGACGGGGCCCCGTGCCCGGCCGACGACGCGAGCGCTGCAGGCGCGTGCGGCAACGGTCGGATCGACGACAACGAGGGCTGCGACGACGGAAACACGAAGGCCGGCGACGGGTGTGACGCGACGTGCAACGTGGAGCCGGGCTGGGTGTGCCCCAACGCAGGCCTGCGATGCGAGGCCGCGAAGTGCGGCGACGGGATCATCGCGGGCGCAGAGGAGTGTGACTTCCCCGCGGGCGCGCCCGTCACGGGGTGCTCGGCCACGTGCCGCATCGAGCCTGGCTTCGACTGTGATCCCAAGACGCTCACCTGCGCGCCCGTGGTGTGCGGAGACGGCAAGGTCGGTCGCGGCGAAGGCTGCGAGGACGGCAACACGCTGCCGTTCGACGGCTGTTTCAACTGCCAGAAGGAGCCCGTATGCGTGAACGGCATCTGCCAGGCGTCGTGCGGCGACGGCCAGCGCTTCGCGAACGAGGCGTGCGACGACGGCAACACGCGCGACGGTGACGGCTGCTCGTCGACGTGCCAGGTGGAGCCCGGCTTCAAGTGCACCGACGTCGTGGGGCAACCGCCGACGGTGATCCAGCAGCCCGTGCTCATCCGCGACTTCGTCGGCGTCGGCAACCAGGCCGGCGGCGCGACGGGCCACCCCGACTTCAACGGGCTCGGAGGCAGCGGCGTGCTCGACATCGTCGAGCGCACGCTCGGCGCCGGCGGCCGCATGGTGCTCAACTGCCCCGGCGGCGACTGCACGCAGAACCCGGGCTACCTCTACATCAACGGGCGCCGCAACATCTCGAGCAAGGCCAACTTCGACCAGTGGTACACCAACGTCGCGGGCGTGAACCTCGCGTCGACGGTCACCCTGCCGCTGACGCGCACGGTCGCCGGCACGTACACGTGGGACAGCGCAGACACCGCGGTCAACGGCGGCAAGGACTACTTCGATCCCGTCGGCCCCGCGGGCGGGTGGATCGGCGCCGGCAAAGAGGTCGCGGTGTGCAACCCGGCGCGCAACGTGTCGTTCACGTCCGAGACGCACTTCTGGTTCGAGTACCAGGGCGGCGAGAAGTTCGACTTCGCGGGCGACGACGACACGTGGGTGTTCGTCAACGGCAAGCTGGTCATCGACCTGGGCGGCCTGCACACGCCGCTCAGCGGCTCGTTCACGCTCGACGCGGCGAACGGCTCGGCGCAGTTCACCTCGAGCCTGCAGCCGGGCGGCGGCAACATCGCGCTCGGTCTCACCAAGGGCGGCACCTACGAGGTCGTGATGTTCCAGGCCGAGCGCAACCAGTGCGGCTCGAACTTCAAGGTGACGCTCAAGGACTTCAACCGGCCCAAGTCCGAGTGCAAGTCGACGTGCGGCGACGGCATCGTGGCGGCCGACGAGCTGTGCGACGACGGCAAGAACGACGGCTCGTACGGCGGCTGCATGCCGGGCTGCAAGGCGCGCGGCCCGTACTGCGGTGACGGCAAGGTGCAGCCGCCCGAGCAGTGCGACGACGGCAACACGAACAACGCCGACGGGTGCACGACGACGTGCCGGGTCTCGCAGGTGAAGTGACGCGGAGGCGTCAGGGCGTGTCGGGCGCGTTGCGCAAGAAGTCGGCGACTTCCGCGAAGCGGCCGTCGAGGAACGTACGGACCTCGCCCGAGACGCCGAGGTCATCCATCGCGCTCGCCATGCACCGGAGCCAGGCGTCACGCATGGCCGTGTCGACGCGCACGCGCGCGTGCCGCATCCGCAGGCGCGGGTGCCCGTGCACGGGGGAGTAGATCATCGGACCGCCGAGCCACTCGACGAGGAACGCCGCGAAGCGCTCGCGCACACCCGCGCTCACGCGGCCCTGCGCGTCGAGCTCGTGCAGACGGGCGAGCGCCGGCTCGTCGTCGTCCATGTGGGCGTAGAAGCGCGCGGCGAGCTCGCGGACGCGCGCCTCGCCTCCCAGGCGGTGGAAGGGCATGTCGTCGGGGGCGAAGTCCGGGGCCACGTCGAAGCGCGTATCAACCTGAGAGCGCGGGATCAAGAGAGGCCGACGCGAGCCTCGCGCGCCGGAACAGCCGCGCGCGCGAGCAACGTGCGCCAGCTCAGAGCTTGTCGCAGTAGAAGTCGTCGAAGAGCACGGACCAGGCGTCGGTCGTCGAGGACTCGACGCCGACCTCGACCACGACGGGGTCGGAGAGTGTAGGGTTTGCCCCGCCGGGCGCGCCGCCTGTGATGTTGGCCTGCACGGAGACGGTGTTCGAGGTCTGGAGGCCGAGCACGACCTCCGTCCAGTCCGACGGCGTGGGTCCGAGCGCCACCGAAGCTGCGCCCACGAGCTCGAGCTTGCTCTCCGACGCGCGCACGGAGGCCGTGCTCGACACGACGACGACCTTGGCTGTCGTGCCCCCTGCTGGCGCCGCGACCTTGATGCGAAAGCGGCAGAGCGTGGGCTGGAGCGGAAGGGAGACGCGGAGCATCGCGGTGCCCTGCAGTCCGCTGCTGAACGCTCGAAGGCAACGCGAACCGCCACACGCGACGGCGTCGAGCACCTCGAACTGCCCAGCGCCCGACCGCCGCGCGTCCGACCACGGGCCCACGTCTGCGGGAATGTTCGAGAGCTCGAAGTCGTCGCAGAACAGATGCTTGCCCGGCGCGCAGAAACGCGACGTCGCGGCGTCGACCGTCGCACCGTCCGGCGAGGCGGCGTCGACAGCGACCGCGCCGTCCACACCTTCCGTAGCGGCATCGGTAGGCCCCGCCGGCGTCGAGCTGAAGGCCCCACACGCCGAGGACGACACGACGACGATCGCCACGATGGGCCAGCGCACAGCTTTTCGCACGCGGGAGAGCATAGCGACTCGGGCGCAGATGTCTCGTCACCTCGCCGCTCGAGTAGGCCGAGTGGACCGAGCGGCACGGGCGCGCGCGCGAGGCGCGGGGGATCGTCTATCCTCGACGCCCATGACCATGATGGCGCTCGCCCTCCGCGATCCGGCAGAGCTCTCGACCGACGAGCCCGTACCGGAGCGAGCCCCGGGCGAGGCGCTCGTGCGTGTGCGCGTGTGCGGGGTGTGCGACACGGACCTCCAGCTCGCGCGCGGCTACATGGACTTCCGGGGCGTCCCCGGGCACGAGTTCGTGGGCGAGGTCGTGGCCGCTGACGACGCGGCGTGGGTGGGAAAGCGCGTCGTCGCGGACATCAACGCCGGCTGCGGAACATGTGTAGAATGCATGCGATTCGGCGGCCACCACTGTCCGAACCGCACCGTGCTCGGCATCGCGGGGCGGTCGGGCGCGTTCGCCGAAGCGATCACGATCCCCGAACGCTGCCTCGTCGGTGTGCCCGCCGGCGTGTCCGACGACCTCGCCGTCTTCGCGGAGCCGCTCGCCGCGGCGCTCCACGTGCTCGACGAGATCGACGCGCTCGAGCGCGCAGGAGCCGAGCGACGCGCCGTCGTGCTGGGCGACGGAAAGCTCGGGCAGCTCATCGCGCGCGCGATCGCGAGCCAAGGCGTGGCGACGACGCTCGTCGGTCGTCACACGCACAAGCTCGAGCTCGCACGCGCCGCGGGCGTCGAGACCTACCTCGACGGCGATCTGCCGCAAGAGCGCAGGCGCGCGCCGCTCGTCGTCGAGGCGACGGGGAGCGAAGGCGGCCTCGCCGAGGCGCTGCGCATCGTCGCGCCGCGCGGCACCGTGGTGCTCAAGACCACCGTCGCGGCCGAGCTCACGGTCGACCTCGCGCCCGTCGTCATCCACGAAGTGCGCCTCGTGGGCTCGCGCTGCGGAGACATGCAGCGCGCCGTCGATGCCCTGGCGTCGGGCGCGGTCGATCCCCTGCCCCTCGTCGAGGCGCGCTACCCCCTCGCGCGCGCGCTCGAGGCGCTCGAGCACGCGGGACGACGTGGGGCGCTCAAGGTGCTGATCGACGTGCCGGGCCCGCAGCAGCGCTGAGCGGCGACGGAGCGGCGCACGGCAGGCGTCGTCAGATCACGCCGTGCAGCGAGGCGCCGCGCGCGCCCAGCCGATCGACCCTCGCCGTGACGGCCGGATCCTCGACGAGCGGCGGCGCGTGGTGAGCCTTGATGCGCGCGTCGATGACGACCGGCCCTCGACAGCCCCAGTGCTTGTGCACCGTGACCGCGCCGACGCCGTGCACGTCGACGGCCGGGTTCGACCGCGTGAACGTCACCCAGACGAAGTTGGAGACCGTGCGGCTGGTGAAGTCCGAGTCGTCCGCGAGCACGACGAGCGGGAAGCCGTCGAGCGCTCCATCTCGCGCAGGAGCGTCGAGCGCGTCGACGAGGCGCTGCACGTCGGCCGCACCTTCTTCTGCGCTCGTCCAGCTCGGAGCTCGGAGCACGAGGGCCCCGGGGATGGCGACCTCGGGATCGCCGAAGCCCGCGGGGAGCGGCAGATCTCGCCCGAGCCTGGAGCCCAGGGCGCGGCGCGCAGGACCGGTCGCCGCGAAGACGACCTTGGACCCCTCGTTGAGCCCGCTGCCCGAATAGTCGAGCGTGTCGATGGTCGTGTTGGTGTGAAAGTGCAGGTCTCGCTCGGGCGAGAAGCGCGCCAGCACATGGCACAAGAAGCCGCCGACGTCGTGGATGTCGAGCCCGCGCGCGTCCTCTCGCGACGCGATGAAGAGATACTTCGCGAGCGACATCTGCCCCTGGCCGAGGATGGCGTTGGCCTGCGTGAGCAGCTCCATCGGTCGGCGCGTCGCCGCGTCGGCGTACGGCACGTAGCGCTCGCTGCCGAACGCGAAGAGCAGCGGGTGGACGCCCGCGGCGTCGACGGCGTGCACCGCAGACACGCCGGGCAGCACCGTCGGCACGAGCGGGCCGGTGAGCTCGTGGATCAGCTCGCCGAACATCGTGTCTTCTTGCGGCGGCCGGCCGACGACGGTGAACGGCCAGATCGCCCCCTCGCGGTGGTGCACCGACTCGACGCGGAGCACGGGAAAGTGGTGGGCGCGCGCGTAGTAACCCAGGTGATCGCCGAACGGCCCCTCGAGCTTGGTCTCGGACGGCCCGATGCTCCCGCGGATGACGAAGTCGGCGTCGGCGTGCACGTGTGGGCCCGGGCCACGCCGCGCCATACGGATGCTGCGTCGGTTGAGCGCCCCCGCGAACGCGATCTCGGGCAAGCCCTCGGGCAGCGGCATCACCGCCGCGACGGACATCGCCGGCGGGCCGCCGACGAAGATGTTGACGGGCAGCCGCTCGCCGCGCGCGATCGCGTGCGCGTGGTGCACCCCGAGGCCGCGATGGATCTGATAGTGCAGCCCCACCTCACGGTCTTGCACGTAGTCGTTGCCGGCGAGCTGGACGCGGTACATCCCCATGTTCGACGCGCGCAGCCCTGGCGCGTCGGGATCTTCGGAGAAGACCTGCGGCAGCGTGATGAACGGCCCGCCGTCGTCGGGCCACGACGTGATCTGCGGCAGGTCGCGCACCTCGCAGCGATGCGCGAAGACCGCGCCGCCGCGCACTGGGAGCGGCAAGAGGTGCATCGCGACGGCGGGAAGACGCACCGCGCGCGCAGGGCTCGTCGCGAACGCGCGGGGGTCGACCTTGGCGTCTACGAGCGCGCGCACACCGTCGAGGGCGTCGCGAAAGATGAAGCGCACCCGATCCATGCTGCCGAAGAGGTTCGACGCCAGAGCGAAGCGGCATCCGCGGACGCGCTCGAACAGGAGGGCGGGACCGCCGGCGGCGAACACGCGCCGCTGGACCTCGGCGACCTCGAGGTGCGCGTCGACCTCTTCCGTCACGCGGCGCAGGCGGCCGGCACGGTCGAGGTCGTCGATGCACTCACGGAGCGACGCGTAGCCCATGGGAGCTGGCAGCTTGGGGTCATCGCGGCCCGGAGGGAAGCGCCAATCCGTCGGACGAGAGGCGACACAAAAACGGCAGCTCACTTCGACGCGACTCGGCGCTAGCCTCGCGACGCATGGACACCCTCGCGATCATCAGCAAGGCGCAGTTCGACGGGGCGCATCGAGGGGCGGCGCCGGGCAGCGTGCTCGCGATCGACCGGTACATCAGCAGAGTGCCCGCCCTGCGCTCGCTCGAGCAAGGCGGCGCGCTCTTTCTCGTCACCGTGAGACCCGGCGATGTCCTGTGGCTCGTGGGCGTGCTCGAGACTCCGGCGTTCGACGGGGACATGTGGGCCGGGCCGCCGAACACGACCCCGGTCGCCGACATCACGCATCTTCGAGGCGAGCTGCGCTTCGACAGCGGCAAGGGGCTCGTCGCCGCGCCCGGCAAGCTGGGCATGAGCTTGCAGACGCCGCGCGTGCTCGCGGAGAGCGACGTCACGCTCCTGCGCGCCGCGATCGGCGCGACGCCGCCAGCCGCTCCGGAACGCCGACCCGCAGCGCAACCCGCGAAGAAGAAGGCGGCGCGCTCGACCGCGGCGCCCGCACGGCGCCCGCGCGCGAAAGCCGCGGCGGTCGCGGCCCCCGCCGAGGTCCGTCGCGCCCCACAGAAGGGCGCGAAGACGAACGAAGGGACCTGGAGCCCACCGACGCTCGACGGACTCGGCGCGTGGCTCGACCCGACGCTGCCCACGAGCCCGGCCGGCGGGCCCGCAGACCTCGAGGCGCAGCTGCGGAGCTCGGTCGACGACCTCGACGCGCGGCGCGTGCTCGCAGACGCCCTCCTCGAAGCCGGAGACCCGCGCGGCATGTACATGCAGCTGGCGGTCGAGCACGATGGGACGCCGTCGTGGGACCCCGCGCGCGAACGGCCAGCGCAACAGCTCGCGAGCTTCGAGGCGCGCTACGGGATGAAGTGGTCGGAGCCGCTGCGTGGCGTGGGGGGCCTCGGCAAGCTCGCGCGGGACGAGACCCGCGCCCAGTTCGCGTTCCGGCGTGGAGCCATCGAGCTCTTGCGCGGAGACGCCCAGCGCATCGTCGCGCAGCTCGAAGCTGCGCAGGACGTCGCGCCGATCTGCGGGCTCGAGCTGAAGGCGGTGACCCCCGCCGCGCTGGCGGCGCTCACCGCCACGCGCGCGCTCTCGCGCATCCGGCGTCTCGACCTCGACTTGTCGCCCCACCAAGACCAGACGAAGGCGCTGGCCGCGCTCTTCGCGTCGCCTCACCTGGGCGCGCTCACGCACCTCGGCATCGACGACGTGAGCGACGTCGAAGAAGTGATGACGACGTTGGCGACGGCGGACGCGCTCGGCAACCTCCGGTCGTTGTCGCTCCGTTTGCCTGAGCTCGACCGAGCGAGCGTCGAGGCGCTGGGCCGGGCGCCCTGGGCCGCATCGCTCGAAGAGCTCGATCTGCGAATCACTGGCGATCTCGGCGAGCTCGGCCCGCTCGGGTCGCTGCCCGCGCTCGCACGCCTGCGCGTCACCGGAGAGCGCGCACCTGAGGCGATCTCGGCCTTGGCGGGGCGCACGGCCGGCACGCTGCGCGAGCTGTCGATCGAGGGCGGACAAGCTACGCCGCGGCAGCTCGCCGACCTCGGCAGCGCCGCGTTCGCGGGCCTCCGCGTGCTCCGCCTCGAAGGGATCGGGCTCAACGCCGCCAAGCTCGCGCGAGCGCTCGGCAGCTGGGAGCTCGCCGAGCTATGGCACCTCGACCTGGGTGGCAGCGCGCTGCGTGAGGCCGGAGCCGCGGCGCTCGCCGCCTCCCCCCTCATGGCAACGCTGGAGCGGCTCGACGTCGGAGCTGCGCGACTCGGTGACGCGGGCGCGGCAGCGCTGGCCAAGGGGGTGGCGCCGCGCCTCAGGCGCATCAGCCTCGCGCACAACGCGCTGGGCGAGGCGGGCCTCGCGGCGCTCGCCGAGGGGCCGCTGCTCGCGCACGTCGAGCACGTCGATCTGCGGAACAACAAGTGTCACAACGCAGGCGGCCTCGCGTTCGCGGCGCTGCCCACGCTGCCGCGCGTCAAGCACCTGGCGCTCCACTACAATTGGATGGGCGTCCACGGGCTCCGCGCCATCTTGCAGCGCATGGAAGACGCCGAGGAGCTGCACCTCGACGAGAACAACTACGGTGTGGAGCCCGTGCGTGCGCTGGCCGCCTCGACCACGATCCGCAACCTGCGCGTCTTGTCGACGCGCGAGGCCGACGCCAAGTGGCTCGCCGCGTTCGCGTCTTCGCCCGCAGCCTCCCGCCTCGAGCAGCTCTCCCTCAGCAGCAGCGCCCTCGACGACGCGTCGGTCGACGCTCTTCTGGCGCTCCCCGCCCTCGGCTCGATCCACCTGACCTTCTGCTTCCACCTCTCGGAGCCCGCGCGCCAGCGTTTGTCTGCGCGATTCGGCCCCATGCTCACGTTCTGGCCACCGGAGAATGGAGCCTGACATCCGCATGACACACGCCACGGCTGGCCTCATGGGCAAGCTCTCGTTCCTCGATCGGTACCTGACGCTGTGGATTTTCCTCGCGATGGGTCTGGGCGTCGCCTTGGGCGCGCTCGCGCCCGGCTTCAACACGGCCCTGAGCAAGTTGAGCGTCGGGACGACGTCGATCCCGATCGCCATCGGGCTCGTCACGATGATGTACCCGCCGCTGGCCAAGGTCCGCTACGAGGAGCTGGGCAAGGTCTTCCGTGACAAGCGCGTGCTCGCGTTGTCGCTCGTGCAGAACTGGATCGTCGGACCGCTGCTCATGTTCGGGCTCGCCGTCCTCTTCTTGCGCGACAAGCCCGAGTACATGCTCGGCCTCGTCCTCATCGGCCTCGCGCGCTGCATCGCGATGGTGATCGTGTGGAACGACTTGGCCAAGGGCGACACGGAGTACTGCGCCGGGCTTGTCGCGTTCAACTCCATCTTCCAGGTGCTCTTCTTCTCCGTCTACGCGTACTTCTTCGCCACGCTCCTGCCCACGTGGCTCGGGCTCGCGGGCGCGGCCGTCCACGTCTCGATCGGGGACATCGCGCAGAGCGTCGCGATCTATCTCGGCGTCCCGTTCGCGGCGGGCTTCTTGACACGCCGCGTGCTCGTGCGCGCGAAGGGGCGCGCCTGGTACGAGAAGAGCTTCGTCCCTCGGGTCGGGCCGATCACCCTCGTCTCACTCCTCTTCACCATCGTCGTGATGTTCTCGCTCAAGGGCGAGACCATCGTGCAGCTCCCGCTCGACGTGCTGCGCATCGCCGCGCCGCTGCTCGTCTACTTCGTCGTGATGTTCGCCGTCTCGTTCTTCATGAGCAAACGCGTCGGCGCCGACTACAAACGTTCGGCCACGCTGTCGTTCACGGCGGCGTCGAACAACTTCGAGCTCGCCATCGCCGTCGCGATCGCGAGCTTCGGCATCCACAGCGGCGCGGCGTTCGCGGCCGTCGTCGGCCCGCTCGTCGAGGTCCCGGTGCTCATCGGACTGGTGAACGTCGCCTTGTGGGCTCAGCGACGCTTCTTTCCCGACACGCCTCTCGACGTCGCCCCCGCAGCCTGCGCCACCGAGGCGGAGGGCTGAGCACGATGCGCACCGACGAGACCATCCTCTTCCTCTGCGTCGCCAACTCTGCCCGCAGTCAGATGGCCGAGGGGTTGGCGCGCAAGCTCTTCGGCGCGCGCGTGCCCGTGATGAGCGCCGGGAGCGAGCCTTCGCACGTGAGCCCCTACGCGGTCGAGGTGATGGCCGAGGTGGGCGTCGACCTCTCGACGCACCGCTCCAAGTCGGTCGAGGGCATCGACCCGAGCCAGGTGGGCACCGTCATCACGCTCTGCGCCGAAGAGGTCTGCCCGGTCTTCCTCGGCGCAGCGCGCAGACTGCACTGGCCGCTCCCCGATCCCGCGAGCAAGGACCCGACGCTAGCGCGCGACGAGATGCTCGCGCGCTTCAGGGCGGCGCGAGACGAGATCCAGCGCCGCCTCGAGGCGTTCGCCGCGCAGATGGGCTCGACCGAGGCCGGCTGACGCGGGAGACGCGGACGGGTCACCGCGTCATGGGCTCTTCGTCGTCCGCGGGAGGCGGCGTGCGGCGCGGCGACGTCGACAGGGGCAACACGTCGCGCAGCGCGATCGGCCCCGCGAGCGGCCCGCCGTCCTTACCGTGGAGCAGGCGCTGCGCCGAGTAGATGCTCCGGTGTCCCGTCATCAAGTAGGCGAGCACGCACACGATCACGACGTGCGGGAGCACCTCCGCGCCGAGCAGCTCGACCGCCATGATCGACAGCGCGAGCGGCGTGTTGGACGAAGCGGCGAAGACGGCGGCGAGCCCGACGCCCGCGCCGAGCTCGATCGGCAGGCCCAAGACGCGCGCGAGCACGTTGCCGAGGGCCGCCCCGACGAAGAAGAGCGGCGTGACCTCGCCGCCGAGAAAGCCTGCCGCCAGCGTGACCGCCGTGAAGAGCAGCTTTGCCGCGAACGCGTAGCTGGGGAGCGCCGGATCGCCGAAGGCGCGCACGATCGTGGGCACGCCGAGCCCCAGGTAGTCGCTCGTGCCCATGACCTTCCACGCGACGACGACCGTCGCGCCACCGATGAACATGCGCAGCGGCAGCCGCGAGACGCGCTTCTCTCCCTGCTTCTTGAGGAAATGCGTCAGCTCGATGAACGCCGTCGTCGCGAGCGCGATCGCCGCGGCGAAGACGACCCACTTGGCGAGGAGGAGCGGCGTGAGCGGCACGTGCGGGGACGCGGGGTAGTGCGTGTGACCGATGCCGAGCGCGCGCGTCGTCATGTCCCCGACGATCGACGCGACCAGCGCGGGGACGAGCGCGCGGTACTCGATGCGGCCCAGCACGATGAACTCGAGACCGAACACGGCGCCCGCGATCGGCGTGCCGAACACGGAGCCGAAGCCGCCGGCGACCCCCGCCGCGAGCAGCTGGCGCCGCATGGGACCCGCGAGCTGCAGGCGGTGCGAGACCCAGTCGGTGAGGCTGGCGCCCATCTGCACCGCTGTGCCCTCGCGACCGGCGCTGCCGCCGAAGAGGTGTGTGAGCACCGTGCCTGCGAGCACCATCGGCGCCATCCGGAGCGGGATCTCGGGCCCCTCGTCGTGGATCGTGTCGATGACGAGGTTGTTGCCGCCCTTGATGGACTGCCCGAAGCGCTCGTAGATGGCGCCGATCACGAGCCCCGCCACGGGCAGCGTGTAGACGATGACCTCGTGGCTGCCGCGGAACGAGGTCGCGAGCTCGAGCAGCCACAAGAAGAGCGCCGAGCCCGCACCGCAGAGGACGCCGACGAGCGCGCCGAGCGCCACCCACTGCGCGAGCGCGCGTGTGCGTTGCCTCATGGCCGCCCGAAGGCGGTTGCCGCGTGGACCGCCCGCCGCGTGTCGCGCTCTCTTCGATGTCTCACGAGTCCCTCCGCTCTCTCTGGGGCCGGGGCTCGAGTGAATCCCACGGCGCCGTCATGGCTGTGCCGTAGGAGTCATTGGCCGTGCTCTCTCTCGGTGAGCGCGGCGGGTGTCGGCGGACTCCACCGCCATCGCGTTCTAGCGTGCCTGCCCGACCGCCGACTGTCAACGGCGCGTCCCGCGGGCGTCGGGCTCGCGACTGGTGCTCGGTGCGCGGAGCAAGACGCGTGTGCGCGCACGCGACCGGCACGTGCGCGCACGCCCGGAGGGCGCATGCCGCGAGCCGTAAAATACTGCAATTTCATGATCTTACGTGACCGCCCGCCGTCCGAGAGGGCTGGCAAGCACCTTGCTCTACGGACCTCCCGATGGGCGGCGCGGGTCGCCCCGCAACCTTGGAGCAAGACGACGATGATCAAGCGGACGGCGAGTGTGCTCGGCATTTCCCTCTCTCTCATGGCGTGCGCCGTGGCGCCCGCGCCTGCGGCCGAGCTGGACGACGGACCGAGCGGCGCGGCCCGCCCGTCCGCGCTCGTCGACGCGCTGGGCGGCACGGACGACGCGACGGCGCCGACGGAGGGGGCCGACGCGATCGACGTCGGCAGCTCCTTCCGCATGCAGTTTCCGTCCGGACGCGTGTACGCGTACGCGAGCACGGGTGACACGTGCGCGTGGACGGTGAACGGCACCGCGAAGGGGACGTCGACGGTGCTCGACATGGCGCTCCTCGTCGGGACCTACGAGGTCGCGTGCAGGCGCGCCGACGGGGTGAGCGCGAGCAAGAGCGTCAGCATCACCGCGAGCACGACGACGACGGCGGTGATGACGTTCCCGCTGCCCGACGGCACGCTCCTGATGGCGGCCTCGGGCGGCACGTGCTGGTTCTACGTGAACGGCGCGCCGAAGGGCGGCGCGACGAGCTCGCTCCAGCTGTCGCTCAAGCCCGGCGCCTATACCGCGAGCTGCAAGCCGACGAGCGGCGCCGCGACGGTGTCGAAGTCCGTCCTCGTCCACTCGGGGGCCACGTCGATGGCGATGTTCAAGCTGTGATCTCGCGCGGCGCTATACTGCGCCCATGAGAGCTGCTGTCTTCGTCGTCGCCACCGGCGCGGCGGCCATCGCCGCGTTCGCCGCGTGCTCTTCGGACGACGACGCCGGCGCGCGCCCTGGGGACGACGCCGGCACACCGCCGACGCCCGACGCGCAGCCGCCGACCGACGCAGGGCCGCCGGACGCGTCGAGCGCGCCGCCGGTGTTCTTCAAGAGCGGGTCGCGGCTTGCGATCGAGGCCGTGCGCGCGGCGGACGGACAGAAGTTCTTCCGGCGCTTCTTCGACAAGCAGCTCGGAACGCCGTGCGATCTGTTCCGGACGTCGACGACCACGGCGCTCTGCGTCCCGCCCTCGGCGTCGCTCGTCTACGCCGACGCAACGTGCGCGACGCGCGCCGCGATCGCCCCCTCGGCGTGCTCGAAGGGCGTGAAGTACGTCGCCGAGTACGCGTACGAGTGCGGCGCCATCAAGTCCGTCGTCGTGTCTCCGCTCGGAGCCGCCCTCCCCGGCACCACGTACTACGACAAGTCGCCGACCTGCACGCCGAACGCCGCTTCGCCGGGAGAGATCCTCTCCGTGGGCGCGCCGCTCGCCGCAAACGCGCTCGTGTCCTTCACGCTCCAGACCGAGCCTGGGTCGGCTGAGCTCGGGAGGCAACGGTGGGTCGGGAGCGACGGCACGGAGCAAGTCGACGAGGGCGAGCTCTTCGACGTGAAGAAGAACCAACCGTGTCAGGGCGCCAGCGTGGGTCTCGCCTCGATCGGAGGCGCCGCGACGCGGTGTATTCCTCGACGGATCGCGGTGCATCGCGGCGGGGGCGACGGGCCGTTCACCGACGCGACGTGCACGACGCCCGCGGCGGACTACGGGCTCTCGAGCGCCTGCCCGACGCCGCAGGTCGCGCTCGAGCGCGCGCTTCGTCCGGACTCGGGCACCTGCACCAACAACTTCTACTTTGCGCTGCACGACGTGGGCGCCCAGGTGACCACGCGCTACCTCTCGCAGGGCGCCAACTGCAACCCCGACACTTCGACCTCGCGGTCGGCGTGGGTGCTCGGCGCTGCGCTCCCAGAGGCGACGTTCCCCGCCGTCGCGATCACCGACTTCGGCGTGGGGCGCGTGCGCGCGCGCGGCCTCGCGTCGAACGGCACGCGCCTCTCCAACGGGACGCTCTTCGACACCGTGGCGGGGGCGGCGTGCTCCGAGCAGAAGGTCGGCAACGCCTACTATTGCGTCGCGGGCACGGTGTCGGCCGACACCGATCTCTTCTCGGACGCGGCGTGCACGATGCCCATCGTGCTCGGCCCGACGTCGTGTACGGCGTACCAGCCGCCCCAGCCGTACGCCGCGGTGCGGACGGCGCTCGACGCGAACGGCTGTGACAGCGTGATCACAGAGATGCACCCGCTCACGCCGGTCCTCGGGCTCGCGCAGATCTACCGCAAGAACGGCGCGCTCTGCGAGGTAGAGGCGTTCTCGGGCAAGGCACTCGCGGTCGGCCCCGTGGTCGATGCGTCGACGCTCTTCGAGACGGTCACGCTCGTCACCGAGTAGACGTCGCCGCACGCAGGCGCGCGTCCGAACCTTCGCGCTGTCGGCTCCGCCCGCGCACGAGCGGGCGCCCGGCGAACGCCTGGAGCAACGTACCGACGCACGCCACGGCGAGCACGGCGGCGGCGCCTAGCACCACGGCCGTGCGCACCGGCATCGGCAGACCGAGCCGCGACGCGCACCAAGCGAGCGCGGGGAGCACCTGTACCGCGTGCAACGAGAAGAAGTGCGCGACCCTCAGGTCTCCGTGCTCGACGCTCCAGCTCACGACGGGCAGCCCCGGGCCGCCGTCGTCTCCGCCCACCGAGTGGCGCATGCGGCTCCCCATCGCAAAGCCAGACACCGGCGAGAGCGCGAGCAGCCATAGGCCGGCACGCCACGCCCACGCCATCGACCCCTCGAGCTCGCGCCCGTCGAGCTCGACCAGGGGCAGCGCCGACGCGAGCGTGGCGACCGCGAGCAAGCCGACGGTGGCGGCGACGATCGCACCGACCATGAGGGTCCATCGGGTCGCGTTGCGCGCCCCGGACACGTTGAAGTGCGAGGTGGTGCCGCCGAGCGCCTGCGCCGCGATGATCGCCATCTCGACGACCATCGTCGACGCAAAGAGCCACGCGAGGAGCGCGCGCACGGCAGGCGCGACCGAGAGCCTCGGCAGCACCAGCCCCATGGTGGCCAAGAACAGCGCGATCGAGACGGCGAACCTCAGCGGCTTGAGCGCAGGGTGGACCCCCATGATCGGGGGCCGGCGGCGGAGGAGCGCGAGCGCACACGCGACGGCCAGGACGGCGTGACCGGTGGCCGACCACAGCAACGGCGCGGGCATGCCGCCTCAGCGCCGACGGGGCCCGCTCGTACGCGGCGCGTGCTTCGCCGCCTCGAGGATGCGCTCCGAGAGTGTCTCGTCGTCGAGCAGGCGCGCGAGCACGACCGCGCCGACCATCTGCGCGGAGAGGCGGAGCGCGTCGTCGCTGAGGTGCCCCGCGGGGCTCTTGGGATGGAGCTTCTGTTCGAGGAAACGCACGAAGCCACGCGCGGCGCGGCCGAACGCGCGCCGCACAGGGGCGGGCTGACGACGTCCCTCCCCTCCCAGGGCTGCGAGCACGCACCCGCTCTCGGGGTGCTGGACGTGCCCCATGGAGAGGTAGCGTCCGAGCGTCGCGTCGAGATCGCCGGCCTCCTCGGAGAGCACGGCGGCGCCCGTCGCCTCGGCGGCGGCCATCACGGCCTCGGCGACGAGCTGGTCGCGGTTCTTGAAGTGGCCGTAGAACCCGCCGTGCGTGAGCCCCGCCTCCTTCATCAGCTCGGGAATGCTCACGCCGTCGAGCCCGTCGCGCCGCAACGCGCGGGCCGCGCTCGCCACGATGCTCGCGCGGACTTTTTCTTTGTGTCCTTCCGGGTAGCGCATTGAATGATGGTCATCATGTCATGCGGCTCGCGGCTCCGCAAGGCACGCACGTGTGCTCGGCCCCCCCCACACGGCGACCCGCTCGCGCGGCGCGCGCGCGCTGCACGATCACGAGCTCTGCCGACGCGCCGACGCGGGCTCGATGACGTCCTCCTCCTCGCTCGTGTCGACCGGCGCGACGCGTACCCGATCTGCAGGTGCAGGCTCCTCGGCCGAGACCGCGACGCGCGCGCGGCCCTCGACCGCCCGCCGCTCCCACGCGAGCCGCGCGGCCGCGAGCTCCGCGTCGAGGCGCACGACGCCGCGCCTCCGCGCCAGCACCGCGAAACCGAGCGAGACCGCCCACGCGACGAGCGTTCCGAGCCAGCCCCCGAACCCGGCGACGTCCCCCGCGAGCAGGCCCAGCGGGACGCACGCCGTCGCGATCACGACCGCGACGACCGCCACCTTGCGCGTGCGTTCCCGCACCTCGACGGCAGCGCGCAGGCGCTCGGCCTGGGCCGGAGCCATCTGCCAACGAGGCGCGATCCGTGGAAGACCACACCCCGCGCACACGCACCCGAGCGGGGCGCGATCGATCAGCGGGCGGATCTCGCCGCAGTGCACGCACGTGTGCTCGGGCCCCCACACGTACCCACACGCCTGACACGCGCCGTCTGCGGTCGTCGCCTCGCTCCCGCACCGGGCGCACGGCTCGAGCAGGCGATACACGTCAGTCCGCGCTCGACGCGCGGTGTGCTCGACACATGCCGAACTCTAGCACCCTCGCGTGCGCGCGCCCCGCGCCGCTCCGGCTCCGCGGCGTGGATCGGCGTTGCCCCGCCGACCGGGATGCACCGTCGCTCGGCTCGACACCCTTCGAGACCAGCGGATATCATTCCGTGCTGTGTCTGGCGGTAAAGACGACACCGTTCTGGCGCCCGCCAAAGGCGGCACGCGCTTCGGGGACGGGC
>JAGQJA010000144.1:0-21578 GCA_020430845.1 Myxococcales bacterium
CGCCGCCGCCCGCCCCGACGTACGCGCCCGCGCCCGCCCCGACGTACGCGCCCGCGCCCGCCCCCACGTACGCGCCCGCCCCCGCGCAACCCGCGCCGCAAGCGGCCGCCCCGTCTGCTGCGCCTGCGGCCGCCGAGGACGACGACGGGCCCAGCAAGCCGTCGCTGAAGCTCGAGCTCGGTGGCAGCCTGCGGCGCCTCCACGACTTCGGCGTCACCGGACTCGACTGGCGGTTCGGGGTCGGCGCGCAGAACAAGGCGTTCGGTCACTACGCCACGGTCGGTGGCCTCTGGGGCGCGACGTCCGAGAGGCTGCGCACGTACAGCGTCATGGCCGGGTACAACTTCGACTTCCGGTTCGTCGAGGTGCTGCGCCTCGGCGTCGGTCTCGAGCTCGGCTACCTGTGGGTGCGCCGCGCGTCGGTCGACACCCGCATGTTCGCGCTCGGCGCCGGGGGCTACTTTCACCTGAGCGCCGACCTCGCGCCGCTCGACAAGGAGGGGCGCCGCGCGCTCTACGTCGACGTGCGGATGCAGGCGTCCATCCACTACGAGGACGCGGTGTATTGGGGGCCCTCGGCGCTCGTGGGGCTGCGCCTCTGACGCACGCGCGGGTGAAGGTTCGGCCGCCGGGCCTGCGCATCGCGGTGCTCACGATCGCGTCGCTCGCGTTCGCCTTCGCGTTCCTCGCGCCCGAGCTCGCGCGGCTCCCGCGGACGCCGGGTGGGGACGGGCGCTTCATGCTCCACCAGATCGAGATCGCGAAGGCGAGCCTGCGCGCAGGGGAGCTGCCGCTGTGGAACCCCTTCGACTGCCGCGGGATCCCGCAGTGGGAGCACCCCGAGGGGATCGCCGCGTCGCCGCTCTTGCTCCTCTTCTACCCCTTGTCGTCGCCGACGACGCTCTACCTGTGGGAGCTGGTCTACGTCGCGTGGGGGTTCGCGTCGATGTGGCTCTGGCTCCGCGACGACGTGTCTGTCACGCGCCCGGCTGCGCTGCTCGGCGCGTGCCTCTGGGCTGGCTCGCCGGCGCTCACGATGCAGATCGTCGGCGCGCACGCCACGTTCCACGGCTTCTACCTGTTTCCGCTCATGCTGCTCTGGTGGCGCAAGGCCGAGCGGGATCACGCGGCGGCGATCAAGCTCGGGCTCCTCGGCGCGTTCTTGCTGTTCGAGGGCGCGTCGTATCCGCTCCCGATGTGCCTCGCGGCGCTGCTCGTCGAGTCGCTGATCCGCGGAGCACGCGCGCGCGGCCGGCTCCGCGCAGTAGGGAGGATGCTTCGGGCGGGCGTCGTCGCCGGCGTCGTGGCGGCGGGCGTGGGCGCGGCGAGGCTCTTGCCGCTCGCGCACCAGCTCACCACGTTCGAGCGGCGCCTGGCCGACGACGATCCGCTCGCGGCCACGACGGTCGCCGACATGTTCCTCGATCCTCGCGCCGGCGGTCACAAGGTCTTCTTGCAGACGTTCGGGTGGCACGAGTACGGCGCGTACCTCGGACCGGTCTGCCTCGGCCTGGCGCTCGCCGGTCTCGCGCTGTCGCTCGAGCGCCGGCGCGTGTGGATCGCGCTGCTCGGGCTCGTGGTGCTCGTCGCGATGCTCGGCGACTTCGCCCCGTACGCGCCGTGGCACGTGCTCAAGCTCGCGCCGCCCTTCTCGGCGCTCCGCGTGTCGTCGCGGTTTCGCCTGGTGCTGATGACGCCCGCGTGCGCGCTCGTCGCGATCGCGATCGACGAGGTCCCGCGAAGGCTAGGTCGCTTGCTCCCTCCGACCCGCCGGATCTTGCGGGCCGCGTCGCTCGCGTTCGGCGCCTTCGGCGTGGCGACGGCGCTCGCGTTCGCCTCGCACCTCGTCGGCGCGCGTTTCTGGCAGGCGCCGCCGGCGCGCGTCTCTCCGTCGCCCGTCTTCTACTACGGGGGCGCGGGCCTCACGCCCGAGTACATCGATCAGCCGCGGCAGAACCGCGCGTGGCTCGGGTGCCGCAACAACGGCTGGCGAGGCAACGCGCACACGGCGGTGTGGGAGGGTGACGTGCCTCAGGCGAGGGTCGGGAGGGGGCAGGCCATCGTCACGCGGGTGACACGCTCCCTGGGCTCGTTCGACCTCGAGGTGCGCGCAGAGAGCGCCGCGCGCGTCGTGCTCGACAGCGGCTACGAGCGGGGGTGGCGCACGAACGTCGGCGAGATCGTCGGAGACGGGCCCGACCGCGGGGCGGGTGGAGGGCGGTTGCTCGCGGTCGACGTGCCCGCCGGCACCCACGCGCTCCGCGTGACCTACCGGCCGCTCTACTTCTCGCTCGGCGCGGCGATCTCGGCCGCGTCGGTCGCCGCGCTCCTCGCCGTGGTCGCGTCGCGCGCGCGGCGCCGAAGACGTACTTGAGCGGGGCGGGCCCGTCGTGCAAGTAGCCGAATCGACGACGAAATCTGGTGCGCGCAGCGGGGGCGTGATTTTTCGTCGTGGCGCGTGTTCCCAAGTCGCGCGGCTCGCGAGTTAAGACAGGGAGGACACGATGACGATGCTTTCTTCCTTGTCGGCGCGCCGCCTGGCGCGTGCGCTCCCGTGCGCGGTCGGCCTGTGCGCCACGCTCACGACGACCGCGCGCGCAGACGACCCGCCCATCGGACCGCCCGCGCCGCCGCCCGTGTCGGTGAGCGCTCGCGCGCGCCCCTTTGCGTACGGTGTGCTGGTAGGGACCAACGAGGGCGGAGAGGGGCAGAAGCCCCTTCGATACGCCGAGGACGACGCGCGGCGCGTGGGGCAGGTGCTCCGCGAGCTCGGTCGGTACGGCAAGGCCGACCTGCGCGTGCTCACGCGACCGTCTCCGGCGGCGGTGCTCGCGGAGGTCGACGCGGTGGCGGCCAAGATCCGAGCGCACGCGGCGCGAGGAGAGGAGGCCGTGCTTGTCTTCTTCTACTCGGGTCACGCCCGCGCGAGCGCCTTCAGCCTGGGGCGCGAGGAGCTGCCGATCGCCACGCTGCGTGCGCGCCTCTCCCAGGTGCCCGCCACGTTCACGCTCGTCGTGCTCGACGCGTGTCAGAGCGGCGCGTACGCGCGGGCCAAGGGGGTCGAGCCCGCGGCGGACTTCTCGACCAACTCCGTCGCGCGCCTCACGCAGCGCGGCGTCGCGATCATGGCGTCGAGCAGCGCCGAGGAGCTGAGCCAGGAGTCCGACGAGCTCAAGGGCAGCTACTTCACCCACCACTTGGTCGCGGGGCTGCGCGGCGCGGCCGACGCCGACGGGGACGGTCGCGTCTCGCTCGACGAAGCGTACCGGTACGCCTATCGGCGAACGCTCGCGTCGACGGCCGCCACCAAGGTCGGCGGTCAGCACGTCACGCTCGAGACCGAGCTGTCGGGCCAAGGTGAGGTGCCCGTGACCTTCCCGCGGGACGCGCGCTCGCAGCTCGAGCTGCCCGGCAAGCTCGAAGCGCGCGTGCTCGTCGTGCACCACGCGAGCGGAAGCGTCGTCGCCGAAGTGCAGAAGATCGCGGGGACGCCGCTGCGCCTCGCGCTCGTCGCGGGCTCGTACGACGCGCTCGTGCGCACCTCGGCGCAGAAGGGCGTGGGGCTGAGCACTGTGCGCTGCCCGGTCGCGCTCCTGGACGATCGCGTCTCGCCGCTCGACCTCACGCGGTGCACGCCCGTGCGCGCCGAGGGCGTGTCCAAGGGACGTGACGCGGCCGGCGACGGCGCGTGGATGGGCCGCCGGCGCGTCGAGCCGCTGAGCCTCGAGGTGGGCTTCGGGCTCATCCGTCGCGTCGAGGACACCTACACCTCGCGCCTCGAAGAGTTCGGCTACAAGTACCGCCCGCAGTTCTTCGAGCTCTTCAAGCCGCCGCGCTTTCGCGTCTCGGTCTCCGCGTTCCACGGGATCCTGCCGCACGTGGCCGTGGGCGCGCAGCTGCACACGCTCGCGGGCGACACGTACCAGCGCAAGGAGGTCGGCAGCAGCGACGACAGCGTGAGCTTCGACGCGTACGCGCTGAGCGGCTACGTGCGCGCGTCGACGCGTCCGATCGGGCAGACGCGCGCCGGCGGCTCGTACTTCAACGTCTACGGTCAGATCGGCGGCGGGCTGGGCCTCGGCGTCGTCAACCTCACGACCGGCGCGGAGGCGGGGCCCAAGACCTCGTCGACCGACACGCACTGGGGCTTCGTCCTGGGCGGCGCCGCGGGCCTCGCCTTCATGGCGCCCCGCTATTTCGGTGTATTCCTCCAGGGAGGCTACGAGTATGCGCCCATCATCAGCAACCTCATCGGCGACACCCACGACAGCGGAGGCCTGCATGGTCAGCTCGGCGCGCGCGTCACGTTCGAGTGAGCCGGGCCGACGCCCGACCTCGATGCGGGCGAGGGTCGCGTCGGTGCTCGCGTGCGTCGCCGTGGGCGCGCTCGCGATCGGGTGCGACGACATCCTCGACGATCCCACCTTCCGCCTCTGGTGCGGCGAGGGGCTCTGCGCGTGGAAGCTCGAGGCGGGCGGCGTGCGCCGCGCCGCGACATGGCACGAGGACGACCACGGCGTCGAGCTCGTCGACACGCCGACCGTGCTCTCTCAGTCGGTCGACAAGTCGCCCAAGTGCCTCGAGTTCACGATGGTGGCCGACGTCGAGCCGAGCGCTCAGGTGAGCGTGGCGCTCGACTTCAACCGCGACGGCACCGTCGACTTCGAGCAGCCGATCCCCTCGGCCAAGTGGCGCCCCGTCAAGACGGTGGTGACGGCGCCGCTGCGCTACGACGGCATCAAGTTCTTCATCAAGAAGAGCGGCCCGGGCCGGGCGGTGCTCGCGCAGCTGCGCGTACAAGGCAGCAGCGAATGCGGAGGCGCGCCGGTCGTCGTGAAGGATCTCCCCTTGGGGGTCCCGTGCTCGTGGGGAGGCGCGGAGTGCGCGAGCGGCGTCTGCTGCGACGGCATCTGCAGCGAGTGCTGCTCGCCCCCGGGGCCGGTGCTCGACGCATTGCCCGACGGCGGCTCGGCCCTTCCGCCCGAGCGCCCGTGCGCGAGCGGCGCGTGCGGCCGGCGCGACGCGATCCCCAACGGGCGCGTGCTGTTCCTTCCTGCGATCCCGCGGCAGTGCGATCCGGGCCAGCGCCAGAAGCCCGCGGGCGCCGAGTGTCTGGCCGACGACGACTGCGCGAGCGGCGCGTGCGAGGGCGTCGTCGTGCGGTCCGAGTCGCCGCAGGTGTCTTTTGCGTCGGACGCGGGGCCGGTCCCGTGCGTCGCGAGCTTGCCCGACGCGGGCGGCGATCGCTGCGTCGTGCGCGCGGTCGCCGGAGGGCGGTGCCGCTGAGATGGAGGCCTACGAGCGCTGGGGCATGGCGCTCGTGCGCAAGGCGGAGCGCATCCTCCAGAGTCGGTCCGACGCGCAGGACCTGGTGCACGGCCTCTTCGTCGACCTGTTGGAGAAGGACGAGATGAACCTCGAGCTCCCGTACCTCTATCGCGCGGTCACCAACCGATGCCTCACGCTGCTGCGCGACGAGGGCAACCGGGCGCGCATCCTCGCGGCGCACGATCCAGACGCCCGCGGCGCGGCGCGCACCACGTGTCACGACCGCGTCGTCGACGTCGACCTGCTCGCGAAGCTCGTGGACCGGCTCGACGACGAAGAGCGAGAGATCCTGGTGTGCCGGTTCATCGACGACATGACGCAGGACGAGATCGCGGAGCTCTGTGGTCTGAGCCGCAAGACGGTGGGCAAGCGCCTCGATCGGATCAAGGACGTCGTCGCGTCGCTCGGCGGCGCGGAGGCGCCGTCGTGAGCGCGCGCTGCACAGGCGAGCCGCTCTCGTGGCTGGCGCTCGAGCGTTATCACGCGGGCGACGCGCCCGCGGAGCTGCGCGCGCGGGTCGAGGCGCACGTGGGCGAGTGCGAGGCGTGCGCCGCGAGCCTGCGGAGCATCGTCGCGGACCAGAGGCAGCTCCCGGCGCTCCCGGCGTCGCGGCGCTCCAAGGTCCGTCGCCTCCGTCGGGCGCTCGGCGGCGGCGTCGGCGCGCTCGCGCTCGCGGCGGGCGTGGCGCTCTTCGTCGCGCGCCAGCCAGCGCCTACCGAGCCCGACCGCGTCAAGGGCGGAGACGTCGCGTTCGTGCTCGTCGGCGACGACGCGACGCAGATCGCGGAGGCGGGGGGCGCGTTCGCCGAGGGCCGCCGCTACAAGGTGCTCGTCACGTGCCCGCCGAGCATGCACGCGTCGTGGGACGTGGCGGTGTACGAGGGCGCGCGGCCGTCGCCGGTCTTTCCGCTCGAGCCGACGCGCGATCTGACGTGCGGCAACGGCGTCGCGCTCGACGGCGCGTTCCGCGTGCACGGTCGCGACGCGCTGCGCGTGTGCGTGGTGTGGCGCGAGGGGGAGCTCGTGGATCGCGCCGCGCTCGCGCCCGACGGCGCGAGGTCGGTGTGCAAGACGCTCGTCCCGGCAGACGACTGACGGCCAACCATCGGAAACTTCTGAGCTTCTCGGGGGTTCGTTATGCTCGGCGAGATGCTGATCTCGCCGCGCGGCCTCGTCGCGCTCTCCGCCTTCTTTGTCGCGGGCTGCGGCGCCGCGCCTCCGCCTCCGCCCGCGGCGCCCGCGCCGGGGAGCGCTCCGGTGGCCCCGCCGCCGTCCGCGCAGGAGCCCGCCGCGTCGCCGCCGTCCTCGTCGCCGCCTTCTGCGGATGTCGTCGGCCCGCCGACGCAGGGCAAGCTCTACTCGCTCGTCGTGAGCTTCCAGAGCCCGGGCGACGGCACCGACAGCGCGGCGTTCGAGCGGCTGCTCGGCGTCGTCCGCGACGTGGGCGCGGCCAAGGTGGGGCGCGTGAGCGGACGCTGGGGCAAGGAGGGCGAGCACGACGAGTGCTTCGACCTCGCCCGCTTGCCGCACCGCGAGCGGCTCGCGTTCGTGCAGCGCGTGCGCCTCGCGACGGGCACGAGCGATCGTGTGCAGATCTCCGAGAGGGCGCCCTGTCAGCACCAGCCGGGTCGCTGAGGCCCGCGCGCGCGCGCGCCGTGCTAAACCGAGGTCGCGATGCGCTCGAAGCTCCACCTGCCCGCCGGTCTCGCGCTTGCGCTCTCCGTCGCGCCCTCGTGCACGTCGGATCCGGTCGGGCCCACGGGGCCCGAGGCGTTCGATCTCGCCGGCGCGCGTCGCGTGATCGTCCTGCCGAGCGGCGGCGTGAAGGTCGAGGTCGGCGGTCGTGCGGTCTTCGAGATGAGCGCGAAGGCGCGCGTCACCGCGGCGCGCTTCGACGAGCGCGCGCAGGGCCTCACGGGCACGTGGACGTTCTCGCGTGAAGGCGAGGAGCGCTTCGCCCTGGGCGCGGTCGCCACGCGCGCGGCGGAGGGCGACGGCGCCAAGGTGCGCTTCGAGGGCGGCGCGGCCACGGGCTCGATCACCGTGACGCCGTACGGGGCGTCGGCGACCAAGGTCGTCATCGAGGCGTCGATCGGCGGGGCATCGCCCAGCTCGATCGCGGTGCCGGTCGCGTGCGACGCCGACGCGACGTTCTACGGCTTCGGTGAGCAGTACAACGGCGCCGACCAGCGCGGCGAGGCGTTCGGCCTCTTCGTCAGCGAGCAAGGCATCGGTCGACGGCCCGACGTGCCGCCCGGCGGGATCAACGGCGACCGGCACACGACGTACTTCCCGATGCCGTACTACCTCGACGCGCGCGGCTTCGGTCTCTTGGCCAAGACGCCGTATCGCACGGTCGTCGATCTCTGCAAGACCGACGCAGACGTCGCGTGGCTCGAGGTCGAGTCGGGCGCGCCCGTCGAGCTCGTCGTCTTCCACGGTCCGACGCCGCTCGACGTGGTGCGCGAGCTGGGCGACGAGTTGGGCCGGCCGACGCGCCCGCCGCCGTGGGCGTGGGACCTGTGGATCGGCGCGCAGGGGGGCCGCGCCGCGGTTCTCGCCGACGCCGACCGCCTCGAACAGTCGCGTATCCCCGCGAAAGTATTGTGGGTTCAGGACTGGACCGGCCCGCGGCCGAACCTCGACGGTGGCTCGGGCGTGCAGTACCGATGGGTGGAAGATGCAGCTTTCTACCCGGACCTCGCCGGGATGATCGCGTCGCTGCACGGACGCGGGTATCGCTTCCTCTCGTACGCCAACCCGTTCGTGGTGCGCGGGCTCGAGCACTTCGACGAGATGGCGTCGCGCGGTCTGCTCATCAAGAAGGCGGACGGTCAGGTCTACGAGCACATCGCGCCCAACGGCTCGGCGTCACACCCCGACCTCACGAGCCCTGCGGCGCGCGACTACGTCAAGGCCGCGCTCCGGCGCATGGTCGTCACGCTCGGCACCGACGGCTGGATGAGCGACTTCGGCGAGTGGCTCCCGCTCGACGCCGTGTACGCGTCGGGCGCCGATCCGCGCGCGGAGCACAACCTGTTCCCGATCCGCTGGCACGAGCTCTGGCGCGAGGTGATGAACGAGGTGCGCCCCGACGGCGACTTCGTGGTCTTCGCGCGGTCGGGCTTCACCGGCGCGCACAAGAGCGCGCAGGTCTACTGGGTGGGCGATCAAGAGGCCGACTTCTCGGCGTACGACGGCCTGCCCACGGTCGTGCCGGCGATGCTCACGCTGGGGCTCTCCGGCATCCCGGTCGCCACGCACGACATCGCGGGCTTCAGTGGCGGGCCGAGCACCAAGGAGCTCTTCATGCGCTGGGCCGAGTTGGGCGCGCTCAGCCCCATCATGCGCACGCACGACGGCAACAAGAAGGACGCGAACTGGGCGTGGGACAAGGACGCCGAGACCACGCTGCACTTTCGCAAGATGGCGCGCCTGCACGCGGCGCTCCGGCCCGACCTCGAGCGCCTCGCCGACGAAGCGGCGCGCACGTCCGCGCCCATGGTCCGTCACCTCGTCTTGCATCACCCAGGCGACGCCGAGGCGCGCAAGGTCAGCGACGCCTACTTGCTCGGCGAGGCGATCCTCGTCGCGCCGGTGCTCGAGCCGGGCAAGACGCGACGGCGCGTGTACCTGCCGGCGGGGGCGTGGTGGCACGTGTGGTCGGGCGCGCGCTTCGAGGGCGGCGCGTTCGTCGAGGTCGACGCGCCGCTGGGCGAGCCGCCGATCTTCACCCGCGACGGCGATCGTCCCGAGCTGCGCGTCGTCGGCGACTGACGCGTGCGGTGAGCGCGGCGGCGAGACCGAGCGCGACGCCGGCGGGCGCCGTCGAGCCGACGTCACCGCCGGGCACGCGGCAGCCGCAGCGCGAGCGCCCTTTGTGCTCGGACTTGCCGCTCGAGCTCACGCCCGACACCGTCGCTGTGTCGGGATCGCCCTTGGTCCCGAGCTCGGGGATGTCGCTGCGCACGTACGACGCGAGCGAGGTCTTTCCGCGCGGCGCGAACGCGAGGTTGCGCGCGGCGGCGGGCTTCGGCGGGGCCTGGTGCGTGCCGTCGGTGTGCGGGGGGCCGCCCCAGACGCCGCGGCGAGGGTTGGCGCACGTGACGGGCCCGGTCCACGGGTGCCGGATGGCGTAGCGCGCCTGGAAGTTGTTCTGCGGCGCCGTCGTCGCGCCGTGCTCGAGCGAACCGTCGCCCTTGCGGATCTCGCGCCCGCCCACGATCGCGTCGGCCTTCTTGAAGACGAGGTCCTCGCCGAGCGACTCCTTGGTGTAGCGCGCGTGCAGGCGCGTGATGACGAAGTCGCGGTAGCGCATCCACGGCTGGCACTCGGGTCGGTACTGCTTGTAGGGCGAGTCACCCTTGACGTACGGGTCCGAGCAGTCGACGCCGGGGAGCACGTCGCCGCCGAGCGTCACCAGATCGTTGGGCCCCATCGCGGGGCCCGGGCACGGATCGCACGTCCCGGTCGCCCACGCGTACTCGGTGACGACGGCCTTGGGGTTCTTCTCGAGGGTGCGGTCGAAGAGCGCCGCGTAGAACGAGCCGAACTCCTCGCGCGCGCGCTCGGCGACGTCGAGGTTTGTCGGGATCGTCACGTTGGGGTAGTTGGCGACCTCGTAGCGCTGTGACCGCGCCAGGATGCTCACGATGAGGTCCTGCGCCTTGTCGGCGTTCATCAGGCCGAGGCGGATGGGCAGCGCGAACGTCTCGTCGTCGTAGTGGAAGCGCAGCGGCGAGAGCGTGGCCATGCCGCCCTCGAACTTGACCTTCGTCGGGTCGACCTTGGCGACGAAGAACTTGCTGCCTCGCTCGACGTACGGCTTGAGGTACGCGCTGGCGCCCTCGGGAATGGAGTACTTGGCCTCGCGGAGCCACGTGTCGAGGCCCGACGCGTCCTTGGCGCTGAGGATGACGATCTCGTACTCGCCCACGGTGTACTGCGCCTCGATCTTCACGCCGCGGTCCTCGGCGGCGGCGGCCGGCGACGGCGGGGGCAGGGCGCTCGCTTTCTCGGCGCGGCCTCGCCCTGGGCGGGGCCTGGGCGGGCGCCAGCAAGGGTCCTGCTCCCAGTACTCGACGAGGCGCGGCGCGCCGAGCTGATCGACGCGGTCGAAGACGTCGCGCGCGAGCGTCTTGACGTTGTCCTTCTGCAGCACGACGGGCACGGGCACCACGAGCGCGAACGCCTCGGGCGGGCCCTGGTAGTTGTTCTGCATCGAGAGCACCGTGCGGGTGCCGTCGCGCATGAGCACGACCTGGGTCGCGTTGTTGAACAGCTTGTGGTCGGCGCCGCCGACGTAGAACCCGCAGAACGCGTCGGCCGACGCGGCGGACAGGAGCGTCGCGGCGCCGAGGGCGACGGCGGCGACGCGGGCGAGCTTGGTCGTTCGAGGGTGCGCGCGCATGCGCGTGTCGTATCACGAACGGCGTCGGGTCGCGGCAGGGCCCTCAGCCGCCGCAAGGCGAGGGCAGGGCGCGCGACAGGTCCTCGGCCCACGCGTCGTACGCCTCTCGGCTCGGGTGCAGACCGTCGGGCGCGAGCTGCTTGGCGTCGGCCTGCGCCTGCATACGTGGCGAGAGGTCGACGTACCGGGCGCCGCGCTCGACCGAGAGGTCTCGGAGAAGCGCGTTGAGCTCGCGGATGCGCGCGCCGTTGGCCGCGGGCTCTCCGAAGTCGGCGGCGGCGGGCGATCTCGACCAGTCGGGCTGAGGCAGCGTGACGACGCGCGACGCCGGGATGCCCGCCTGCGCGAGGCGATCGAAGATCTCTCTCACGCGCGCCGCGTAGTCCGCGGTCGACACGCCGCGGACGATGTCGTTGGCGCCGATCGCGAGCGTCACGACGTCGGGCGCGGGGCCGGCGATCTGCACCAGCTCGTAGTCGATCACGTCGCGCGTCGTGTAGCCGTTGACCGCGAGGTTGGTGACCTCGACGGCGCACCCGGCGCGCCTCCACCGGTCGGCGAGGCGCGCGGGGAACGCGTCGGCCTCGCGGCTCCCGGTGCCCGCGGTGAACGAGTCACCGAGCGCCAGGTAGCGCGCAGAGGTCGCCACGCGGGTGGCGTCCGCCGAGGCGTCGACGGAGGGTGCTTGAGCTGCGGGCTCGGTCGGCGCGCGCCCGCACGCGAGGGCGAGCGACGCGAGGACGACGAGCAGGGCGGAGCGTCGCACGACGTAGAGCGTACGCCTGGCGGGCCGACGTGGATCGTGGGGCGCTCGGGTCGGGCGTCGCGCGCCCGCGGCCACGTGGGCTTCGCGCAAGCGGCACACATCTACCTACATCATGAAGCAAGCACGAAGCCGGCGGCCCGCGGCGCCTTGCAGCAGCGCCCCGACGCCTCGCCGCGGCGCCCCCACGCCTCGCAGCGGGCTCGCGAGATCAGCGTTCTTGACGGATGGGCTCTCATGGACCACAAGGGGCCGCAACATGCGCTCGATCCTCGCTGCACTCGTTCGTGGCCTCCGCGGCCGCGGCCTCCGTCTCCCGCCCGCGATCATTCTCGCGGGTTGCTGATCGGGCGCGCCGCACGGCGCGCGTGAGCGGCGATTTCACGGGCCAAGGCCGCGTCACGCTCGTGGAGATCGTTGTGGTGCCCGCCGGGCACGACGCGCCACGTGGCGCCTGGGATGGCGCGGGCGACGGCCTCGCCCATCGCGAAGGGCACGACCTCGTCGGCGTCGCCGTGGACGACGAGCGCGGGCAGTCGGATGCTCGGCGCCTTGGTCAGGTTGTCGAACACGTCGCGCACGAGCCAACGGCCCGGGGCGATCGGCAGCACGCGCGTCGCCATGTCGGCCATCGAGGTGTACGGCGTCTCGAGCACGAGCCCCGCGCCTCGCCCGCGCGCCGCCAGCTCGCACGCCACGCCCGAGCCGAGCGACGTGCCCCACAGCACCAAGCGCGTCGGGGCGACGCCGCGGCGCCCTAGCTCGACGACGAGCGCCTCCGCGTCGTCGTAGAGGCCGCTCTCGGTCGACGGCCCCTCTGCCGCCGAGACGCCGTAGCCGCGGTACTCGGCGAGCACGACGCCCACGCCGAGGCCCGCGACCTCGCGGGCGAGCGGGAGCATGTGGTCGGCGCGGGACGCGTTGCCGTGGAAGTGCAGGAGAACGGGCGCGTCGTTCGGTGCGTCGAGCCCGACGGCAAAGGCGCGCACGGCGCGTCCGTCGGGCGTCGCGGTCTCGATCAGCGTGGCGCCCTCGAGCGCGACGGGCCCGGGCGGGGGCTGGAACATCAGCGCGCGCGACGCGAGGCGCGCGGCACCGATCGCGCCTCCATAGAGCGCTGTGAGGCCCGCGAGGACGCCGATCACGCGGCGACGCCAGCGCGCGCGCTCATGCACGCGTCAGTGCCAGGCCGGCTTCGAGCGGACGGGCTGGTTGGTGCGATCGTGCTCCGCGACGAGCGCCTTGGCCTCGGCCATGCAGCGCACGCACGACGGGAAGTTCGACCCGTGATCGCACGTGATGACCGTCGCGGTCGCCGGCGGCTCGAAGTCCGCCTCGTCGAGGTGGCGTCCGCACGCGATGCAGTGGATGTGCTGGTGCTGGTGCTGCGCGGGCGCCGCGGGACGAGGGTCCTGGGCCTTCTTCTCGCGCTTGGTGAGACGGGGCTTTCGCTTCATGGTTGGGCCAGCGGGTTATCACAGGTGGTAGCGTGCGGGGGATGCCGAATGATGTTCGCGCGCACCTGCAGGCCGTCGGGCGCTCCGCGTGACGAGGGTAGAGCGCGTCTCCGACCTGTCGGCGCCGGGCGTGGCGCCGTACGCGGGCCTCCGCGACCGTGATCTGCGCGGGCGGGGGGACGTGTTCGTCGCGGAGGGCGAGGTCGTGCTGCGCGTGCTCGCGTCGCGGTCGCGCTTTCGGATCCGCTCGCTCCTGCTCTCCGAGAAGCGCCTCGCGGCCCTCGAGGACGTGCTGGCGAGCTTGCCCGACGATGTCATCGCGTACGTCGCGCCGCAGAGCGTGATGGACGCGATCGTGGGCTTCTCGATCCATCGCGGGGTGCTCGCGCTCGCCGAGCGGGGGCCGGCGCGAGACGCGCGCGAGCTGCTCGCCGCCATCCCGCCCGGGCCCGCGCTCGTCGTCGCGCTCGCCGGCGTGACCAACCACGACAACGTGGGGGGCATCTTCAGGAACGCGGCGGCGTTCGGGGTGCGCGCCGTGATCGTCGACCAAGAGACGTGCGATCCGCTCTACCGCAAGTCGGTGCGCGTTTCGGTGGGTGGGGCGCTGGTCGTGCCGTTCGCGAGAGCGAAGGACGCGCACGAGATCGTCGAGATCTCCAAGGCGTCGGGCTTCGAGCCGCTGGCCCTGAGCCCTCGCGGACGCGAAGAGCTGGGCGCCGTCTCGGCCCCGCGCGCGGTGCTCGTGCTCGGCGCCGAGGGGCCGGGTCTCGCCGAGGACGTGCTGGCGCAGACCCGCACGGTGCGCGTCGACATGAGCGGCGAGCTCGACTCTCTCAACGTCGCCGTCACGAGCGGCATCGCCCTCTACCTCGCGAGCCGCACGCGGACGCCGTGAGCCCGCGGCGCTCGTTCGACTCCGACCCGACCTCCGCTGCGGCGCCCGCGCCGTCGTGGCAGCGGTGGGCCGTGCTCGTGGTCGTCGCGCTCGCGCTCGCGGGCGCGGTGGCCCTCTACCTCACGGGCGGACCGACCGCGCCGTCTCTCCGCGAGCTCCCCACGTATCGCGTGACCGCGCGCGGCGTGCGGGTCGACCTGGCGCCGACCGATCCGTCGTCGTCGGCGCGCCTGCGCCTGCGCGCGGGGGCGACGTCGTTCGAGGTGCTGCTCCGCCCGTCCGAGATCGTGCCCTATCGCGTCGTCGCGTACACGTTCGTCGCCGCCGAGGCGGGTGAGCCGCGCGCGGCCGCCGTGGAGACGGTGGTGTCTCCGGACGGCACGGTGCGTGTCACCGGCGCGGTCGGCGCGCTCGCCGACGCGGCCGAGCTGCGCGTCGTCATCGGCGCGCCCGACGTGCTCGCGTCCGAGCGATCGGCGCGGGACAGCGCGCGTACGCCGTCGTCGCCAGCGCGGGGGCTACGCGTGGTCGTGGTCGCGATCGAGCGCGACTGATCGGGCGCTACTTGCCCTTGGCGGTGCAGCGCAGGATGCAGGTGAAGTCACCCTTGCAGTGGCACGGGTCGGCGGCCTTCGCGGGCGCGGCCGGCTTGGCGGCGGTCGTCGTGCGACGGCTCGCCTTCGCGCCCTTTCCGGCGCCGCGCGACCACTTGCCCTTCTTGCCCGCCTTGCCCTTGCTCGCGGTCGCGCCATCGTCGGCGGCGCTCACGCTGGGGCTCTTCGCGCCTTCGCTCGCCGCTGCGGCGGGAGCCGGCTCGGGCGCCGCGGGCGTAGTCGTCACAGCCGGAGGCGGCGGCGCTGCGGCGAGACGATTGACGGGCTCTTCGCCGCGGAACGCGAGCGCAGCGACGCCCACGCCGAGCATCAAGATCGCCGCGGCGGCGGCGCCCGTCCACGCGATCCACGCCTTCGACGCGGTCTGCGCCGTCGCAGGACCGGTGGCGTCGACGGCGAACGCGCCCGGGGGCGGCTCGCTGAAGAGCATGGGCGGAACGAGCGGGCCGGCGGCCGGCGGAGGAGCCTGCGAGAGGGCCTTGAGGTCGATGACGCCCGAGTCGTCTTGCGGTGCGCTCGGCGCGACCTGGATCGGCTCCGGCGTCTGGACGCGTGCGCCCGCGGCGCGCTTGAGCTCGTCGACCGTGAAGAGCACGGAGTTCTCGTTGCGCCCGGCCGTGCTGAACCCGTAGTTGGGCGCCGGGGGTCGCATGGTCTGCTTGACCGAGCCGTGGTCAGGCGGCTGCGTGGCGAAGAGGTCTCGCTTCTCGCGCTCGGCGCCGCGACGGATGACCGCCGCGCGCCCGCCGGCCGTCGTGCTCAGATCGGCGCCGCCCATCGGGCCGCTCACCATCCACACCGTCTGGCAGCTCTTGCACCTCATGCGCGCGGTCTTGCCGCGCACACGCTCGTCATTGACGAGGTAGCGGGTCGAACAAGCGGGGCACGAGACTTCCATGGTGGCACTGCCTCCAGCAATTTTCGTGACAACGGAAGCAGGGCCCTAAGTGGCTGAAATCACGGCCGGGATGAGCGCTCTAGACCCTGCTCGGTGGTTCACGCGCGATCCACCAGCGCCATCGCGAGGCGCGTCTTACGCAGCCACGACCGCCCGTCTTCCCCCGACCCGTGCCCCCCCAGGTTGCGTCGGTCGCGCCCCCCTACCGACGCCGATTGCCATACGTCGGTGCCCCCGGGTACGATCCGCCTTCATGTCGGTGCGAGGTGGGACCCAGGCCAATCCGGTCGTCCGCGTGCGGACGACGCGTGTCCCCAAGCTCGTCGCCGTGGCGGGCCCTGCGTCCGGCCGCGCCTTCGCGGTCACGCGCTCGGTCGCCACCGTCGGTCGGCACCCCACCAACGACTTCGCGGTCGAAGATCCGCGCATCAGCGGCGTGCACCTCGAGCTGTCTCGCGTCGACGATCGGCTGCGCCTCGTCGACATGGGAAGCATGAACGGCACGTGGCTCGGGCCGCACCGGGTCAAGGAGGTCGAGCTCGCCGTCGGCGCCGAGTTCACCATCGGCGACACGACGATCCGCGTCGACGCCGACGACTCGGCGCCGGAGTCGGACCTCGCGCCGTCGGAGTCGTTCGGCGGTCTCGTCGGGCGCACGCCTCCGATGCGTGAGCTCTTCCAGGCCCTCGAGCGCATCAGCCCCAAGGAGCTGACCGTCCTCATCCAGGGTGAGACCGGCACGGGCAAAGAGGAGGTCGCGCGCGCGATTCACCTCGCGTCACCGCGCGCGTCCGGCCCGTTCATCGTGATCGACGCGACGGCCCTGCCCGAGACCCTCGCAGAGTCGTTGCTCTTCGGTCACGAGAAGGGCGCGTTCACCGGCGCGAACGAGCGACGCAACGGCTTCTTCGAGGCGGCGCGCGGCGGCACGGTGTTCATCGACGAGGTGGGCGAGCTGCCCGCGGCGCTGCAGGCCAAGTTCCTCCGTGTGCTCGAGCGCCGAGAGGTCATCCGCGTCGGGGGCCACGCGCCGTCGCCGATCGACGTGCGCGTGCTCTCGGCGACGAACCGCGATCTGCGCAACGCCATCGACCGCGGCACGTTCCGCGAGGACCTCTACTACCGCCTCGCGCAGGTCCGGGTGGTCGTGCCGCCCGTGCGCGCGCGCATCGCCGACGTCCCGCTGCTCGCGCAGAAGCTCCTGACGCGCGCGGGAAGCACCGCGCTCATCGACGTCGACGCGCTCGAGCACCTGCAGAGCAAGCCGTGGCCCGGCAACGTGCGAGAGCTCAACAACGTGCTGCTCCGCGCCGCGGCGCTCGCGCAAGACGGCGTCATCCGTCGTTCGGATGTCGCGGGCGAGGGTGACGGGTTCCGTGGCACCAAAGAGGAGCGGAGCGCGCTCGACCTGTCGGGCACGTTCGGCGAGGCGAAGGATCGCGCGATCGAGCGCTTCGAGCGCGCGTACCTCGCGATGCTCATGAAGCGCTGTGGCGGCAATCTCTCGGCGGCGGCGCGCCAAGCGGAGGTCGCGCGCCACCACCTGCGCGATCTCCTCAAGAAGCGCGGTCTGTATGGGGTGTCGCTCGATGACGAGTAGGCTCCGGCGGCGTGTCGGCGTCTCGGCCCTCGTGGCCACGCTGACGGTGAGCCCGCTCGCCGTCGCGCAAGCGGAGGCGCCCGCTCCGCCCACAGAAGAGGCGCTCGCGGCGGCGCGCCAGCTGTTCCAAGAGGCGTACGCCGACGAGCAGGCCGGGCGTTTCGACGTCGCGCTCGACAAGTTCTACAAGGTGGCGCGCGTGAAAGAGAGCGTCGCGGTGCGCTATCGCATCGCCACGTGCCTCGAGGGGCTCAAGCGGCTCCGCGAGGCGCGCGACGCCTTCCGCGCGATCGCCGCCAACCGAGAGGTCGTCGCCCCGAACGAGCGAGACATCGCGGAGAGCGCGGCGCAGCGCGCGGTGCAGCTCGACCGGCGCATCCCACGGCTCGTCCTGAGCGTCGCCGAGGGCTCGCCGCCCAACGTCGCCGTGCGCCTCGACGGCGCGCCGGTGCCGAGCCGCGGCGCGATCGAGGTCGACCCGGGCGATCACATGGTGCAAGCGACCGCCGACGGCTCGGCGCCGTTCGAGTCGAAGTTCACCGTGCCCGAGGGCGGCGAGCACCCGCTGCTCATCACGTTCGGGGGCGCGAAGCCGCCGGATCCTCCGCCCGACGACACGCCGCGGCGCCCGTTCTTGGGGTGGGTCCTGGTAGGCGTAGGTGGGGCATTCGTCGTCGCGGGCGGCGTCACGCTGGCTGTGCGCGAAGGCAACGTCTCCGATCTCGTGGACGCCTGCCCGGGCGGTCGATGCCCCAGATCGCGCCAGAGCGACCTGGAGAGCACGCGCGACGCGGCGCAGCTCCAAGGGCCGCTCGGGGCCGTGCTCATCGGCGCCGGCGTGATCGCGGCGGGGGTCGGCGCGTACATGCTGCTGCGACCCCGTCCGTCGCAGCGCGCCACCGCAGCCAGCTCACTGTGGGTCGGGGCCAGCCCGACGCGAGGCGGGTCGATGGTCGCCGGCGGCATCACGTTCTAGCGCGGCGCGACCGAGTTGCGCCTTAGCAGGGCACAAACTGGTGTTACGCTCTGGGGGTGGGGAGCCCGTCCCAGATCCCGCCGGCGAACCTGCTCGGCGGGAAGTATCGCCTGACGAGCCGCATCGGCAAGGGCGGTATGGGCAACGTCTGGGTCGCTCGCAACGAGGCGACGCAGGCGGAGGTCGCCGTCAAGACGCTCCTCCGCGGTGAGCGCAACGAGGCGCACGACGAGCGGTTTCGTCGCGAAGCGCGCCTCGCCGCCACGGTCTCGCACCGCAACGTGATCCGCGTGTTCGATCTCGTCGAGGACGCGAACGACGGCACGCTCGCGTTGGTGATGGAGCTGCTCCACGGCAGGAGCCTCGAGCGCGTCATGCAAGAGCGCCGCGTGCTGAGCCCCAAAGAGGCGGTGTCGGTGGCGGTGCCGCTGCTGTCGGCGCTCTCGCACGTGCACACCAAGGGCATCGTCCACCGCGACATCAAGCCGGGGAACGTCTTCTTCGCGCAGGAGCCCGACGGTCACGTCATCCCCAAGCTCCTCGACTTCGGCATCGCCAAGCTGCCCGCGGCGAGCTCGTCGCTCACGCGAGACGGCAACGTCCTCGGCACGCCGCAGTACATGTCGCCCGAGCAGATCCGAGGATCGAGCGACGATCTCGACGGGCGAAGCGATCAGTTCTCCGCCGCGTCGCTCGTGTACGAGATGATGACGGGCGCGCCGTGCTTCATGCGCGAGTCGGCGGCGGGATCTCTCGCCGCTGTGCTCGAGGCCGAGGTCGATCCGGACCCTCGCATCCCGCCCGAGGCGTGGTTCGCGCTCGCTCGCGCGCTCAAGAAGCGTCCGTACGAGCGCTTCGACAGCTGCAACGAGCTCGCCGACGCGCTGCGGGCGGCCGTGGGCCTCACCGACGACGAGATGACCGCCTGTCTGCAGGGCCTCGCCACGGGTGCCGAGAGCCAGCGCACCGTGCTGCCGAGCCTCGACGGAGAAGACGACTCGGCCAAGCCGGTCGTCGTCCAGCTCCCGATGGAGGGCCGCAAGTGGCGCGTGCTCATGTTCGCGGGCGCCGCGGCCGTGGGCGTGCTGGCGGCGGTGGGCATCAGCTCGATGATGCGCGGAGACGACGCCCCGGCGACCGCCGTGTCCGCGCCGCCGGTCTCGTCTGTCATCGCGGATCCACGCCCTTCGGCGAGCCCGACGATCTCGGCGATCCCCGCGCCCGACCCGAGCTTGGCGTCGGCGCCGACGTCGGCGCCCACGACGCAGCCCACGAGCGCGCCGCCGCCACCGGAGACGATCGAGCTCCCGGCGACGAGCACGGCGCCGAGCAAGCCCGCCGTGACGACCCGGCCGGCCGCGACCTCCAGGCCGACGGGCACCAAGCCGGTCGCGACGTCCAAGCCGGCGGGCACCAAGCCCAAGCCGACGGGCACCAAGCCTGTGGCGACCAGCCCGGGCTTCTAGATCAGTGCATCAAGCGGCGCGCCGCGATGCCGAGGGGGGCGACCGCGAGGCCCACGAGCACCGAGAGCACCGCCACTCCGCCCGCGGTGGGGTCGCTGACGACGCGCGGACCGACGCCCACGATGGCGAGCATCACGCTCGGCTCGAGGAGGACGAGCGCGGCGAGGCCCACGTTTCGTCGGGGCGGGAGCGGCTCGGCGTCGGCGCGGACGGCGATTTCGGGGGCAGGGGCGGTGAGCACGGGCCTATGTACGGGGGCCCGTCGGCGTTCCTTCCCTCAGCGCCGTGAGACGAAGAGCACCGCGACGGCGAGGATCACGAGCGCGAGCAGCACGAGCGAGAACCACGGGCGATTCGCCCCTGGGCGCACGACTTCGGCCGGGGGCCGAGAGCTGAGGCGGGGGCGCATCGCCGAGGGCTCGGCGTCGCCGGCCGGCTCGGGCCCGGGATCGGAGGGGCGTTCGTCGCGGAGCAGGTCGGACGACGCGGTGGGCACGGGCGCCGGGGGCGCGACGGTGGCCTTGAGGCGGCGCGCCGAGTGGGCCGCGCTGCGCATCCACTCGTTCTGCTGGGCTTCTTCGCCGGGGTAGAGGCGGAGCATCAGCGCGACGAGCTGCTCGGCCATCTCGTCCGACGCCCCACCGACGAAGGTGTCGAGCTCGGCGCGCACCTCTTCGGCGGTCGCGTGGCGTTCGTCGCGATCCCGCTGGAGCGCGCGGTCGATGATGGCCCAGAGCTCGTCGGGCACGTCGGCGAGCGTCCGCGCGTCGGGGATGATCGCGTCGCGGATCGCGCGGAGCGTGTCGACGTCGGTCTCCTTCTTGAAGAGGCGCCGCATCGTCACGAGCTCCCACAGCGTCGCGCCGAGCGCGTAGATGTCGATGCGCCGGTCGAGCTCGTTCTTCTTGAGGTGGAGCTGCTCGGGCGCAAGGTAGGGGATCTTGCCCTTGACGATGCCGTCGGCGCTCTTGGTCGATCGTCGGCGCGCCTTGGCCAAGCCGAAGTCGATGAGCTTCACGCCGCCTGTGTGCGTGAGGAAGATGTTCGTCGGGTTGACGTCGCGGTGGATGATGCCGAGCGGCGCGTCGTCCTCGTCGGTCGCGTCGTGCGCCGCGTCGAGCCCCTCGGCGACGCGCGCGCAGATCCACGCCGCGAGCCGTGGCTCGAGACGCTCGTCTGCTTGTACGAGGCTGTCCCACACGTCGGCGAGCGTCCTACCCGAGAGGAGCTCCATCGCGATGTAGCGGTGGCCGTCGGTGGCCCCGTGCTCGAGCGTGCGGATGACGTGAGGGTGGGCGAGACGCGCGAGCAGGCGCGCCTCGTCCGAGAACATCAGCAAGAACTCGGGATCATCCACGAACTCGTCGCGGATCACCTTGAGCGCGACGAGCTCCTCGGGAGCGCCGTCGGCCGCGTCGTCCCCCTCGCGGATGGCCCGGCCGATGTAGACCTGGGCCATGCCGCCGCCGCCGATCTTGGCGCCGACCTCGAATCGGCCGAGACGCGCGGGGGCGATGGGGCGCTTCACACGCGGCGAGCTTACCCCGCGGCCCGCCGGCTGTCAGGGAAAGCGCGCAACCGTTGCGGCCTCCGGCGCGAGCTGGTGGTACGGTAGAGCCCATGGCTCACCGCTCCGGCTCGGGCGTCACGCGCAGGCGCGCGGCGACAACATCCACCTTGGTCGGCGCCGCGTTCGCGCTGCTCGCTTCGGCAGTCCCGGCGACGGCCTCGGCGCACACGCTGCTCACCTCGCCGCCGCCGCGCGACGAAGGGCAGGCGGGCGCGGACGCCCACAAGACCGGACCCTGCGGCGGCATCGCGCGTACGGCCAAGCGCACCGTCTACCGGACCCCCGGCGCGATGGTGCCGATCACATGGAAGGAGACCATCTCGCATCGCGGGTGCTTCCAGATCTGGCTGAGCAACGACGACGACAAGACGTTCACCAAGCTCGGCCAGTTCGACGATCCGGCCGGCGGCGCGGGCATGTCGTACACGCAGAACGTGAAGCTGCCCGACGGCCTGACATGCCAGAACTGCACGCTGCAGATCCGCCAGCTCATGATCAACATGGCGTGCGCGGCAGATCAGCAGTCGCTCGCGGCAGGGGACACCTACTTCTCTTGCGCCGACGTGAGCATCGGCGACTTCGACGGCGGCGGCCCGCC
>JAGQJA010000144.1:21662-23304 GCA_020430845.1 Myxococcales bacterium
AGCGGCTCGAGCGGCGGCACCGACGACGGCGGAAGCAGCTCGGGCGCCGCGTCCGGATCGTCTTCGGGCGATCCGCGCAGCTTGCGCGCCGGCCAGGGCGACGACGGGTGCAGCGTCGGCTGGGGCTCTCCGGCCGGCATGTCCGCGTTCGCCGTGGGCGCCGTCGCCGCGCTCGCTCTCGCGCGTCGGCGCAAGAAGCGCTGACAGGCGCCGAGTCAGAACGTGCCGCGCACGCCCAGCCATCCGGGCGCCGCGCGCACGTGCGCCTGCGTCGAGCTCTTGGGCATGCTGAGCACGAAGAGCGTCACCCCGCCCGCGACGCCGAGCGCGCCGATGACGAGACCGACGTTCGCGAGGGTCTGCTCGGTGCGACCGGTCGAGATGTCGTCGGCTCGGTCGGGCGGGCAGGGGCCGGCGCCGCACGCTCGCTCCAGGTCGCTGTGCGTGCTCTGCGACATGAGGCCGAGCACGGCGAACGTCGCGAGCCCGGCCACACCGACGCCGCCCGAGACGTACGCCGCGGTCCGCAGCGGTCCACCTCCCGCCGCCTTCTTGTCGCCGTCGGCGGGATCGGACGTCGCGGGCGCTGCGGTCGGCGCGAGCGCGAGCGTCACGGTCTTGCGCTCACCCCCGGCCAGCTCGACCGACGAGCGCGCGATCTGCGCGCCGTCTCCGCGCGCGATGATCTCGACGCGGCCCGGCATCACGGCGACGGACTCGCCGGCGCGGGCTCGGGGGTCGCCACCGACCGTCACGGTGCGGGCGCCGGGCGCCTCGACGGTCACGAACGCGAGCTTGGGCTCGATCTCGGCGCGCTCCTCGGCCGCGGCGGTCGCCGCCTGCTCGTACGACGGGTTCGCCGCGGCGGCCGCCTTCGCTTCGTCGATCGCGCGCCCGTAGGCGCGGTGCGCGTCGACGAGGTGGCCCGCGTCGCGCTCCGCCCGGGCGAGGTAGAGCCGTGCGTTGGGGCTCGCCACGTGCTCGAGCGATTCGGCGAAGGCGGCGCGCGCCTCGTTGTACTTCTTCTGCAGGTAGAGGTCGCGGCCGCGCACGAAGGCCTCTTGCGCCTTGTCGCGTTGGTCCTGCGTCGCGTCTGCGGGGCGGGCGCCGTCGGCGAGCGCGATCGACGGCGAGGAGAGGCAGGCGGCGAGGCACACCGCGAGCACGAGCGGTCGCGACACGCTCAGATCCCCATCGGGTCGTAACGTTTCTTGGAGCGCGTCGGGCGCGCCGGCTTGGTGGCCGGAGCTTCGGGCGGCGCGGGCGCGGCGGTCGCCGGTGGGGCCTCGATCACCTTCGGTGCGGGGACGACGATCTCTGCGGTGGGTCGCGCGGTCGGAGCACCGCTCGTCGCGGGCGGGGCGGGCGCCGGCTTGGGAGACGTGGTCACCGTGGTGGTCGCGGCCCTCGTCGGCGGCGACGCGCGATGGGCGCCGAGGGCGATGACGAGCGTCGTGATCGCCGCCGCGACCAACGCCACGGCGACCAGCGTGCGCCGCATCGGCCGGGGCTTCGTCGCGACGGCCGGCGGGAGCTGGATCTCGGTCGAGAGCGGTGTCGCCCGGTAGAGCGGGTGCGTCTGTACGTCGGACAGGCGCACCGTCCCGGTGCGGCCGCGCGGGAGGGGCGTGGGAGGCGCCGC
>JAGQJA010000145.1 GCA_020430845.1 Myxococcales bacterium
TTGCCCTCGCGGGTCCGTTCGCCGACGCCGGCGAAGACCGAAAAGCCCGAGTGGACCTTGGCGATGTTGTTGATCAGTTCCATGATCAGAACCGTCTTGCCCACGCTGGCGCCGCCGAAGAGGCCGATCTTGCCACCCTTGCGGTACGGGGCGAGGAGGTCGATGACCTTGATGCCCGTCTCGAAGACCTCGACCTTGGTCGACTGCTCCTGGAACGTGGGCGGGGGCCGGTGGATGGGCATCGAGCGCTTGGCGTTGACGGGGCCGGCCTCGTCGACCGGATCGCCGACGACGTTGAGGATGCGGCCGAGGCACTCGGGCCCGACGGGCATCGCGATCGGGGCACCGGTGTCGCGCGCGGCCATGCCGCGGACGAGGCCGTCGGTGGTCTCCATGGCGACCGCGCGCACAGTGTTCTCACCGAGGTGCTGGGCGACCTCGAGCGTGAGGTTGTCCTTCGCGTCGCTGATGGACGGGTTCGTCACCTTGAGCGCGTTGAGGATCCGCGGCAGCTTGCCGTCGGCGAACTCCACGTCGACGACGGGGCCGATGACCTGGGTGATCTTTCCCGTCGAGTTTCCGGCCGGCGAGGGCGAGGCGACCATCTTGAGAGGCTCCTTTGTCAGTCGGACAAGAAGTAGGGGCAGGGGCCCACGGGGCAAGGCGAGGCTCGTCCTCCGTCGGCGCGAGGCGCGTCTAACATGGGCTGAACGCCAGTACAATGCGCTCGATGGGCCGTGCGGCTTGACCCGGCGCGCGGCCCTATCTATCCGTCTTCTCGCAGTGATCTCCAAGGAGACCATCGAGGCGGTACGCGACCGGACGGACATCGTGGCGCTCATCGCCGACGCGGTCCCTTCGCTCAAGCGCCGCGGGCGCTCCTTCGTGGGGCTCTGTCCGTTCCACCAGGAGCGCACGCCCAGCTTCCACGTGAGCCCCGAGCGCGGGTTCTACCACTGCTTCGGGTGCAAGGAGTCGGGCAGCGCGGTCGACTTCGTGATGCGCCACGACGGCTACGACTTCCCCGAGGCCGTGCGCATGCTCGCCGAGCGCCTCGGCCTCGAGGTCGTCGAAGAGGGCGGCCGTGGCCCGTCGCAGGCCGAGGCCGAGCGCCACAAGAAGCAACGCGAGGAGCTCTACGCGGCGAGCCAGCTCGCGGCGGCCTACTTCGAGGAGCAGCTGCGCACGCACCCGCACCGCGACCTCGCGCTCGAAGAGCTCGCGCGCCGCGGCGTGGAGCCCGGCAAGTCGACGCAGATCGACGACGCGCTCCAGGCGTTCCGCATGGGCTACGCGCCGGCGGGCTGGGACGGCCTCACGGCGCACTTCCGCCAGCAAGGCGTCTCGCCCGCGCTCGGCGAGGCGCTCGGCCTGCTCGTGCCGCGCAGCAACGCGTCGGGTCACTACGATCGTTTCCGCAACCGCCTCATGTTCGCGGTGATGGACCCGCAAGGGCGCACCGTCGCGTTCAGCGGTCGCGCGCTCCGTGCGCCGCCGGGCGACGCGGAGGGCGGCGATCCTCCGCCCAAGTACATCAACTCCCCCGAGAGCCCGATCTACACCAAGGGCAACATGCTCTTCGGTCTCTGGCAGGCGCGTCACGCCATCCGCCAGGAGCAGCTGGCGATCGTCGTCGAGGGCAACTTCGACGTCGTCGGCCTGCACGCGCGCGGCGTCGGCAACGTCGTCGCGCCCCTCGGCACCGCGTTCACGCCCGATCAGGCGCGGCTGCTCAAGCGCTTCGCCGACGAGGCGGTGCTCCTCTTCGACGGCGACAACGCCGGACGCAAGGCCGTGCGCCTCTCGCGAGAGCCGCTGCGCGCGGCCGGCCTGCGCGCCCGCGTCGGCGCGCTGCCCACGGGCACCGACCCCGACGACCTGGTGCGCGAGAAGGGGCCCTCGGCGATCACGAACATCGTCAACGTCGCCAAGGGCATGTTCGAGTTCCAGGTCGACGCGCTGCTCGACGAGACGTTCAGCTCGTCGGACGCCTACGAGAAGGCCGCGCGCGTCGGCGCCGTGGTCAAGCTCCTCGCCGAGGAGCCCAACCCGCTCGTGCGCGTCATGCAGAAGTCGTACGTCGACCAGCTCGCGGGCCGCCTCGACATGGTCGGGCGCGAGCCATTCCAGGCGCTCGAGCGCGCCGTCAAAGACGCGCTCGCCAAGCAGAAGTCGGAGGACCGCCGCGCCGCCGAGGAGCGCGTACGCCGCCACGCCGAGCTCGAGCAGACCACGCCTCGCGGCGACGCCCAGCGCGTGACCGCGGGCAAGCCCGGCAGCGCCGAGCGCCAGGCGATCGTCGGCTTGCTCATCGAGTGGCCGCAGCTGCTCGACGATCCGGCGGTCTCCGAGCACCTCTCTCTGCTCGAGGGCATCGCCGTCCCCGTCATCACCGCGCTCCGCAACGCCTGGAACGCGTACGACAAGAAGCTCGACACCGATCTCTTCTTGCAGCACGTGCCCGCGCAGGTCCGCACGTTCGCGTCCGAGCACGTCGTCGGCGGCGACGTCCCTTCGGAAGAAGAGGCCCGCGCGCTGCTCGTCGAGAACGCGCGCCGCCTCCAGAACCAGCTCCTCTTGCAGGAGTCGAGCGAGCTCGCCCGCGAGAACTACCGCGGCAAGGGCGACTGGGAGACCGAGCAGCTCATCGCCCGCGAGGCGGCCGAGAAGGCGCGCCGCCGTCAGGGGCTCAGCTGAGCGCGCGCGGCCACGCCGCGGTATCCCGACCCGGGGCCCCGCCCGGGCGCGTGAGCTGTACACGTGTACAGTGCATCGTGGGAGCGGCAGAGGCGGTCGCGCCGAGACGATCGCAGAGCTTGCCTCGATCCGCGCAGACCCCTAAGTACTCGAATCGCTTGCGCAATGGTGTGCGCGCCGCGCCAGCGCCCGCCTGGGCTCCATCGCGCGCCGCTTTGTTCACCGGTCGGCACGTTCTGTGGCACGAGGTAGCGACGAAATAAGAGGCAAAAGTCCTCTTGCTCGAAATCGCAAACAAGCTAAAGAGGCTGCTCCTTTCGCAAAGAAGCGACATATCTCGCACACGAGACGCACCGGCGAAGGGCAAGACGAGAGCGGCGCGGCCGAGGCCGCGGCGGAGGATTTTTCGGAGACGCATCGAGAGGAGGAGCGACGCAAGGCAATCGCCGCTTGGCCCGGAGGGGGCGCGAGGCGGCGTGGTCGCGGGGGCCGTGACAGGCGGGCAGTCGACGCCGTCACCGGGAAGCGACGCGGACAGGTTGGGGTTCGAAGCGCGGCGCGCGGTAGGAGCGCGCTACCTGTAGCAGTGGAAGAAGGCGGCTGATGGCGAAGAACCGTAACGGTAGCAACGGCAAGGACAGAGACGCAGAGAAGCTCTTGGACAACGGGAAGTCCAAGGGGTTCATGACCTACGACGAGGTCAACGACGCACTTCCGGCCGACGCCGGCGTCGATCAGATGGACGACGTGATGAGCGTCCTCGGCGACGAGGACATCGAGATCGTCGACGCTGCCACTCAGGTCAAGATCGCGCCGAAGCGCATCGTCGAGGAGGAGGCCGCCGAGAAGTCGAAGGTCGTCTCCCGTCCCGAGAAGGACGACGAGGACGGCGGCTACTACTCGAAGTCCAACGATCCGGTCCGGATGTACCTCCGCAAGATGGGCAGCGTCTCGCTGCTCACGCGTGAGGGCGAGGTCGAGATCGCCAAGCGCATCGAGCAGGGCGAGCACATGGTGCTCGGCGCGATCCTCAACTCGCCGGTGGCCGTGCGCGAGATCATCGATCTCGGCGACAAGCTCCGTAAGCACAAGATCCGCGTCAAGGACATCATCCGCGACGCCGACGACGAGAACGCCGAGTTCGACGAGGAGGAGGCGGACCGTCGCATCCTGCGCCTCATCGACAAGGTGAAGCACCTCGACAAGGTCGCGCAGGACCTCGTCACGCAGCTGTCGACGTGCGCCGCGTCGCGCAAGAAGGGCCTCGAGGCCGACCGCGACGCCAACCGCGCCAAGCTCGTCGAGACGCTCGAGGAGATGCGCCTCAACAAGAAGACGATCGACCGCATCGTCCTCAAGCTGCGCACGCTCATCCAGAAGGTCGAGCGCGCCGAGAGCGGGTCGGCCGAGATCGAGAAGCGCACCGGCGTCGATCGCGATCTGCTCCGCAAGGAGGCGCGCGCGTCCAAGGGCGACGCCAACGCCGAGCGCAAGTACAAGCGCAAGTACGGCGTGGCGCCCGAGGAGGTCCTCGCCAACCACTCCGCGTCGCTCAAGAACCTCAAGCGCGTCGAAGAAGAGCTCCAGCTCGACATCAAGGCGCTCCGCGCGACGTACCACGACATCCGCGAGGGCGAGCGCATCGCCGAGCGGGCCAAGGCCGAGCTGGTCGAGGCGAACCTCCGCCTCGTCGTCTCGATCGCCAAGAAGTACACGAACCGCGGTCTGCAGTTCCTCGACCTGATCCAGGAGGGGAACATCGGCCTCATGAAGGCCGTCGACAAGTTCGAGTACAAGCGCGGCTACAAGTTCTCGACGTACGCCACGTGGTGGATCCGTCAGGCGATCACGCGCGCCATCGCCGACCAGGCGCGCACGAT
>JAGQJA010000146.1:0-2576 GCA_020430845.1 Myxococcales bacterium
CACAAGCTCAACGTGCTGCACCTGCACCTGACCGACGATCAGGGCTGGCGCATGCCGGTCGCCAAATGGCCGCGGCTCACCGACGTGGGCGGCGAGGCGGGCCGCTACACGCGCGAGGACATCGCGCACATGGTCGCGTTCGCAGAGGAGCGCTTCGTCACGATCGTGCCCGAGATCGACATGCCGGGTCACATGTCGGCGGCGCTCTCGGCGTACCCCGAGCTGCGGTGCGCGAGCCCGAGCGCGCCCCCGCCCCGGGTGCGGACGACGTGGGGCGTCTTCGACGACGTCCTCTGCCCGGACGCGCGCGGCGTCGCGTTCGCGCGCGACGTCATCGACGCGCTCGTCGACGCGTTCCCCGGACCGTTCGTGCACATCGGCGGCGACGAAGTGCCGCTCGCGCCCTGGCGCGCGAGCCCCCGCGTGGCCGACGAGCTCCGGCGCACGGGCCTCGCGGACGAGAGGGCCTTGATGGGCAAGATGCTGCGCGAGCTCGGAGCGCACGTCGCGGCGAAGGGTCGGCGCGCGATCGGGTGGGACGAGTCACTCGACGTAGACCCTCACCCGTCGGCCGCGGTGATGGCGTGGCGCGGGCTCGACGCGGCGACGCGCGCCGCGCGGGCGGGCCGCGACGTGATCCTGGCGCCCTACGATCGCACGTACTTCAACTTCTACGAGGGAGACCCGACCCTCGAGCCCAAGGCCGACGGGCAGATCATCACGCTCACCGACGCCTACGCGCTCGACCCGGCGGCGCTCCCGCTCACTGCCGCGCAAGCGCGCCACGTGATGGGCGTCGAGGCGTGCGCGTGGACGGAGTACATCGAGACCGAGGCCGACCTCGATCGGCAGCTCTTCCCGCGCCTGCTCGCCACCGCGGAGGCGGGGTGGACGCCACACGCGCGCCGAGACGACGCGTCGTTCACGGCGCGGACGGCCGCGCACCTGCCGCGCCTCGACGCCCTCGGCGTCGGGTACCGCGTCCCGTCGGTCGAAGGGCTCGGCGAGCGCCACGTCATCGACGCGCCCGACGTCGACGTCCGGCTCGACGCCCTGCTCGGAGCGCCCTCGATCCGCGTGACGCTCGACGGCACCGACCCGACCGTCCACGCGGCGCGCTACGCCGGCCCGGTGCGGGTGCCGCTCGGCGCCACGCCGGTGATCGTCACCGCGCGGTCCTTCACCAGCGGCGGACGCGCGAGCCCGCCCCGGCGCACCACGCTCTCGCGCGCGACGTTCGCGCCGGCGGCGCGCCCCGACCGCGAGCTCGCACCGGGCGTGCGGGTCGCGTACTTCGAGGGGCGGTTCGAGTCGGCGCGCGCCCTCCTCGCGAGCCCTCCACGCCCCGCCACGAGCACCGCCGTCGCCGACGTCATCGCGCTCCCGGCCGGCGCCCGTGCCGAGCATTTTGGTGCACTCTACACGGGATTTCTCTGCGTCCCGCGCGACGCCGTCTGGGCCATGACGCTGACGTCCGACGACGGCGCGGTCCTCTCCGTCGGCGGCGAGGTGCTCGTCGACCTCGACGGCCGGCACGCCGCGAGAGCCGCCACCGCTCGCGTCGCGCTCCGCGAGGGTTGCCACGCGCTGTCCCTGGCGTACTTCCAGGGCGAAGGCGAGCGCGCGCTAGACCTCACGATCGCGAGCGAGGAGGGCGCGCCCCGCGTCGTGGGCGTCGGCGCTCCGGCGCGCTCGGCGGCCCCACCCGTGCGCGTCGGCGGTCCCTTCTTGCGACACGCGCCCGCCGCGCCATGACACGAGCCCGGTCGACGTGGGCCGCGCACGGACGACTGGCGCCCGGCGCGGCCCCCCGTTCGTGTAGACAAGGAAGATGTCCTGCGTCTTCTGCGACATCGTCGACGGCCGCGCGACCGCCGCGCACGTCATGAGCGACGCGCACGCGGTCGCCTTCCTCGACAAGACGCCGCTCTTCCACGGGCACGTGCTCGTGGTGCCCCGCCAGCACGTCGAGACACTGCACGATCTCGAGTTGAGCGAGGTCGGACCGCTGTTCGAGCGCGTGCAGCGCGTCGCCCGCGCGGTCGTCGCCGCGACGGGCGCCGAGGGCACGTTCGTCGCGATGAACAACAAGGTCAGCCAGAGCGTCGCGCACCTGCACGTGCACGTCGTGCCGCGAAAGAAGAAGGACGGCCTCCGCGGGTTCTTCTGGCCTCGGACCAAGTACGCGTCGCCCGAGCAGATGCAGGAGACGGCGGGCGCGATCGCGCGGGCCCTCTCGGCGACTTGATGCCCCGACGCGCGGCCGCTCAGCGGTCGCTGCGGCTCGCGCGCGCCTGCTGCTTGCGTCCCCTCGCCATCAGCGCCCCGAGCATGCGGGCGCCCGCGGCCGGGAATGCAGAGCCGAGCTTGGCCGACCAGCCGCGCGTGGTGGGCAGCGCGAGCTCGATCGGGCGCTCGACGAGGACCTTGTCGACGATGGCGCCCGCCACCTCGTCGGCGGTGAGCGCCCTCCCGCCCGAGAACGTCAGCGCGGCCTCCGGACGGTCGATCTGGATGTCGAGCATCGGCGTCGCCACCGCGTCGGGGCACACGCACGAGACGAACACGCCGTGCTC
>JAGQJA010000146.1:2751-22785 GCA_020430845.1 Myxococcales bacterium
TGGCGTTGACGTCGAGGTGGAAGTCGACGTCGCGAGGCTCGAGGTCCTGCAATCGGCCCGACCGGAGCACGCCCGCGTTGTTGACGAGCACGTCGACGCGACCGCGGTCGGCCACCACGCCTCGGAGCGCCCGCCCCCACTGCTCTGCGCTGCGGACGTCGAGCTCTTCGCACGAGACGCGCTCGGAAGGCCACGCCTCTTCGCCGGCCGCCTTGCGGAGCGCCGCGAGGTCCACGTCGGTCGCCAAGATTTCGTCTCCGCGCGCGACGAGCGCGCAAACGATGCGCCTGCCGATGCCGCTGCCCGCGCCCGTCACCACGACGACCCTCGCCATCACGCCTCCTGCGTTTTCGGCGGCTTTACTTCCGCCGGACCAGGGTGCACCCTCGCGCCGCGATGAACAAGCGAGAGCTCGAATCGGGCATCCACCTCGACGTCGACCGTGGACTCACGTACGGCGACTACCTCCAGCTCGACAAGATCTTGAGCGCCCAGACGCCGCGCACCACGTCGGCGCACGACGAGACGCTCTTCATCATCCAGCACCAGACGTCCGAGCTCTGGATGAAGCTCATGCTGCACGAGCTCGACCTCGCCGTCGTGCACGTCAAAGAAGACCGGCTCGAGCCGTGCTTCAAGATCCTGGCGCGCGTGGCCCACATCCAGCGCATGCTCTTCGAGCAGTGGAGCGTGCTCGAGACGATGACCCCGAGCGAGTACCTCACCTTCCGCGAGGGCCTCGGACCGTCGAGCGGCTTCCAGAGCTACCAGTACCGCGCGATCGAGTTCGTGCTCGGCAACAAGGACGCCGACATGCTCAAGGCGCACGTGCGCACGCCCGAGATCCACGCCTGGCTCGAGGAGCGCCTCGCGCGGCCCTCTCTCTACGACGAGTTCTTGCGCTACCTCGCGCGACACGGCCACGAGGTCCCGGCAGACCGCCTCGACCGTGACTTCACCCTCCCGTACGAGCGGAGCGAGGCCGTCGTCGCCACCTTCCGGCGCATCTACGAGCACACCGACGCGCACTGGAACGAGTACGACATGTGCGAGAAGCTCGTCGACGTCGAGGAGCGCTTCCAGCTCTGGCGCTTCCGGCACATGACCACGGTCAAGCGCATCATCGGCTTCCGCGCCGGCACGGGGGGAAGCTCGGGCGTCGGGTTCCTCAAGAAGGCCCTCGAGCTCACGTTCTTCCCCGAGCTCTGGGACGTGCGCACCCACCTCACGCTGCCCGCGTGACCGGCGCCGGAGTGTTGTAGCCTCAAGGACATGAAGCCGAACGGACGCCGCAAGCTGCTGAGCGCGAGCCTCGGTGTCGCGAGCGTGACCTACGTGCTCGCGACCGCCTCGTGCCACAAGGAGGCGCCGGCGACGGGCAACCTCGTCGCGCCGCCGCCCACCGAGACCGAGCCGCCGCTCGTCGGCAATCTCCCCGCGCCGCCCGAGGTCGAGGACGCGGGCCAGCCCGACGACGCGAGCGCCGCCACGACGTCCGACGCGGGCGTCGCGGTGCTCGCCGTCGATCCCCGAGACGCCGGACACGCCAAAGACGCCGGCCACGGCGCCAAGACGCCGGTGCCGCTGCCCAAGCCGCCGCCGATCACGGGCAATCTCCCGGCCCCGCCTTCGCGCACGACCAAGGCGCAGCCGATCACCCCCAAGCGCACCAAGTAGGCCGCGACGCGTGCGGTCCGTGCGCCTCGTCCCCCCGGCGGAGACGGCGCTGCCGCTCGCGATGCTCCGCGTCGCCATCGCGGTCATCGCGCTCGTGGCCACCGAGCCCGAGGTCGCGCGCGTGGTGGCCTCCCGCCCCCGAGCGCTCTGGGCCGTACCCGAAGGGCTCGCGGCGCTCGTCGCCCTCGCCCCGCCGACGCCCACGTCGGTCGACGTCGCGATCGCCGCGCTCCGCGTGAGCGCCGCGCTCGCGCTGATCGGGCTCTTCACGCGGGCCGCGTGCGCCGCGCTCGCGCTCGCGATGTTCTACGTCTTCGGCGTCGCGCAGCTCGCCGGCGCCGCGATGCACGACATGCACCTCGTGTGGTTCGCGACCGTGTGCGCCCTCGCGCCGTCCGGCCGCGCCCTGTCGCTCGACGCGTGGTCGGCCGGAGCGTCCGTCGCCGGACCGGCGGCCACGCGCGGGGACGCGATCTCATGGGCCGTGGGCGCGTGCAGGCTCTGGCTCGGCCTCGTGTACTTCTTCCCGGGCGTGCACAAGCTCGCGCGAGGCGGCCTCGCCTGGGTCGCGAGCGACAACCTCAGGAACCAGATCTACTTCAAGTGGTTCGAGATGGGCGGCGGCGCGCCGTGGCCGCGCGTCGATCGGTTCCCTGCGCTGATGCACCTCGCCGCCGCGGGCGTCGTCGCGTTCGAGCTGTCGATGCCGCTGCTCGTGCTCTGGCGACGGACACGTCTGCTCGCGTTTGCGCTCGCGCTCTCGTTCCACGTGCTCGCCGGTCACTTCATGAAGGTCCCCTACCCCGCCCTCGCGGTGTGCGCCGTGGTGCTCCTACCCGGTGAGCGCATCCGCGCGTGGTGGGTGAGCGTGTCTCGTCGCGTACGCGAGCGGTCGCGGGCCCGCGCCGAGCCTTCGGCGCCCGAGCGAGGCGCCGCGAGACCGAGCCCGCTGCTCGTGCTGGTCAGCGGAGTGATGACCGTCGCGATCGTCGTCCAAGGCGCGCGCGGGCAGACCGAGAGCTTCCCGTTCGCGTGTTACCCGACCTTCGCGTCGATCGCGCCCGACCAGATCGTCGACCTCGCCGTCGACGTCACGAGCGCCGACGGATCGACGCGCACGTTCCGGATGCCCCGTCCGCGTAGCCAAGACGCCTGGGGGTTCGTGTGGCGCACGGCGGGCCTCTACGGCGACGCGCTCGACCCCGCGCGCCTGCGAGCGTTCGAGCGGCTCGTCGCGCCTCGTGCGCCGACGGCGACACGCGTCGCGTGGGTGCGCGAGGCCTACGACGTGCGCCCCGAGGCCTACGGTGCACCGCCGGTGCGTCGCGACGTGATGTTCACCGAGGCGCGTTGACGCGGCGCGGCGCTCGGTCGGCACCCTGCGAAGGCGTACAATCGCTGGAAAAGACGTCGCTTTCCGCCTACGAAGGATCCACCGTGTCGCACAACCTCGTCCAACTCCGCCGAAACCGCGACGACAAGAGCCTCGAGGACAACGCGCTCCAGCGGCTCAAGCACGTCATGCACGACAAGCGGCAGATCTCGCCCGAGGACATCGTGCAGATCGCACGCGACACGCGGCAGCCCGAGGCGGCCGTGCTCGGCGTCGCCACCTACTACCAAGACCTCGGCCTCGCGCGCCGCGGACGCACCCGCGTGAAGGTGTGCCGCGGTACCGCCTGCTTCGCGACGTCGGGCGAGCAGTCGACGGCGTGGATGGAAGAGGCGCTCGGCCTGAAGTGCGGCGAGACGCGGGCCGACGGGTCGGTGGGCCTCGAGGAGGTCTATTGCCTCGGCTTCTGCAACGCCGGTCCGAGCGTCGAGGTCGAGGGGCGCATCTACACGGGCCTCACCAAGGAGCGCGCACGCGCCTTGGCCGCGGATCTCGCGGGCGGCGGCGGCATGGCCGAGGCGCACGACGCGAGCGTCCCCCCCTTCGAGGCGCACGGCGGCCCGGCGATCGTGCTCGAGCGTCTCGCGCTCTCCATCGACGCGACGAAGCTCGACGTCGCGCGCGCGCACGGCGTCTTCGAAGGGCTCAGCGAGGCGCTCGCGGGCAGCCTCACGCCCGACGACGTCATCGACCACGTCGAGCGCTCCGGCCTGCGCGGCCGCGGCGGCGCGGGCTTCTCGACCGGCACCAAGTGGAAGCTCACGGCGTCGCACGCGCGCAAGAGCGACGAGGCCTACATCGTCTGCAACGCCGACGAGGGCGACCCCGGCTCGTACATCGACAAGTACATCATGGAGCGCGACCCGTTCGCGATCCTCGAGGGCATGGCGATCGCCGGCTTCGCCGTGGGCGCGAGCCGCGGCGCGATCTACGTGCGCAGCGAGTACCCGCGGTCGGTGCCGCAGCTCAAAGACGCCGTGGCCCAGGCGCGCGCGGCGGGCCTGCTCGGCAAGGACATCTTGGGCAAGGGCTTCTCGTTCGACGTCGACGTCGTCGAGGGCGCGGGATCGTACGTGTGCGGCGAAGAGACGGCGCTCCTCCGTTCGCTCGAGGGCCTGCGCGGCATGGTCACGGCGCGACCGCCGTTCCCCGCCGAGAAGGGCCTGTTCGGCAAGCCCACGGTCGTGAACAACGTCGAGACCCTCGCGTGCGTCGGCTGGATCGTTCGCCACGGCGGCGACGCGTACGCCGCGATCGGCGTCGGCAAGAGCAAGGGCACCAAGACCGTCTCGCTCAACGAGCGCTTCGTCCGGCCCGGCGTCTTCGAGGTCCCGCTCGGCACGTCGCTCCGGCACGTGCTCGAGGGCGTCGGCGGCGGGCTCAAGGGCGGCGCGCCCATCAAGGCCGTGCAGATCGGCGGCCCGCTCGGGGGCATCCTCCCGGCCAGCCTGCTCGACACGCCGCTCGGCTTCGAGGAGCTCGACCAGGTCGGCGCGCTCCTGGGTCACGGCGGCATCGTCGCGTGGGCCGACGACGTCGACGCGCGAGACATCGCCGTGCACCTCTTCGAGTTCTGCGAGAAGGAGTCGTGTGGCAAGTGCTTCCCGTGCCGCCTCGGCGCGAGGCGTGGCTTCGAGCTCACACAGCGCCTCAAGGGCGCGCGCCCGGCCGCCGACGTCAAGGCCGACATCACGCTGCTCGAGGACCTCTGCGAGACGATGAAGCGCGGCAGCCTGTGCGCCCACGGGGGGGCCATCCCGGATCCGATCCGGAGCCTGATGAGACACTTCGGCCCCGAGCTCGAGGGAGGTGCGTCGTGAAGGAGAGGCGAGTCGTACGGCTCAAGATCGATGGACGCGACGTGGTGGCGAGCGATCGCGCGACCATCCTCGACGTGGCCCGCCGCGAGGGCATCGACATCCCCACCCTCTGCTACGACCCGCGCCTCGCGTCGTTCGGCGCGTGCCGTGTGTGCATGGTCGGCGTCGAGGGGGCGCGCGGCCCCGTGGCCGCGTGCACCACGCCCGTCCGCGAGGGCATGGTCGTGCGCACCGACGACCCCACGGCCCTGCGCGTGGCCAAGGGCGTGGTCGAGCTGGTGATGAGCGACTACCCGCCCGAGGCGCTGACGCGCGAGGGCGAGCGCAACGAGCTGCGCGACGTCGCCGCGCGCTTCGGCCTCACCGAGAGCCGCTACAAGGGCGAGCGCCACGCCTACGCCAAGGACGACCGCCACCCGTACATCAAGGTCGACATGAACGAGTGCATCGTCTGCGGACGGTGCGTGCGCGCGTGCGACGAGATCCAGGGCACGTTCGCGCTCGCGTACGCGGGGCGCGGGTTCGACACCAAGATCGTGGCCGGCGTGGACTCTGGCTTCACCGACAGCGCGTGCGTCTCGTGCGGCGCGTGCGTCAACACGTGCCCCACGGGCGCGCTCGACGAGAGCGCCTTCCGCGCCAAGGAGACCATCGACCAGACGGTGACCACCACGTGCGCGTACTGCGGCGTCGGTTGCTCGCTCGAGGTCCACGTGCGAGACGACAAGGTGGTCGCGATCGACCCGGCCGAGAAGGGCCCGTCGAACGTGGGCCACACGTGCGTGAAGGGGCGCTTCGCCCACCAGTACGCGCTCGCTAGCGATCGGCTCACGTCGCCGATGATGCGGCGGACCGACGGCACGTGGCGCGACGCGACCTGGGACGAGGCGCTCGGCTTCGTGGCCGACAAGCTCCAGGCGATCCACAAGGCGCACGGTCACGAGGCCATCGCCGCCATCAGCTCGAGCCGCTGCACGAACGAAGAGAACTACGTGCTGATGAAGCTGTTCCGCGCGGCGCTCGGCACCAACAGCATCGACAACTGCTCGCGCGTCTGCCACTCGCCCACATCGCTCGGCCTCATCCGGTCGTTCGGGGAGTCGGGCGGCACCAACTCGTTCGCCGACATCGACGTCACGTCGTGCATCTTCTTGACGGGCGCCAACCCGACCGAGGGTCATCCGGTCGTGGGCGCGCGCCTCAAGGAGGCCGTGCTGCGCGGCGCCAAGCTCATCGTCGCCGACCCGCGGCGTATCGAGCTCGCCGGCTACGCCAACGTGTTCTTGCAGCTGCGACCGGGATCGAACGTCGCGCTCTACAACGGCCTCGCGCACGTCATCCTGCGCGACGGGCTCGAGGACCGCGATTTCATCGCGCAGCGCGCCGACCACTTCGAGACGTACGCAGAGCACATCAAGAAGTACGACCCGAAGACCGTCGAGGGCATCACCGGCGTGCCGGCGGCCGAGATCGAACGCGCCGCGCACCTCTACGCCACCACGCGCCCCGGCTCGATCTTCTACGGGCTCGGGGTCACGGAGCACTCGCACGGCGTCGAGGGTGTCCGCTGCCTCGCCAACCTCGCCGTCATCACGGGCAACGTGGGCAAGCCCGGCAGCGGCACCAACCCGCTCCGCGGCCAGAACAACGTCCAGGGCTCGAGCGACGTCGGCGCGCTGCCGACCTACCTCACGATGTACCGCTCGCTCGGCGACGACGCGACGCGCACGCTCTTCGAGAACAAGTGGGGCGTGCCCATCCGCCCCGAGCGCGGGCTCATGATCCCCGAGATGTTCGACCGCGCCATCAAGGGGGACCTGCGCGCGCTCTACGTCTTCGGCGAGGACATCGCCCAGACCGACCCCAACGTGCACCACGTCGAGAAGGCGCTCCGCAACCTCGAGCTGCTCGTCGTGCACGACATCTTCGAGAACGTCACGGCCGGCTTCGCGCACGTGTTGCTCCCGGGCTCGAGCTTCCTCGAGAAGACGGGCACGTTCACCAACGCCGAGCGCCGCATCCAGCTCGTCAACGAGGCCGTGCCCCCGCCCGGTCAGGCGCGACGCGACATCGACATCCTCTTCGATCTGAGCAAGCGGCTCGGCTACGAGATGCCGCACAAGGACGCCTCCGACGTCATGGACGAGATGGCCGAGCTCACGCCGTACTTCCGCGGCGTGAGCTTCGCGCGGCTCGGCACGCAGGGCCTGCAGTGGCCGGTGCTCTCCGCAGACCACCCGGGCACGCCGATCCTCCACGCCGAGAAGTTCTCGACCAAGTCCGGCCGCGCCGCGCTCTTCGCGACCGACTGGGAGCCGCCGGGCGAGAGCGCGACCGACGAGCTGCCGTTCATCCTCATCACGGGCCGCCAGCTCGCGCACTACAACTCCGGCACGCAGACGCGCCGGACCGGGAACCTGGAGCTACAGCCGGCCGATCTCGTCGAGATCAACCCCGAGGACGCCGAGCGCCTCGGCGTCGGGCCCGACGATCTCGTCGAGGTCGAGAGCGCGCGCGGAAAGGTGCAGACCCGGGCGTGCGTCACGCGCCGCGTCGCGCCCGGCAACGTCTTCCTCTCGTTCCACTTCCCCGAGGTGAAGACCAACCTGCTGACGAGCGGTCACGCCGACGGCCTCACCAAGTGCCCGGAGTACAAGGTCACCGCGGTCGCGGTGCGGCGCGTCGACGGACCGCCGGCTCACGCGCCGCAGGCCGCGCACGGGTTCCGACAGGATGTCTACGACTGATCCCGCCACCGCGACTGTGGCCGTCGCGCGCTACGTCGGCAGCGGCGGCGCGTCGGCCGAGGACGCGGTCGTCGTCGAAGAGCCGCTCGAGATCCGCGTCTCGGGCGACACGATCGCCGTGACGATGCGCACGCCCGGCCACGAGCGGGATCTGGCGCTGGGCTTCTTGTTCGCCGAGGGCCTCGTGCAGGCGGCCGACGACGTGGCGAGCGTCGCGTTCTGCGGACGACCGGGCGACGAGAGCCTCAGGAACACGCTCGAGGTCACCCCGCGCGCCGGGGGCTGGCTCGAGCGCGCGCCCCGTGACCCTGCGCGGCGCGGCACCGTCACGACGGCCGCGTGCGGCGTCTGCGGCCGGGTGCAGATCGACGATCTTCTCGAGCGCCTGCCGGTCCTGGCGCCGAGCGACGCCGTCCCGATCGGCGTCGTGACCGGTGCGGTGCGCGCGTTGCGCGGCGAGCAGACGCTCTTCGCGCAGACGGGCGGCTGCCACGGCGCCGGGCTCTTCCGCTTCGACGGCGCGCACGTCGCCACCCGCGAGGATGTCGGACGTCACAACGCCGTCGACAAGCTCGTCGGCGCGATGCTCGCCGCCGGCGCCGTCCCGCTCGCGTCGCACATCCTCGTGGTCAGCGGTCGCGCCAGCTTCGAGATCGTGCAGAAAGCAGCGTGCGCTGGCGTCCCCGTCGTCGCGTGCGTGTCGGCCCCCAGCTCGCTGGCCGTCACCCTGGCCGAGCGCGCCGGCGTGACCCTCGTGGGCTTCGTGCGCGGGGATCGCTGCAACGTGTATACACATGCATCGCGGATCACGGACTGAGCGGGCCGGGCGGCGCGCCCCTCAAGGGCGCACGTCGATCGCGCCGCGCATACCGGCTCGCCCCGGGCTCACGAAGCCGAAGGTGCCCGCGGCCGGGAACACGAACGTCGCGCTCGCGCCGAGGAGCGTGCGCCGGATCGGGTTGCCGGCGCCGCGGCGAGGCACCAGCGGATAGAGGGTGAAGGGGCCCTCGAAGGTCACGCTCTGGCCCGGCGCGACGCGCATGCACCGCGGTGTGTACGACGGAGCTGCGTCCCCGGCGTCGGCCGCGGCAGGGAACACGATGACGCGCGCGGCGCCCACCGGTCTCCCGTCGTGTCCGGCAAAATCGTCCTCGGCGCAGCCGAAGAGCACGGGGCGTGCATCCGGAGCGGCGTCGAGCGGGTCGTCGGCGGCGTCGTCCTCCGACGCGTCCTCGTCGGGCCCCGCGTCCGCCACCGGCGCGTCGGCCGAGTCGCCCTCCGGCGTCGAGCCCCCGGCGTCTCCGCGAACGGGGTCAGGGGGCGGCGACGGGTCGGTGGGGGCAGACGCCTCGGCGGGCTCCACGAAGTCGATGTCGTCGAGGCCGGCGACGAGGCTGCATCCCGCTCCGACCCACGCGACCGCGCACACGACGAACGCGCGATGCACCTTCACAGCCCCTCCGCGACGAAGCTCGCGCCGACCGACGCGCCCGGCGCCGACGGCGAGAAGCGCACCGAGCCGTTGCGAGCCGCCTTGGTCGCGGGCGCGTCCGCGCTCGGCGCGGTGAAGAAGAGGGCCGCGCCGCCCAAGAACGCGGCGGCGCCGCCGAGGAGGCCCACGGTCGACGTGACCGCCGCGGACCGCGCCTCGTCGTTCAGCGCGACGCCGCGCGCGTCCGAGCACGGCGACGTGGGGCAGAGGCGCTTGGCCTCGTCACCACGCTCGAGCGCGCGGAGCCCAAAGTATGTACCTACACCGATCCCCGCGAGGCCGGCCGCCACGAGCACGAGGCCCGACCCGCGCTGCAGCGCGCCCGACGAGCGCCCTTCGACGGTGGGACGCGAGAACACGAGCGGCCGCGCGGCCGGCGGAGCCGCGACTGGGACGGGATCGAGCGGCGCGACGTCGACGAAGTACGATCGCGCGTCGGCGCCGACCCGCACGAGCGACCGACGCGTGCGGCGACCAGGCGCGCTCGCCTCGATCACGTGCTCGCCGGCATCGATCGGGATCGCCGCGCCCCACGCCGACGGCGCGAGCGGGACCTCGTCGCGCGAGACCGACAGCCCCGCCGTCTCCACGTCGGGTGAGACGCGGACGGTGAGGCGTGAGAGGCGCGGCTCGAGCGCGGTCACCTTGGCGTGCGCGGCCGCGACGAGCGACGCACGGGACGTGTCACGCCCGAGCGCTTCGGCCGCGCGGTAGTGGGCCCACGCCGAGGCGAGCAACCCTCGACGCTCGTGGCACATCCCGAGCGCGAGCGCCGTGCCCGCCGCCGGGTCGAGCCGCTGACTGGCCGAGAGCTTCTCGCACGCCTCCGCGTCGCGCCCCGCGTCGAGGAGCGCGCGGCCCTCGCGGAAGAGCGTCTCGGCGGTGACGGGATCGGCGGCGTCCGCAGCAGACGAAGTCGATCCGAACGCGGCGAGCGTGAGGACGAGGAGACCGGCGCGGCGGCTACTTGCGCTGATCCAAGAACTTCCGAAGGTCATCGCTCTCCTTGGCCGCGCGCGGCGCAGGGTGCGCTACGGGCCGGGCCGGCGCACGGTGGCGCGGCGTGGCCTTGGGCGCGGTGTACGTCGTGGGTGGTACGGGGGCGGCTCCGGCCGGCGCGGGCGCGGCGACCTCGACGGGCGCTGCGCTCGCGGGCGTGGGCGCGACGTCACTCGAGATCGGAGCGGGGAGCGCGGTCGGGGCCGCGGGAGCGCGCGTGGACGGCCCCACGGTCTCGTGCGCCCACGCGCCGATCTCCGCAGGGCTGACGTCGAGCGCGCGAAGTCCGCCCGCGCTGGCGAGCGCGAAGACCGCCACGGCGACGGCGACGGCGCGAGCGCGCGACGGCCGGAGGGCGCGGAGCGTGCCTGTCGACAGGGCGTCCATGGCGACGGGCGCGATGCTCGACGGGCGCTGGACGAGCACGTCGTCGTGGTACGACGGGCGAGAGCCGCGACGCGTCGGCCACGCCGGCGGGGGCTCGGGCGTTCCTGCGGCGGCGAGACGCCGTCGGACGGCGGCAGCGCGGGCGGGCGCGTCGGGGCGACCGAACGGCGCGAGCGCCTCGGCCACGTCGGCCACGGTGGCAAAGCGCGCGTCGCGATCACGCGCGAGACAGCGGTGCACCACCTCGGCGAGCTCCGCGTCGACGCACGTGAGGGGCTCCGGCTCGCTCGTCATCACGGCGATGAGCAGCCCCGCCACGCCCTCGGCGTCGAAAGGCAACCGCGCCGCGAGCAGCTCGTAGAGCACGACCCCGAGCGACCAGATGTCGGAGCGAGGGTCGGCCGTCGCGCCGTCGGCGATCTGCTCGGGCGCGGCGTACGCGGGAGATCCGAGCGGGAGCGCGTCGTCACGGCTCGCGCCCTTCGACATGCCGAAGTCGAGGATCTTCACCAGCGGGCTGCCGTCGGCGCGCGCGGTCAGGAGCAGGTTGGCGGGCTTGATGTCGCGGTGCACGATGCCCATCGCGTGGGCCTCACCGAGCCCCTCGAGCACCTGGAGCGCGATCTCGACGACCTCGCTCTGCGAGAGACCGCCCCGGCCCTCTCGCTCACGGAGCACCGCAGCGAGATCCCGACCCTCGACGAGCTCCATGACGAAGAACGGGATCCCGCGCGCCGACGCCGGGCCCTCGGGGGCACCTCCGATGCGCACGTGCACGCCCGCGTCGAGCACGCGGGGGACGTGCTCGCCGGTGAGGCGCTGCGCCGTGTCCTGCTCCCGGTGAAAACGATCGAGCCCGTCGCTCGTCGCGGCCAGGTGTGGCCAGAGCAGCTTGAGCGCGACGAGGCGCGGCTCCGCGTCGGGGCGCGAGGCGCGCGCCCCCGCGTGGGAGGTCTCTCGCGCGTCGAGGTCCTCGGCGCACGCGACCACGCCGGTGGTCCCTGTCCCGAGGAAGCTTGTGACGCGGTAGCGCCCGGCGACGAGCTCGCCCTCGGAGACGGGCAACATGATGTCTCGCACCGCATTCATCGCACCTGCCCCTACCATGGAGCCAAACAACGCGCACGCGGGGGTCGAGATAAAAGTCGAAATTCTTCGTACAGTTACACTGCACTTTGATCCCCGGGCCTGAATTTCTCAACCATCCCGAAGAGTTAGATGCACCGCGTCAACGGCCGCGTCACGACCGCTCGGTTGGCGCGTCGCGGGGGTGGCGCGGCGCGCCCCGCGTGGATGGTGCTAGCGTAAGTCCATGATCTCCAGGGGCCGCGTCGTGGCGGCCGTCTTCGTCGCGCTCGCCCTCACCCCCACGAGCGCCGCGGCGTACTGCAGGACGACCACGGTCGCCGTACCGCCCGACTACAAGCCGCAGGTGTGCTTCGCCGACGGCCTACCGCTCTTCTGGAAGAACGCGTGCGTCGGCTACGACGTGAGCCGCTCGGCGAGCCAGCGCTTCTCCCTCGACGTCATCTCGCCGGTCGTCGACGAGGCGTTCGCCACCTTCACCGGTGCGACCTGCGCCGGCGGCAAGGTGGGCATCACCGCCAGCAACCTCGGGCCGGTCGACTGCACCGACGTCCGCTACAACCAGAAGGGCACGAACTCGAACCTCATCGTGTTCCGCGACGACGTCTGGCCGCACAGCGATCCGAACAACACGCTGGCGCTCACCACCGTCACGTTCAACGCCGACACCGGCGAGATCTACGACGCGGACATGGAGGTCAACTCGTCGGACAAGAACCTCACCGTCGGCGATCCTGTCCCCGGTGACGGCTTCGACATGCTCAGCGTGCTCACCCACGAGGCCGGACACTTTCTCGGATTGGCGCACGCCACCGACACGAAGGCCGCGATGTACGCGTCGTACAAGCCGGGGGCGGTCGAGATGCGCACGCTCAAGCCCGACGACGTCGAGGGCATCTGCGCGATCTACCCGTCGGCCACGCGGCGCGCGGTCGACACGTCGGTGGCCGCGTCGGGCTTCATCGAGGCCACGGCGTGCGACCCGACCCCTCGGCGCGGGTTGGCCAAGGACTGCGGCTCCACCGACCCGCCCGCGACGGAGAAGAGCGGGTGCTCGGTGGCGCCGACCCCCGACGATCGACCGGGCGTGACGGGGCTCGCGGCGTGCGTCGCGGCGATCGCCTTCGCCGCGTCGGCGCGACGTCGCCGAACCACCTGAGCCCCGCCCCCTCGGCGATCAGTCGTCCTTGGCGCCCTGGGCGATCCAGCGACGGATGACGTCGCGATCGCTGACCGGCAGGAGCGGGTTGCCGAGCGGCATCGAGTCGCCGCAGCTCCCCTTCTCGCACGCGCTGTCGAGCGTGCACTGATCGCCGTCGATCTTGTGCATGAGAAAGCTCTTCGAGGGATCGCCGGGCACCACGTACGTGGCCGACTTGTTGTGCTGGGTCACGGCGCTCATCTCGAGCCGCACACGCGCCGCGTCGTTGCCGAGGAACACGCCCTGGTTGCGGCCGCTGGCCGAGCCGTGGCACGACGAGAAGGCGCACGATCGATTGAGGATCGGCAGCACATCGCGGCGGAGCTGCGTCGCGGGCTGCGTCAGGTCTGTGCCTGCCGGCACCACGTACGCCGCGCACTGCGGGCCACCGCCGTCGCTGGTGCACGCGACGTCGCCGGCCGCGAGCGTCGAGAGAAGCGCGATCGCAGCGGCGTATGCGCGAAAGGAAGTCGGAGCGAGCATGGGCGCTCCCTACACCGCCTGGCGCCCGTTGTGAAACGCCGAAGTTCGTGCGAACACACGCAAGATGGTGGCATCGACCCGGTGGGCCCGTGCGGCCCGCGCCCTGGCGCAGACGGCCCTGTTCGAGGCGGGGGCCGTGCCCTACGCGGTGCTGACGACCCAGCCGCTGTGGCGGACCAACGGAGGACGCTTGGCCGAGCTGGCGCAGCTCGCGCCGGGCGAGCACGTGCTCGACCTCGGGTGCGGACCGGGCGAGAGCGCGTTCGGCATGGCCGACCGCATCTCGGGGTTGCAGGTGACGGGCCTCGACCTGAGCCACGCGATGGTCGGCCTCGCGCGCGCCCGGAGCTCGTACGACCGCGCGGGGCACGCGGTGTCGCTCCGACAGGGAAACGCCGAGCGCTTGCCGTTCGCCGACGGGACCTTCGACGCGGTCACCGGGCACAGCTTTCTCTACCTCCTTCCCGACGCGCGGGCCGTGCTCCGTGAGGCCGCGCGTGTCGTCAAGCCCGGCCGACGCCTCGTCTTTCTCGAGCCGGCCGCCGCGCCGCGGTCGGCGCTCACCGACGTCGTCCGCGCGAGGGCCGCGCGCGACCCGCGCTTCACCGCGAGCATGGTGCTCTGGCGCGCCGTCTCGCGCCGATACGGGCGGTTCGACGAGCGACGGCTCTGCGCCCTCTTCGAGGAGGCGGGCCTCGAGCCCGTCGAGGCCGTGCCCACGCTGGGTGAGCTCGCCATCTTCGGCGTCGCGCAGAGACCCGTGCCCACCAAGGTGACCGACATCGCGTGGGAGCGATGGAAGCCCAAGGACGACGCGACGCTCCTGTTCGTCGTGCGCGAGGGTCAGGTGCTGCTCATCCGCAAGAAGCGTGGGCTCGGCGCGGGCAAGGTCAACGCGCCGGGGGGACGCATCGAGCCCGGGGAGAGCCCGCTCGAAGCCGCCATCCGCGAGACGCGTGAGGAGGTGGGCGTCACGCCGACCGGCGTTCGCTTCGCAGGCGAGGTGTCGTTCCAGTTCTGCGACGGCTACGCGCTCCACGCGCACGTCTTCACCGCGACCGACTGCGAGGGTGAGGCGATCGAGACCGACGAGGCCAAGCCGCTCTGGACGCTGCTCGACCGCATCCCCTTCGGCGAGATGTGGGCCGACGACGCCCACTGGCTGCCGCACGCCCTCGCGGGTCGACGCTTCGCGGGGCGCTTCGTCTTCGACGGCGACGCCATGGTCGACATGGCCCTCGACGTGACGCCATGAAGCGCCCGCGCGCCCCCAAGGTCGACCTCGAGGCGCGTCGCGCGCCCGTGCAGGAGCGGAGCAAGGAGCGGGTCGCCAAGATCCTCGGCGCGGCCGCCGCTCTGCTCGACGCCGGCGGCCTCGACGCCGTCACGACCAACGCGATCGCGCGCGAGGCCGGCGTGCCCGTGGGGACCCTGTACCAGTTCTTCCCCAACCGTGAGGCCGTCCTGCTCGCGCTGGCCGAGCAGAGCCTCGACGCGCTCACCGCGCGGTTCGCGCCTCGGCTCGAGCGGCCGGCGGGTCTCGACCCGATCGACGGCGTCATCGACACGCTGCGCGACGCCTACGTCGACATCCCCGGGCTCGCCGTGCTCGTCGGCACCACGCAGGGGCACCCGGAGCTCGAGGCGGTGTATGCCACGAACAACGCGCGCATCGTCGGGTGGGTCGAGGCGCTCATCGCCGCCGAGGGTGCGAGCGCGGACGCGCGCGGGGCGGCGATCGTGGCGGTCGAGGCCAGTGACGCCGTCTTGCGCCGCTGGCTGCGCGGGAGGGCGCGCGGCGAGCGCGGCGGCGAGCGGCTGCTCGAGCACCTCAAGGCGATGCTCCGGGCGTACTTTGGGCCGATGCTGGCCGCGACGCGCGCCCCCGCGAAGAGCGCCCCGCCGAAACGCAAGAAGTGAACGTGAGCACTTGCTCATGTTCCAGGGATGCGCTACGCCATGAACATGAGCAATCGCTCACGTTCACCCCGGAGCCCCATGTCACGACCGCAGACGCTCGACCTGGCCATCAACGACGCCACCTTCTTCGACGGACGGGGCGCCGCGCCGGCGCGCCGGAGCGTGGGCGTCCGCGCGGGCGTCGTGGTCGACATCCGCGAGGCGCCCTTCGCAGCCTCCGAGGCGCGCGAGGTCGTCGACGCCCGCGGCAAGTGGGTCATGCCCGGGTTCGTCGACTGCCACACGCACTATGACGCCGAGGTCGAGATCGCGCCGTCGCTGAGCGAGTCGGTGAGGCACGGCGTGACGACCGTCCTCCTGGGCGGCTGCTCGCTCGGGACTGTCTTCAGCTCCCCGGCCGACCTGGCCGACATGTTCACGCGCGTCGAGGGGTTGCCTCCCGCAGAGGTCCTGGCCGTGCTCGAGCAGAAGAAGGTCTGGACGGGGCCCGCCGACTACCGCGCGCACTTCGACGCGCTCGCGCTCGGCCCCAACGTCGCGGCCTTCGTCGGACACTCCGACCTGCGCGCCCACGTCATGGGCCTCGAGCGCGCCACCGACCCGCGCGCCCGCGCGACGAGCGCCGAGCTCGATCGGATGACCGCGCTGCTCGGCGAGGCGCTCGACGCCGGCATGCTCGGCGCGTCCGTCAACGCGAACACCTGGGACAAGCTGGGCGGAGACCGCTTTCGTTCTCGGCCGCTCCCGTCGACGTTCGCGCCGTGGAGCGAGGTCCGGCGCCTCACCGCGCTGCTGCGCGCGCGCGGGGCCATCCTGCAAGGGATCCCCAACATCTCCACCAAGGTCAACGCCCTGCGCTTTCTCTGGGAGAGCGCGGGCGTGGGGCGAGCGCCGCTCAAGACCAACATCGTGTCGATGGTCGACGTTCGCTCGAACCGCTCGATCGCGCGGCTGCTCGGGTACCTGAGCCGCGTGGTCAACGGCGCGCTCCGCGGCGACTTCCGATGGCAGGCGCTGCCCGTCCCGTTCGACATCCACGCCGACGGCGTCGACGTGCCCGTGTTCGAGGAGTTCGGCGCCGGGACCGCGGCGCTGCACCTCGCGGATCTCGCCGAGCGACGCGAGCTGCTCCGCGATCACGACTACCGCAGGTGGTTCCGGCGTCAGTGGACGAGCTGGATCCTCCCGCGCGTCTTCCACCGCGACTTCAACGCCTCGTTCATCGTGGGCTGCCCCGACGAGAGCGTGGTCGGGCGGTCGTTCGCCGACGTCGCGCGGGAGCGCGGCGCAGACGTGATCGACACCTTCCTCGACCTCGCCGCAGAGCACGGCGACGCCCTGCGATGGAGCACCGTGATCGGCAACGACCGCCCGAGCGAGCTGCGCCGCATCCTCGCGCACCCCGACGTCCTCGTCGGCTTCTCGGACGCCGGCGCGCACCTCCGCAACATGGCCTTTTACAACATGCAGCTCCGCATGCTCCGCATGGCGCGCGACGCCGCCCGCGACGGCGTCCCGTTCATGAGCGTCGAGCGCGCGGTCGAGCGCTGTACGAGCGAGCTCGCGGCGTGGTTCGGTCTCGACGCAGGCGTCCTCGAGGTCGGCCGGCGCGCGGACCTCGTGATCGTCGACCCCGAGGCGCTCGACGACCGCCTCGACGAGCTCCACGAGGCGCCGGTCGAGGGCCTCGGAGGGGCGCCGCGCATGGTGCGTCGCAACGAGCGCGCCGTGCCGCTGGTCGTGGTCGGCGGCGCGGTCGCGATCCGTGACGGCGCGCCCACGCCCGAGCTGGGGCGCACGCCCATGGGCTCGTTCCTCGGCTACGGCGAGCGCGTGGGGCCGCGGAGCCGCGCCACGATCGCCCCGATCGACACGACGAGCGCGATCGCCCCGGCCGGCACGAGCGCTGCCCCCACGCCGGGGTCTGCGCCGCGCGCGAACACGCCGCCGAGCAAGAACCCGGACGGCACGAGCACCACGGCGGCGACGAGCCCCGCCGAGGTCCAGCGGCGCGCGACCGCCGGGACCGCGCGCGCCGTGAGCCCGTAGAGCACATTGACGACGCCGAGCAGCGTCCCGTGCGCGTGCGCGAGACGGAGGAGCAACCTGCGCCCCTCTTGTCCTGCGTCGAGGTAGAGCGGCGCCCGGTACGCGTGCAGCGCCTCGAGCGCGACGCCGAGCACGACGAACACGAGCAACGCGGTCCAGCCGACGCGCAGGTGGCGTGACGCGTGCGCCTCGACGTCCTCGGGTGCGGGGCTCGGCATGCGAGAGCCGTACGCGAGCGGCTCGAGGGTCGCAAGGTCCGAGCGCCCCGCGTGTATGCTCGCCGCGTGTGGGAGATCGCGCTCACCGCCGCCGTCCTCGCGGTCGCGCTCGCGGCCGCGGCCGGTCTCGCGCGCGTCGGCAGGCGCGGCGTGCTCGGCGCGCTCGCCCTCGCGACGGTCGCCCTCGGTGCTTCGGCGAGTCGACCGCGCGGGGCGCCGGTCGCGCCGGACCCGTTCGCGCGCGTCCGTCCCGACGCCCTCGGCTACGCAGGGTCGGCCGCGTGCCACGCGTGTCACGCCCCGGAGCACGCTTCGTGGCAGCGCACGTACCACCACACGATGACGCGCGCGCCGACGCCCGAGGCGCTCGCGGAGCCGTGCGCGGCGTCCCCCGCGTCCCTCACGCTCGACGGCGTCGCGTTCGACCTGCGGTGCGATGCCGTCGGGATGTCGATCGCGTCCGGCGGCGTCGAGCGACGCGTCGAGCTCACGACGGGCTCGCACCACTACCAAGTGCTGTGGCAGACCGCGCCGCAGGGCGGTGCGCTCGAGCCGGTGCCCTTCGTCTGGCTGCGCCGCGAGCGACAGTGGGCGCCTCGCCGCGAGATGTTCCTCGCCCCGCCCGGCCCCGACATCTATCGCGTGCGATGGCGGTCCAACTGCGCGCCGTGCCACGCCACCTCCCCTCGCCCCGGACGCGACCGTCGCGCGGGAACGTTCGAGACCGACGTAGCGGAGCTCGGCATCGCGTGTGAAGCGTGCCACGGGCCGGGCGCCGACCACGCCGCGCAGATGCGGAGCCCGCTGGCGCGGGAGCGCGCGCGCAGGAGCGGGCAGGCCCCGACCGACATCGTCGACCCGCGCCGTCTCTCGGCGGAGCGGGCGTCGATGGTCTGCGGACAGTGTCACGCCGTCGCCTACCCCAAGGACGAGGACGACTGGTGGACGCGCGGCTATTCGCGGAGCTACCGGCCGGGCGAGGACCTGCGCGCCTCCCGCACGTTCCTGACGCCGGAGACCCTGTCGGCCCCGGGAGGGCCGTCGATGGACGCCCCCGTCGCCTCGATGTTCTTCCGCGACGGGACGCTGCGGGTCACCGGCCGCGAGCTCCACGACGTGCTCGCGTCGGCGTGTCACGTGCGCGGCGCGGGCGACCGTCAGCTGTCGTGCCTGTCGTGTCACTCGATGCACCGAGGCGAGCCCGATCGTCAGCTGACGCCCGATCGGGAGGGCGCGCGGGCCTGCGCCTCGTGTCACGAGCCCTCGCGCTACGAGAGCCCCGCTCACACCCACCACCCCGAGAGCGCACGGACGACGTGCCTGGGGTGCCACATGCCGAGGACCACCTACGGACTGCTCGGCGCCATACGCGCCCACCGCATCGACGCGCCGGACGTCGCGCGCGGCGTCGCGACAGGCCGCATGAACGCGTGCAACCTGTGTCACGTGGAGCGGAGCCTCGCGTGGACGGCGAGCGCGCTCGGACGCTGGTACGACCGCCCGCCCGCGCGCGACCTGCCCGACGACGTCTCCGCCGTCGCGTGGTCGGCCCTCACCGGCGACGCGGCCGACCGCGCGCTCGCGGCGGCGGCGCTCGGAGAGCTCGAGGGGCGCGACCCTTCGCGCGAGCGCGCGTGGAGGGCCGCCGTGCTCACACGACTCCGCGCCGACCCATACGCTGCCGTACGGCGCGTCGCGGAGCGCGCGCTGGCCCGCCTCGGCCCGGGCGCGCACGCCGACGAGTCGCGTCCCCTCCCCGCCGAGGTCGCCTTGCCCCGGACCGCCGACGGCGCGCTCGACGTCGGTGCGCTCGACGCGTGGCAGCGCGCGCGCGACGATCGGCCCGTGTTCCTCGCAGAGTGACGATGCCCGACCCTCCCCCTCCTCCCTCCGTGCGCACGTCGGCGAGCCGTCGGGTGTTCCTCGACCGCCTGCGCGGCCTCGCCGTCGTGGTGATGATCGAGGTCCACGTCGTCAACGCGCTGCTCGCGACGGACCTGAGGAGCACCGCGTGGTTTCGCGCGCTCGACCGGCTCAACGGGCTCGTCGCGCCCACGTTCCTCTTCTGCGCTGGGCTCTCGCTCGCGCTCGTCGACCCTCGGCGCCGGGGCCCCCACACGGTCGGCGCGTGGCTCTTCTCCCACGCGCGGCGGTGCGCCGGCATCGCGCTGCTCGGCTACCTCATGCACGCGAGCTACCTGCCCGCGGCGCTGACCTCGGGGTCGGGTCGGTACGAGGCGCTCGCGCAGCTGCTCCAGGCAGACATCCTGCAGATCATCGCCGTCTCGCTCCTCGCGCTCGCCGTCGCCCGGGCGGCGACGCGGAGCGCCCGCGCCTTCACGCGGGTGACGCTCGCGATGACAGTGACGGCGTTCGCCGCCGCCCCCATCGTGCGCGGCCTCGACGTCTCGCGCCTGCCGATCGCGGTGCGGCCGTACATCTCGAACGCCGTACCGTCGCAGTTCCCGCTGCTGCCCTGGGTCGGGTACGCGTTCGCGGGCGCGCTCGTCGCGTCGCTCGCCGAGGGCCCCGCGCGCCTGCTCCCGCCGCGCCGCTATGTAC
>JAGQJA010000146.1:22872-31399 GCA_020430845.1 Myxococcales bacterium
CTGCTCGACCTCGCGCTGGTGTCGGGCGCCGGCGCCGCGCTCGCCTACGCCGACACGCGCGCCGGCAGCGAGGGCACGACGTGGACGCGCACGATCGACGCATGGCTTCGCGTGCTCGGCCATCACTCGCTCGCGGTCTACGTGGTGCACGTCGCGTGGGTGTACGGCCGACACCCCGCGAGCCTGCGCTCGATCATCGGTCCGAGGCTCGACGTCGCCACGTGCGCGCTCGCGTGGGTCGGCGTCACGCTCGCGATGGTCGCGCTCGCACGCGTGCTGCACGCGCGTCGACGTCGCCGTCGCGCCGCCGAGGCGTGACCTCGCGCCCCTCGTGTAAGGTACGGGACATGTCCACCCGCGCCCTCCGCGCCGTCGCGCTCTCCGCCTTCGTCGCGCCATGCCTCTCTGCGCTCGCGCCCCGCCCCGCCCTCGCGGCCGACCCGCGCTTCCGCCTCGACGGGGGCCTGACGTTCTCGCGCTTCGAGCAGCAGGTGAAGACCGAGATCGGCGGCGCGAAGGGCGAGCGGCTCGTCGAGGAGACGCAGCTCGGCCTCGCGCAGATGCTCGGCTTCCGCTTCTGGGGCCCGTTCACCGTGGGCGGCTACCTCCAGCTCGACGTGGGGCGGCGCGAGGCCGGGCGCTTCGTCGCGTTCGACGCGCAGAACGCCGCCGTCACGACGAACCGCGTCGGCGGCGCGTTCGCGGAGCTGTGGATGGGTCCGTTCGTACGCGCCGAGTGGCGCGCGCTCTTCGCCGAGCTGGGCTACGGGCTCTACGGCGTGCGCCGGGACGACGCCCGCGACGATCTGCCCACCTCGGGCGGCGACGTGAACGGATCGCTGCGCACGTCGCCCACGGTGGCTTGGGTGCTCGGCGCCGGCGGCCGCATCGCCCTCTTCGAGCGCCTCGACCTCGTGCTGCGGCTCCAGTACCGCGTTCGCTACTACGACCGACGCACCACGGGCCCGCTCACGGGCCGCGCGGTGCACGGCACGCAGAACCTCACGCCGTTCATCGGCGTGTCGTGGGCGTTCGCCGACTGACGCCGCGGCCGCAGGAGACGCCGCCGCGCGTCAGTGTCCGTCGCTCTCGCCGGCCTCGAGCTCGAACAGGCGCGCGTCGACGTCGGCGACGAGGTGCTCGTAGCTCTCCTCGGCGATCTGCCCGGACTTGTACGCGGTGACGAGCGCGTCCTTCTCGGCGATGAGCGCGCGCCGAGCTGCCCGCAGTCGGTCCTCTTCGAGCAGCCGCTCGGCCTTGAGGTGCAGGTCCGCGACCGCCTCCTCGTACTCGTCGGCCCGTCGCGCGTAGTGCGCGCGGACCTCGTCGGTCACGACCTTGGGGATGCCGCGCTCGATCTCCATCTTCTCGACCTCGACGAGCGCCGCGTTCACGGCGCTGAGCGCCCCCTTGAGCCGATCGTACTCGGCGCGCCCCTCGCTGATGCCCACCAGCTTGAGCCTCCGGAGCAGCGGTCCCATCGTGAGCCCCTGCACCAGGATCGACAGGATCACGACGCCGAACGTCATCGCGACGACGAGGTCTCGGTGCGGGAACTCCTGCGGCAAGGCGAGCACGAGCACCATCGAGAGGCTGCCGCGCAGCCCGCCCCACGTGAGCACGTTCGCCCACGCGAGCGGGAAGCGCTCCCGCGTGCCGCGCAGCAAGAATCCGACGACATGGATCACGATCGCGCGCACCAAGAGCACGGACACGTAGGCGATGAGGATCGGCTTCCAGGCCTCGAGGATCTTCTCGACCTTGACCTCGAAGCCGATGAGGAGGAAGACGAGCGAGTTGAGCGCGAACGCGAGGTACTCCCAGAAGCTCGAGACGGCCACGCGCGTCGACGCGCTCATGCCCGTGCGCGCCGCGTAGTTGCCGCAGAGCATGCCCGACGTCACGACCGCGATGACGCCCGAGTAGTGGAAGAACTCCGCCGCGACGAACGACCCGTACGCCCCGATCGTCGTGAGCGTGATCTCGATCATCGGGTCGTCCACCTTGTGGATGACCATCGAGACGGCGTAGCCGACCGCGGCGCCGATGAGCACGCCCATCCCGACGACGCGCGCGAAGTCGAGGATGGCGAGAGAGAGCGACATGGGCTTGCCCATCACGAGGGCCAGCACGAGCGAGAAGACGACCACCGCCGTGCCGTCGTTGAGCAGGCTCTCGCCCTCGACGAGCACCGCCAGGCGCTTGGGTGTGCCGAACGTCTTGAAGAGCGCGACGACGGCGATGGGGTCGGTCGCGGCGATGAGCGAGGCGAAGACGAGGCCCTCGCCGAGCGTGTAGTGGTCGACGAAGTGCAGCCCGTTGACCGCGGGCACCAGCACGCCGGCGGTCATCGCGATGGCGGCCACGAGACCGGGCATCGCGAGGGAGAAGACCGCGAGCTTGTTCTGCCAGAAGCGACGGAACTCGAGCGCGTACGCCGCCTCGAAGAGGAGCCCCGGCAAGAAGACGGCGTAGAGCAGCTCTTTGGTCAGGCGCGGCGCCTCGAAGGCGCGCGCCGTGCCCAGCGCGAGGCCGGCGATGACCAGCGCGACGGTGTAAGGGAGCTTGAAACGGCGCGCGACGAGGGCCACCGCCGTCGCGACGGCGAACAGGGCCACCAGCGCGATTTCAATGTGCATTTCGGCGGGGAGCTTACTCCGACGGCGGCGCGAGCGCGGACAAAACCGGTCAGCGCGGCGTCGATCGCAACGTGTCGAGCAGCGCGCGCACCTCGACGACGTTGCCCACGCGATAGTGCGCCCGCGTCGGCCCGCTGCCCACGTGCACCGTCACGGCTCGCTCGGGGAGCGCGGCGAACATGTCCTCGTCGGTGCGGTCGTCGCCGATGGCGAGCACGGCGGCGTGTGGGTGCGCCTGCGCGAGCCGGGAGGCGATGATGCCCTTGTTGATGCCGCGGAGGCGGACCTCGAACACCTTGGCGCCCTCGAGCATCTCGACGTCGCCGTGCTCCTTCATGAAGCCGTGGAGCCGCGCCTTGAGCTCGTCGAGGCGACGCACGGCGAGCTGCGGCTCGGTCGCGCGGTAGTGGAGCCCCAGGGCGGCCGTCTTCTCCTCGACGAAGCTGCCCTCGGTGCGCGCGACCACGTCGTCGAGCATGCGGCGCACGGCGTCTTTCCAGCCGAGGTCGGCGTCGCTGTTGCTGAGCCAGGGCGCCTCGATGCTCTCGCGCGACCAGTACCCGTGCTCGGCGTGGAGGCCGACCGGCACCGCGCCGAACCATCGCTCGAGCGAGTTGCGGTCGCGGCCGCTGACGAGGTGCACCTGCGTCCCCGGACGGGCGGACAGCGCCATCAACGTCTGGATGAGCGACTCGTCGGGGATGGCGAGGTCGGGCATCGACGCGAACGGCACGAGCGTGCCGTCGTAGTCGAGGAGCAGCACCAGCTCGGGCGCGCTGTCGAGCTCTTCGACGCGACGGGTGAGCGTGACCGACGGCGGAGGCGCCGGCGAGCGGCGGCTCATCGGGGACGAGGCGGCCTCGAGGTGCTCGAGGAACGAGCGCGCCCAGTGGCCCACGTCGTGCGCCGAGACGCGCTTGCGCAGCGCCTGCATGCGGAGGCGCTGCTCGTCGGGGGGCATGCGCATGGCGCGCGCGAGCGCCGCGGCGACGCCGTCGATGTCGTACGGGTTGACGCGCACGGCCTCTTGCAGCTCGGTCGCCGCGCCTGCGAACTCGCTGAGCACGAGCACGCCGTCGTCGTCGACACGTGACGCGACGTACTCCTTTGCCACGAGGTTCATCCCGTCGCGCAGCGGCGTGACGAGCATCACGTCGGCCGCGCCGTAGAGCGCCGCCAGCTCCTTGGGGCCGATCATGCGGTGGAGCAGGTGGATCGGCACCGACGTGGGCGTGCCGTACGTGCCGTTGATGCGCCCGACCAGCTCGTTGACCGTGCGCCGATAGTCCGCGTAGCTGTCGACCTTCTCGCGCGTGGGCATCGCGAGCTGGATGAAGTGCAGCTTGTCGCGCAGCCCGGGCTCGCGATCGAGGAGCTTGCCGATCGCCATCAACCGCCGCGGGATGCCCTTGGTGTAGTCGAGGCGGTCGAGCCCGAGCACGATGCGCTTGCCGGCGGCCGACGCGCGGATGCGCGCGACGTCGGCGCGGACGTTCTCGTCGCGCGCGAGCCCCTCGAAGGCGCTCGCGTCGATGCCGATGGGGTACGCGCCGAAGCGCACGGCCCGCTCGTCGTGCTTGAGCACGTCGAACGCGGGCTCGATGCCGAGCAACTGCGCCGCGGCGTAGGCGAAGTGGAAGGCGTAGGCCGCCGTGTGGAAGCCCACGAGGTCGGCGCCCAGCAGGCCGCGGACCAGGTCCTCGCGCCACGGCAGGATGCGAAAGACCTCGGCGCTGGGGAACGGGATGTGGAGGAAGAACCCGATCTTGGCCTCGGGCTGCCGCAATCGCAGCAGCTGTGGAACGAGCGCGAGCTGGTAGTCGTGCACCCAGACCTCGTCGCCGGGCTTCGTGACCTTGGCGACGGCGTCGGCGAAGCGCTCGTTGACGCGCCGGTAGGCGACCCAGTCGCGCGTGGCCTCGAGGTTGACCTTGTCGAGCAGGTAGTGACAAAGCGGCCAGAGCACGCCGTTCGAGAAGCCGTCGTAGTACCGCTGCACCTCCGACGGCGTCAGGTGTACGGGCACGAGCCGCGCGTCCTGGAGCCGACGGTCGAGCGCGTCGCGCTCGGTCGCCGTGAGGCGCGCCACGTCGCCTGGCCACCCGACCCACTTCGTGTCGCCGCGCGCGTGCACGCTGCCGAGCGCCGTGGCGAGGCCGCCGGCGGACGGTTTCAGGACGACGTCCCCCTGATCGGCGTGGAGCGTCACGGGGAGGCGGTTGGACACGAGGATCGTCGACACGGCGTCTCCTTTCTGCCCGGACCTTAGTCCACCGTCACGGTGAGACCAAGGCGTGTGTCCCCGTGCCCGCGCGGCGCGGGGCGTGGTAGTTTGTTGCGCATGGGTGACGCACTCCGAGCTCGAGACGTGATGAGCCCGCGCATCGCGACCACGACCGAGGACGCGAGCCTCCCGTCCGTCGTGCGGACGCTCGAGGCGGGTGACTTCACCGCGGCGCTCGTCCTCGACGCGGCGGGGCGCGCGGTGGGCGTCGTGTCGTTCACCGACGTGCTGCGCAGCGGCAACTTCGTGGTGAGCACGGGCACCGACCGCCCGACGCTCGACGACACGCCGGTCACGGTCAAGGACGTGATGACGTCGCCGGTGCTCACGGTGAAGGAGGACGATGACTTCCTCGACGCCGTGCGCATCCTCGTCGGTCAGCGCGTGCACCGCGTGTACGTGACGCGCGACGGCGCGCCGGTGGGCGCGGTGACCACGCGCGACGTGCTCAAGATCGCCGTCGAGCGCCACATCGAGACGCCGATCTCGGAGTTCATGTCGTCGCCTGCCGAGACCATCGACCTCGGAGAGTCGATCGACGCCGCGCTGACGCAGCTGCAGACCACCAACGTGCGGGGCCTCGTGGTCGTCGACGGGACGATGCCGATCGGCGTCTTCACCCAGCGCGAGGCGATCCGCGCGCGCGGGCTCCCGGCAGCGTTTCGTGTGCAAGCGGTCGAGCAGGTGATGAGCTACGAGACCATCTGCTACGATGAGAAGACGCCGCTCTACCGGGCGGCCGGCGCCATGGCCTCGATGAGCACGCGGCGCATCCTCGCCACACGTCAGCGGTCTCTCGTCGGTGTGCTCACGGGCTACGATCTCGCGCGCGCGCTCGTGACGGATTCGTGAGCGGCGCGCGACCGGCCCGCGAGCTCGTCGCGGACGGGCTCGCAGCGGCGGGCGTGACGCGGCTCGTGTGCGGCGTGCACGACCGCATGTTCCCATCGCTCGCGCACGAGGAGACGGGGGCCGGCTCGTTCGCGTCGCTCGGCGCCGAGGGGCTGCTCGCCTACCTGGCCGATCAGGGCGTCACCGACATCCAGCTCGGACCGCCCGGGCGGATCACCGAGGGCAACCGCTCGCCCTTCGACGGGACGGCGTTCGCGCGGTGCGAGAGCCTGCTGTCTCCCGCGCGGCTCGCGGGCGGTGCGACGCCGCTGCTCGAGACCGCGGAGGTCGCTGCGGCGCTCGAGCGCGCGGCGACCGGCAGCTCGACCGCTGCAGAAGGCGGGGCGCGCGCGGACCTCGGACGCGCCCTCGAAGCCGCGCGTTTGCTCACGCGCGCGCTCGAGGCGCGGGCCGGCACGACGCTGCCCGAGGACGTCGAGCACGGGCTCCGAGACCTCGGCGTGCGCGGCGCGGGCTGGCCCGACGCGGACGCGGCGTTCTTGCTCTTGTCGCGCCGATACGGGAGCGAGCACCCCGAGGCGTGGGCCGCGCACGACGACGAAGGCGCGCGCCTCGCGACGCGCATGTCGGCGCCGGTCGACGCTCGCGATCCTCGGGCCGCGCTGGCCCCGCTGCGCGACGCGGAGCCCTCGGCGTTCCGCGCGCACGCGCTCGTGCAGTGGACGCTGCTCTCGCAGCACCAAGAGGCCCGCGCGCGAGCGGCGCGGCTCGGTCTCCGCGTCCTCGGAGATCTCCAGGCCGGGATGGCGCTCGCCGACCGCTGGCGCGCGCGCGGGCTGCTCTTGCGCGACTACGCGATGGGCGCTCCGCCGAGCCGGACCAACCCCGAGGGGCAGCCGTGGGGGTACCCGCTGCTCGATCCGCGCGAGCCGCTGGCCGACGCGTTCTTCGCCGAGCGCGTCGAGAAGATGCTCGACGAGTACGACGGCGTGCGCCTCGACCACCCGCACGCGCTCGTGTGCCCGTGGGCCTACCGCGACGACGCGGTCGATCCGCTCGCGGCCGTGCAGGCCGGGGCGCGTTTGTTCTGCACGCCCGAGGGGTCGCCGCCGGGCGCGCGCCACCCTGCCCTCACCTCGCTCGCCATCCCGCGCCTCGACCAGGTGGACGTCGCGGTCGCGCCGCACGCGGACGGGTGGGTGCGCGATCTGGACGACGCGCAGGTCGCGCGGTACGCCCGCCGGGTGGACGTCATCGTCGACGCGCTGCGCGCGCGAGGGCGAGGCGTGGACGACATCGCGTGCGAGGTGCTGAGCACGCAGCCCTATCCGCTCGGGCGCGTCTTGGCGCGTCACGGCATCGGGCGCTTTCGCGTGACGCAGAAGACGCGCGTCGACGACCCTCGCGACGTCTATCACTTCGACCGCGCCGAGCCCGAGGACTGGGTCATGGTCGGGACGCACGACACGCCGCCGCTCTGGGGCCTGCTCGACGGTTGGGCCGCGGACGGCACGGCGCGGGCGCGCGCGACATACCTCGCGCGCCGCGTCGGGGGAGACGAGGCGCCGGCGATCACGCGCTGGCTCGAGACCTACCCGCGCGCGCTCGGCCTGCTCGAGCTCGCGGCGCTGTTCACCACGCGGGCACGTCGGGTGATGCTGTTTGTCTCTGATTGGCTAGGAGAATCGGCCACTTACAATCGCCCCGGCGTCATCGACGACGACAACTGGACGGTGCGGGTCCCCCGCGACTTCGCCCAGGTCCACCAGGCGAGGCAAACGAACGCGGCGGCCTTCGACGCGCCCGCCGCGCTCGCGCTCGCGCTGTCGCGAGAGCCCGCGCACCGCGACCTCTGTCGCGCGCTCTCACGGGTGGCGCGGGCGCCGTTGCCCGACCTCACGGCCTTCCGCGGCGCCTGACCGCGCGGCGCTCAGGTCGCGCGACGCGAGAGCGGACCGACGAGGTGGGGAGCCTGCGACGAGCCTTCGTCGCGGAGGCGCAGCGCGCGGTCGATGCGCATCGCCGCGTTGATGAGGCCGAGGTGACTGAAGGCCTGCGGAAAGTTGCCGAGCAACATGCCGCTGCTCGTGTCGATCTCCTCGGCGAGCAACCCGAGGTGGTTCGAGGCCTCGGCATGCGCGACGAAGACCTGCTGCGCTTCGTCGAGTCGTCCCTGCAGGGCGAGGGCCTCGGCGAGCCAGAAGCCGCAGAGGATGAACGCGCCCTCTGCGCCGCCGACGCCGTCGTCGTCGTCGCCCAGGTAGCGGTGGATGAACGGGCCGGTGCCGAGGCGTTCGCGCACCCAGTCGACCGTCCGCACGCCGCGCGGGTCGGAGTCCTTGAGGAAGCCGTGCACGCCGAGCAAGAGCAGCGTCGCGTCGGGGCGCTCCTCGCCGTACACGCTCACGAAGTGCTGACGCGACGCGTCCATCCCGCGCGCGCACACGTCCTCGTGGATGAGCCTCGCGCACTCGGCCCAGCGCGCGCTGAGGTCCCTTCGTCCGAACGACAGCGCGAGGTCGGCGCCGCGATCCATGGCGAGCCAGTTCATCAGCTTCGAGTGCACGTTGTGGCGCATCCCGCTGCGCGGCTCCCAGATGCCGTGGTCGGGCTCCTGCCAGGTCGCGACGGCGCGGTCGACGATGCCCGACAGGGTCTGCCACGCGCCGAGCGGCAGCGTGCCCCCGAACTTCTCGAACAGGTGCGCCGCGTCGACCACGGCGCCGGTCGTGTCGAGCTGGACCTGATCGCG
>JAGQJA010000146.1:31437-32044 GCA_020430845.1 Myxococcales bacterium
TCAGCTCCTGCTCCTCGGGCACCGGCTGCCCGTCGATCGTGTACATGAGCTGCATGCCGAGCTCGGTGTCCACGGCGTCGCGCACGAAGTGATAGAAGTCGCGCGCCTCGGCGCCGTAGCCGATGAGGTTCGCCGCGCGGATCGCCATCGCGCCGTCGCGCACCCACATGAACCGGTAGTCCCAGTTGCGCGTGCCGCCGATCCACTCGGGCAACGACGTGGTCGGGGCGGCGACGATGGCGCCGGTGGGTGCGTAGATGAGCATCTTGAGGGTGAGCGCCGCGCGCAGCACGTGGTGTCGCCACGGCCCGTCGTAGTCGAGCCGCGCGGCGTATTCGCGCCACTTGCGCCGCGTCACGCGCAGGTGCTCGAACGGGCGGTACGCGTCGGTGTGCTCGATCGACGCGAGTCCCCACGCCAGCACGCACCAGAGCGGACGGCCCGGGCCCACCGTCACCTCGGCGCGCATTCCTCCGCCGGGGCGCGCCTTCCACGCGAGCCTCGACGACGTCGAGAGCACGAGCTTGTCGCCCGCGGGCGTCTCCGCGAGCACGCCGTTGTCGCCGACGTGGAACGTGGGCGTGACGCGCCCGTAGTCGAAGCGCGG
>JAGQJA010000147.1 GCA_020430845.1 Myxococcales bacterium
AACACCGGCGCCGGCGGCCCGCTGATGCCGACGGTCTTCCAGCACCTGGCCTCCTTCGGGCCGGCGCGGGTCACCCTGAACGGCAAGCCGTTCGTGAACCCCTACTCCGGACCGACGGCCCCCGCCTGGTTCGGAGCCTTCAAGGTCTCCGAGGGCGTTCGCAGCGCGATCGACGGAACGGTCCAGAACCAGAGCGGCGGAATCTTCAGCCCGATGAGCCCCGCTGACGGAGCGACGGATCCCGACGACCTCGAGATCCAGTGCATCTTCCACGACGACCAGCTGCCGCCCCCCGGCAACATGGCCAACTTCCCGCCGCGGCACCGCTTCTTCTACTGGCTGACGTTCGAGGACGTCACCGTCCAGATCTTGCAGAACGGCTGAGCGCGGCACTCGTCTTCCCACCGCGGGCGCGAGGCCGCGCGGCTCTCGCGCCCCCGCCGGGGGCCGCGCGGCTTCAGGGAGCGGAGTCGATCGTCGTGCGCAGCGTCTCCGAGAAGTCCAGCGGCGCCAGCGGGCAGGCGCCGGCCGGCACGAACGTCACCCACTGCGCGTAGAAGGTCGCGCCGCCGTAGGACGCGGGGAGCGGGACGTTCACGCTGGCGTGGCCGTTGGCGTCGGTCGTGTCGTAGTAGACCGCCTCGACGCTCGGGCGCAGGGTGCACGAGCCGCAGCCGATCGGCGCCTCGGACAGGCCGGTGACGCAGGCGGCGAGGACGTTCGGCGTGGCGTTGCGCAGGTGGATGCGGAACTCGTCGTTGTCGGCGATCGCGAGGGGGATCACCGTTCGGCCCGTTACGCCGCAGCTCCCGCCGCGGTAGATCGTCTCCCCGACGCCGTCGTAGAGCTGAGCGAAGATGTCGAAGGAGAGGAAGTCGTCCCAGACGACCAGCACGTCGTCCCCGAGCGTGGGGACCACGGTCGTCTGGAGGGACTGGACGCCGTCCGCGATCCGGAGCTCGCCCTTGCGGTAGCCCGTGAACGGGTCGACGTTCTTCACGTAGACGTTGGTCCCCGAGGGGTCCGCGTCGAGGTAGGACACGATCGCGTTCGAGGCGGTCATGGCCACCGAGGGAGCGCGCTCGTTGTCGTCCGTGCCGGCCTCGATCGGCCGCACGGGCTGGTCGAGGATCAGGTCGGACCCGTCCCACGTGATCGCGCGCACGACGATGTCGTAGGGGGTCGTCGACAGGGGCTCCTCCGAGCGCTGCCACGCGACCAGGAACGCGTCGCCGTCCCCGTCGCAGTCGGGGTTGCGGTGGTCGTAGAAGGCGCTGTCGTACAGCGGCCTCGCGGGCGTCTGCGGGTTCCCGTCGCGGTCGTACATCCTCCCGTAGACGTAGTGCCGGCCTCCCCCGACGTCGGCGTCCCAGACGACGAGGAAGTCGACCCCCCGGTCGACGGCCTTCGAGATCCGCGGCCGGAGCGGCGTGAAGCCAGTGCCGATCGTGAACGCGGGGCCGTTCGCAACGGGAGGGCCGTCGTCGGGATAGGTCGCCGTGACGGTGCGGCCGCGGATGCCCGTTCCCTCCTGCTCCCAGACGATGAAGGCCTCGTTGTCGGAGCTCGTCCAGTCGCCGCCGACGTCCGGGCGGGACTGGGAGAAGGCGGAGCCGCTGACCTGGACGGCCTGGGAGATCCGGTTCCCGATCTTGCTGATCGTCCGGCAGTACACCAGGGGCACGGCCGCCGCGAAGGGCTGGTAGACGTACGCGACGAGCCAGGTGCCCTCCGCCGTGACGTAGGCGACGGCGGGGTCGGTCGCGAGCACTCCCACACCCCCGCTGATCGAGATCGGCCCACCCCACAGGCCCCCCAGGGACGAGACCAGCTGCCCGTAGATCTTGGTGTCCGAGGCGGAGAACACGCGCTCCCAGACGACCAGGCTCAGGTCGTTCGAGAGGGTGTCGGGCCCGCTGTTGGCCGCGTCGGGCAGGACGTCGATCTCGGAGGTGTCGTCGACCGCGATCGAGGGGCCGATGAGCGGATCGAGCAGCAGCGGGAAGGCGGCACGGTCGACGAAGGCGCCCGGCAGCACGAGCTCGAGGGCGTCGTCGACGACGCGCAGGGACCCGGCCACCGCGACGCCGTCGGCGTCGATGCCGGTGACCGCTCCGTAGTGGACCCCGCCGAGGTCGGAGACGTCGAAGGCGAGCCCTCCGCTCCCGTCCGCGCGCGCGGTGAGCTCGGTCCCGAGCCGACCGCGCACGACGAGGTCGCCGGAGCCCGGCGGCAGGCTCTCGAAGAGAAAGCTCTGCCGGACGCCGTCGGCGTCGACGTCGTAGCGCTCCTCGATCGCCGGTCCGCGCGCGTAGACCACCCGGTCGCCCGAGCGCGACGGCTCGACGCCGGCCTCGGCCAGGTGCACGAGGGCGTCGCCGCGGGTCACGCTCTCCAGCGCGAACGACAGGGGGAAGCTCCGCGGAGCCCGGCGCCCGAGGGCGGGCTGGAGCACCATTCGACCCGGCTCGAAGCGGACCTCGTAGGCGCGGCCGATCCCGGTCAGGCCGTCCGTGCCGAGCGTGATGCCGTGGCGGGAGCGGACCGCCGTGGTCGGCCGCGGCGTGGCAGCGAGGGAAACGGTGCCCGGCTCCTCTGGCATTTGTGCTAGGGCCGCGGGCGCGACGACGGCCACGGCGAGCGCGGCCGGGAACAGGGTTCGCAGGTCGGACATGACGGGTCTCCTCGGGCGCGAACGCCCGGCTCGGGTGGAGGGAAAGACCTCCACGAGGGACCCATCGGGGCCGTCGCGCTCCCGTTGCGGCCGATCGGAGCAAACCAGGGGCTCGAGGGAGACGGCTCGAGCCTTCTGGCAATCTGCCCCGGTGGCGAGGGACGATCGAGCGTGAGCCCGGCCGGCGCGGCCGTGGTCGCCCGGTGGCCGTCAGAGGGACAGGAGGACCAAGCGGACGACCCGCGTTTCGCCTGGCTGGAGCGACGCGACCGCGTGCTCCTCGATGCTCGACCAGCCGAGCTCGCGCGGGGAGGGGCACGAGGGAAGCAGCGTGTAGTCCCCGGCTTCGACACCCGAGATCTCGTAGGGAGGCGCGGAGAAGGAGAAGGGCTCGCCTGCCTGCGAGGGCTGCCCGGTCCGCGCCCGACCCTTCAGCAGGTGGCCGACCAGGGGGCCTGCGTAGGGAATGCCGGACGCGTCGGTGACGACGACCTCGAGCCACGTGTCCTGCGCGTCGCGGACGCCGCCAGGAAAGGCGTGTCCCACGTCGAGGTTCCGCATCACGAGATCGAGCACCACGGCGTCGTCCTCGCGTACCGCCGCGGGATCGGTCCCGAGGAGCGTCCGCGCGCCGCCCACGCGCACGGCGGCGACATCGAGCGACACGCGCCCCTTCAAGAACGAGGCCGCGCGGGCCGTGAGCTGCCGATCGCCGAGCATCGCCGCGAGCCACGTGTGCCCGCCCAGGAACTCGTGGCTCCGCACCTTTCCGCGCTTGGCCCCGGCGTCGCCGAGCACGACGTCGACCGCGGGCATGTGACAGTCCTGACAGCGACGGCGCTCGACGTCGTCGTCGATGCGCGCGCCGTGGCTCCCGGCGAACGCCGAGCGCGCCCACGGCGTCGCGTCGTCTTGGCCGACCAGGTGCGCGGCGTTGCCCGTGGAGGGATCGAGGAAGGCCTTGTGACACGTCGCGCACATCTCCGCCGTGCGCAGCGTCGCGCGCGCGACCGTCGCGCGATGCCTCAGCCGGCTCTCCGGCTCGCCGTCGCGCGGCACCACGGTCGCGCCCAGGTCGAGATCGTAGCTCCCGTTGCCGTCGGCGCGCGCGTGCGTGACGCCATGACACACGCGGCAGCTCACGCCGGCGCGCGCCCGCGCGTCGGCAGGCTTGATCTCGGCGCGCATGGCGCCGTCGAGCAGGAGCGCGGGGTCGTGACAGCCGCCGCAGAACTGGCTCTTCTCTTCGCCGCGATCGTGGCGAAAGCCGTCGACGACGGTGCGGTAGACCGGGTTGTCGAACGACGCGAACGCGTGCGCGCTGCGGCCCCACTGGAGCGCGACGTCTGCGTGGCACTCCGCGCACCCTTCGACGTCGGCCACCTTGGCGCCTCGTCCTTGGGCCGGCTCGGGCGCGACGCGCGTGAGCGCCGGCGCGAACGGCGAGGCGCCGTCGGGGAGCACCGCCAGGAGCGCGCTCGCGTCGAGCCCGCGGGCCGGCGCGACCGCCGTGGGCGCGGGCCGTGCGTCTCTGCCCTCCCGCCGCGCGCTCGGGTCGTGCACGGTCGCCGCGCACCCCGCCACGAGGCAGGCGCCCGAGAGCACGGAGCGGAGGCGATTTCGCGGCGTCACCGCCGGTCAGCATCGTCCTCTCGCGGCCCACCGTCAACGGCCCCGCGCGCTGCCATCGCGAGCCAGAGGTGGTATGAGGGCGCGCATGCGAGCGGTCGTGATCGGTGGTGGCGTCATGGGCTGCGCGTCCGCGCTCGAGCTCGCCTCTCGAGGTGTGCGTGACGTCGTCGTCCTCGAACGATCCGTTCCGGGCGCCGAGGCGTCGAGCGCGGCCGGGGGCATCCTGGGCGCGCAGGTCGAGGCGCGCAACCCACGCGAGCTCGACGCGTTCGTGGCCGCGCGCGAGATGCACGAGGCGTGGGCGAGCGAGCTCCGCGAGCTCACCGGCATCGACGTCGGTTTCCGACGCTGCGGGATCCTGACCATCGCGCGGAACGACGAGGAGCTCGCCGCGCTGGGACGCGAGGTGGCGGCGCAGCGTGAGCGTGGAATCGAGGCTGCGACGCTCACGGGCGAGCGCGGAGCGCGAGAGATCGAGCCCGAGGTCGGCGCGTGCCGCGGCGCGGCCTGGTTCGCACGCGACGGGCAGGTCGACCCGCCCCGGCTGCTCCGTGCGCTCGTCGCGGCGTGCGCCGACGCCGGCGTGACCATCCGCGCGGGCACGACCGTCTCTCGGGTGGTCATGCGCGGGGAGCGCTGCGCGGGCGTCGAGCTCGACGGCCAGGAGGAGCTCGAGGCCGACGTCACCGTCCTGGCGGCGGGCAGCTGGTCCTCGCTGGTGCCTGGCGTGCCCTCCCCGGTCCCCCGCGTGCGCCCCGTGCGCGGGCAGATGGTCGAGCTCGATCAACGCCCACCGCGGCTCCGTCGCATCGTCTTCGGCGGGCACACGTACGTCGTGCCACGCGGCGACGGGCGCGTCGTCGCAGGGAGCACCATGGAAGAGGTGGGCCACCGGCGCGAGGTGACGGCCGGGGGCGTCTCCGACATCCTCGGCGGCGCGCTCGCCAACGTGCCTTCGCTGCGCGCGGCCGAGCTGGTGCGCACGTGGTGCAACTTCCGCCCGTGCCCGGAGGGAGACGTCGAGCTCGTCGGGCCGTCGGGCGTCGCGGGGCTCGTGCTCGCGACCGGCCACCACCGCAACGGCATCCTGCTCGCGCGCGCGACCGCTCTCGCCGTCGCGGACGCCGCGCTTGCAGCCACTTAAATAAGCAAAACTACTGAGTTTTCCGCCTTGGCGCTTGCGCCGACCGTGGTGCGGGACAAGAGTGGAGTCATGGTCCGGCGCGCGATGGCATCGCTCGTTGCGCTCGCGCGAGTCGCGAGGCGCGGCGCCGCGCGCGGCCGCGTCTCCAGGCGCGCGCTCTCGCTGGTGACCGCGCTCTCCGTGCTCTTCACCGTCACGCTGGCCGGTCGGGGCTACTTCTACTGCGCGCCGATGGCCGCGGTCTCGCTCGAGGACTGCTGCGCCCGATCGCACGAGGAGCGGCGCGACGCGCCCGAAATCGCGCCGCCCGAGCACCACTGCTGCGAAGCGCACACCTTCGGGACCCCCAACGGCGGCGTCTCCGCCGACGCCCCACGCGCGTCGGTACCGCCTCCAGCGCTCGCACCGGACGCCACCCTACCGGCCCCTGCCCTCGCGGGCTTCGCGGCCGCTCCCCTCGCTCGCTTCGTCGACGCGCGCGCTGGCCCCAGATGCGGCCCGCTCGAGCATCGCGTCCCTGTCGTCGTGTCCCTGTCCTGAGCCGGCGGCGGCCCTGCGCCGCGCGCACACCGCGAGACTGCGCTCGCGGGCGCACGCCTCCGCCTTGAGCTCCGACGCGCCCCGACGCGTCGCACAGAGGACCCATGCTACGAAGACTCGTCGCGCACACCGCGTGCGCCGCGCTCATCTGCGCCACCTCCACGATCTGCGCTCGCGCCTACGCCGAGACGCCACAGACCGCGGCACCCGAGCGCGCCGCGGACGACGTGCCGCGCCCGCTCACGCTCGACGCCGCGATCCGGATCGCTGTGCGAAGGAGCGACGCGATCGACGCCACACGTCAAGCTGCCCAAGCCACGCGCGAGGCCGGTGAGGCACGCGGTGCGCTGCCGGCCCCCGAGCTCATCGGGTCGGCGCTCCGGGTGCCGCTCGCTCGGCCGTGGGCCCTCGGCGACGCGATGATGGTGTCGGTCAGCGTGCGCCAGTCCTTTCCGGCGAACGGTGCGCTCGGCGCCCGTCAGCGCGCCGACGAGATCCGCGCCACCGCCCTCGAGCAGAGCGCGAGCGATCGTGAGCGCCACGTCGCACGAGACGTCGCGCACGCGTTCGTCGAGGTGCAGGCCGCGTCGCTCCGGCACGACGCCCACCTCGCGCACGCGAGGGCGCTGACGCAGATCGTCGAGGTGACCCGCGCGAGGCTCGCCGCGGGAGGCGCGCGCGCGGTCGACGTCGCGCGCGCCGAGGCGCAGCGGGCGATGGTCGACGCAGACCTCGCGACCGAGACCGCGGCGATCGCGCGCGCCAAGGCGCAGCTCAACGCGCTGCTCCGCCGCGACCCATACGCCGCGCTCGAGGTCGTCCCGCTCGGCGACGCCAAGTCGAGCGTGATCGACGCACGCACCGCGCTCCGCATGGCTCGCGAAGGCCGCGCCGACGTGCGCGCCGTCGACGCGAACGCGCGCGCCCTCGACGAAGAGGCCGCGGCGCTCCGCCAAGAGGCGCGCTGGCCCAAGTGGTCGGTGACCGCCGGTTGGACCGCGCCCACCGGGGCCATCCCCGGGCACGGCTACGCGCTCACACTCACGACGACGCTGCCGTGGCTATGGGGCCCCGAGAAGGACCTCGCCCGCGCCGGAGCCTCGCGCGCGATCGCCGCGCACAGCGAGGCCCGTGAGGCCCGCGCACGCGTGGTGACCGAGGTCGCGAGCGCCAACGCCGACGCGGTCGCGTACGCAGAGAAGCTCGACGCCCTCGTGTCGCGAGCCCTCCCTGCCTCGCAGAGCGCCTACGCGATCGCGCTCTCGTCGTACGCCCACGGAGACGGAGACGCCGTCTCGCTCCTCGGAGCGCAGCGCGCCGTCGTCGAGGCCGAGGTCGCTGTCATCGACACGCGCGTACGCCTCGCCCACGCCGTCACGGAGCTCGAGTGGACCGTCGGCGCGCGCTCGACGAGCGCCGGCGGACGCCGCGCGGACGGAGGCTCGCGATGACCGGCGCACGCATGCAGAAGCTGGTGTCCACGCTGCGGTGGGTGATCGTCGTGGCGAGCGCGCTCGTCGCCGTCGGTTCGTGGTGGTCGTACCTCCACGCGGCGCCGTCCTCGCAAGTGGGCCCCAAGTACCACTGCCCCATGCACCCGCAGGTCGTCTCGAACGAGCCGGGCGAGTGCCCCATCTGCCACATGACCCTCGAGCCGTTCGAGCCCGCGCCGCCCGCGGCCCCCACCGACGCCGGCGCGGCCACGGACGCCACGCCGCCTTCGACGGATCACAAGGGGCACGCCGGCCATGAGCGCGTCGCCGCCGACGCCGGCGTCATGGGCGAAGGTCCCCCCACCCTGCCCGGCGACGTCGGGCCGGTCGAGCTCACGTTCGAGCGTCGCCAGAGCATCGGCGTACGCACGGCGATCGCCACGGAGCGCGACGTCGCGCCCACGCTACGACTCGCCGCCACCGTGCTCGAGCCCGAGAGCGGTCTGGCCGAGGTGCACGTGCGGGCTGCGGGGTTCGTCGAGCGCATCGCCGTCACCGAGACCGGCGCCAAGGTCCATCGAGGGCAAGAGCTGTTCGCGATGTACAGCCCCGAGATCTACAAGGCCGAGAGCGAGCTCCTGTCCGTGAGCGCGCTCGCCTCGGACGCCGGTGCGCCCGGTCTGCCGGTGGGCGGCACGCTGTCCCTCGAGGGCGTCCCTGCGGCCGCGCGCGCGCGGCTCGAGCTCTTGGGTATGCCGTCGTCGGCGATCGATCGCGTGCTGGCGACGCGGACGCCGATGCGCGTCGTGCCCGTACTGTCGCCTGCGGGCGGCGTCGTGAAGAAGCGCGGCGTCACCCTGGGCGCGTACGTGACGCCCGGGACCACGCTCTACGAGATCGTCGATCTGTCGACGGTCTACGTGGTGGCCGACGTGCACGCGCGTGACGCCGCCGACGTCCCGGTCGGCACGCCCGGAGCGTTCACGCTGCTCGGGCGCGAGGACGTCCGAGCCGAGGCGCGCGTCGACCTGACGTACCCGGCGGCGAGCCCCGAAGCGCGCACGGTGCGCGTGCGCATGAAGGTCAAGAACCCGGGCGGCACGCTCGTGCCGGGACAGGTGGGTCAGGTGTCGCTCACGGGCGCGTCGAGGCGATCGGTCGTCGTCCCACGCGGGGCGGTGGTCGACACCGGCCTGCACGCGTACGTGTACGTCGAGGTGGCCGAGGGCAAGCTCTCGCCGCGCGCCGTTCGCCTGGGCAGGGCCACGGGCGACGACGTCGAGATCCTCGGCGGCGTGTCCGCGGGGGACAAGGTCGTGAGCGCGGGGACGTTCCTCATCGACTCGGAGAGCCGCCTGCGCACGGCGAGCGGCGCGAGCGGCGGCGCGCGATGATCGACAAGATCCTCGCGACGTGCGCCCGGTACCGGTGGCTCGTCATCTTCGTCTACGTGGTCGCCGCCGTGTTCGCGGTGCGCGCCGTGAGGACCACGCCCGTCGACGCCATCCCCGACCTCTCCGACCCTCAGGTCATCGTCTTCACGCCGTACGCGGGGCGCTCGCCCACGGTGATCGAGGACCAGATCACCTACCCCATCACGAGCCGCCTGCTCGCCTCGCCCAAGGTCTCGGCCGTGCGGGGCTACTCCATGCTCGGGATGTCGTTCGTGTACGTCGTCTTCGACGAGGGGACCGACACCTACTGGGCGCGCTCGCGTGTGCTCGAGACGTTGAGCACGCTCGGCGGGACGCTCCCCGCGGGCGTGACGCCGACGCTCGGCCCCGACGCGACGAGCGTCGGCTGGGTGTACGAGTACGCGCTCGTCGACCACACGGGCAAGCGCGACCTCGGCGAGCTCCGCAGCCTGCAGGACTTCACCCTGCGCTACGCCCTCGAAGCGGTGCCCGGCGTCGCCCAGGTCGCCACCGTGGGCGGCTACGAGAAGGAGTACCAGGTCACGTGCGACCCCGAGCGGCTCCGCGCGTACGGGCTCTCGATCGACGACGTGGCGCGCGCCGCCAAGAAGGCGAGCGGCGAGTCGAGCGGGCGCGTGATCGAGATGAGCGGGCGCGAGCACTTCGTGCGCGGGCGCGGCTACCTCACCGACCTCGCGAGCTTGGGCGACGTGGCGCTGCGCGTCGACGCCGTCGGCAACGCCGTGCGCATCCGCGACGTCGCCACAGTGCGCCTGGGCCCCGCGATCCGGCGTGGGGCCGCAGAGCTCGACGGCAAGGGTGAGACTGTGGGCGCCATCGTGATCTCACGCGTCGACGAGAACCCTCGCGCCGTGATCGCGCGCGTGCGCGACCGCATCAAGGAGCTCCAGCGCAGCCTCCCCGAGGGCGTGGAGATCGTGACCACGTACGACCGCGGGCCGTTCATCGACCGCGCCATCGACACCCTCGTCAAGGCGCTGGTCGAAGAGGGCGTGACCGTCGCGCTCGTCATCCTCTTGTTCTTGTTCCACTTTCGGAGCGCCGCGCTGCCCGCGATCAGCATGCCGCTCGCGGTGCTGCTGTCGTTCTTGCCCATCTCGCTGCTGGGCATGACGTCGAACATCATGAGCCTCGGCGGCATCGCCATCGCCATCGGCGCGACCGTCGACGCCGAGATCGTCATGATCGAGGCCTGCCACAAGAAGCTCGAAGACCTCCCCGAGACGGCGAGCCACGCCACACGCATGAAGCTCCTGCACGAGGCCGCGCGCGAGGTCACTCCGGCGATCTTCTTCTCGCTCCTCGTCATCGCCGCGTCGTTCGTTCCGATCTTCGGCCTCAAGGGCCAAGCCGGCCGTCTCTTCATCCCGCTCGCGGTCACCAAGACCGTGCTGATGCTCACCGCGGCCGTCATCAGCATCACGCTCGCCCCCGCCCTGCGCGACCTCCTGCTCCGCGGCAAGATCCGCCGAGAGGACAAGCACCCCGTCTCTCGGGCGATTCGGCACGTCTACGAGCCCTTCGTCCACGTCGCGCTCCGGCGTCCGCTCACGACCGTGCTCATCGGCGTCTTCGCGGTGATCAGCGCGGTCCCCATCTATCTCCGGTTGGGCACCGAGTTCATGCCGCCGCTGCGAGAGGGGGATCTGCTCTACATGCCCTCGACGCTGCCCAACGTCTCGATCGAGGAGGCCAAACGACAGCTCGTCCACCAGGACGCGGTGCTCGCCGCCATGCCGGAGGTCAAGCGCGTCTTCGGCAAGATCGGTCGCGCAAGCACTCCCACCGATCCTGCCCCCATCTCGATGGTCGAGACGGTCATCCAGCTCCAGCCGCAGGCCAAGTGGCCGTTGCTGCGTCGACCGCGGTGGTACAGCTCGTGGGCGCCCGAGTGGCTCAAGGTTCCGCTACGCAAGGTCTGGCCCGACAGGACCCCCGAGACGTACGAGGAGCTGATCGGCAAGCTCGACGCGTCGCTCCAGCAGCCTGGCTGGACCAACGCGTGGACGATGCCGATCAAGACGCGGCTCGACATGCTCGCCACCGGCGTGCGCACTGCCGTCGGGGTCAAGGTCCTCGGCCCCAGCCTCCCCGAGATCGATCGCGCGGGCGCAGAGATCGAGGCGACGCTCCGCGCCATCCCGGGCGCGCGAGGCGTGATCTACGAGCGCACGCTCGGCGGCGCGTACGTGGACGTCGTCCCCAAGCGCGACGCGTTGGCCCGTGCCGGTCTCTCGATCGCCGACGTGTCGGCGGCGCTCGAGCGCGCGGTCGCCGGTGAGCCCGTGGGCGAGACGATCGACGGGCGGCAGCGCTACGCGATCTCGGTGCGCTACGCCGAGGACTTCCGCTCGAGCCCCGAAGCGCTGCGGCGCGTGATGGTCGAGCTGCCGGCGATGTCCGGGGGTACACGTCGCCTGGAGGACGCCCCCGGAGGCGCCGCGCCGCGCCTCGTGCCGCTCGGGGAGATCGCGGATGTGGCGATCGTCGAAGGTCCCCCCATGCTGCGCAGCGAGGCCGGCATGCTCGCGGGATACGTGTACGTCGACCTCCCGCCCG